>PWJC01000052.1 GCA_003560165.1 Bacteroidales bacterium
ACCTTCTACCTTCCACCTTCTACCTTCTACCTTCTACCTTCCACCTTCCTCCTCCCACCTATCACTCACCTCATAATCACCAGTTTCTGGGTCTGTCCCGACTTCTGGCCGTCGGGTGTTTCCAGTCTGAGCCGGTAAAGATATACCCCGCTGCCCAGGGGCTTACCGCCGTCTCCCCTGCCATCCCAGTGAATGGGCTCCGACTGGTAACCGCCTGAGGATACCTGCCTGAAAAGCCGGCGGACCAGCCGGCCGCTGAGGTCATAGATGTCGATGTGTACGTCCACCAGGGTGGAAGGCTGGTTGTGACTGAAAGTAAACCAGGTATCGCTGTCAAAGGGATTGGGGTAATTCATGAGCTGGCCAAGTATCAGCCTGTCTGAGGAGGCCACCACAAAATGGAGGCTGGCCTCCGAAGGGTTGTTGTGGATATCCCAGGCCCTGAGCGTAAGTTGGTGCTCCCCGTCCGGGAGGCCGAAAAACGGATAGCTCAGCCTTCCGCTGTTGTAGGAGTCGAGGTCTGCCTGGTAATAGCTGTTCAGCCTGATGGGTGCCGACGTATTTCCGTTGAGTATGGCCACAATATCATGTCCGATGCGGCCGGTGACATTGATCCCGTTTTCGTCCGACAGGAAAGCAAGCAGTACCGGATTTTCATTGGTGGTATCGCCCGTGCGGAAGGTCGTGTCGTTCATGAAGAGGCTGATCTCCGGCCCCCGCTGGTCGGGCTCAAAGCCTTCCAGGGTGCCTCCAATAACAAAGCCCCTGAATTCGCCATGGCCATCGGTATGGCCGTCGTCCAGGTAATAACTGATCTTTCCGCTTCCGTATTGGTAGGCAATGTCTTTGGGCATCACAAAGGAAAAGCTGAATTCACCGTCCTCTACCCTGGCCTGCCCGCGGTAAAGCACCGCGTTGCGCATCTCAAAATTACCGGGGATGGAGCCGGGGTTGTTCCCCAGGGTGCGAAAAACTGTCGTCTTGTCGTATACGGTCGGAAACACCACTCCCTGGTACCCATCCAGCTTGTTCCCGGCGGCATCGGTCACATGCCCCGACACCTCGACCCGTTGAAAGGCCCTGATGGTATCGGGCATCATATCGGTAACCACCCGGTGCCGGGGATAGGCCATGCGCATGGAGGGATCGCCCAGCAATACAAAATTTCTCAGTTGCATGGGGGTGGAGGCGCCGCTGCTTCGTTGCTTGGCAATGCGGATGAGGTCGCCCAGGCGGTGATGCTGCCCTTCATCATCCCTGGCAAAGGCTATATTCATGAAATTCCTGTTGAGGACCAGGTTGGATCCCGACCACGCCAGGCGGGTAGTGGTGTACATGGCCATGGTGCCCCCCAGGGGTTTCAGCACAATGCTCACCCCGGCCGAAAGATCGTTGGGATCGGGCTGGTCGAAGCTGCTGAACTCGCAGGTGGCCGTCATGAATACGGGCATGTTGTAGGTATTGTTCCAGCTGCCGACATCTTCCATGGTCAGCACCCGCTGATGGGCCAACCCACGGGTGCCGCCGTGGCCGATGTAGTTGATCAGCAGCGCACCCTTGTTCACACGCTCGTTGATGGCCCTGTTCACCTCGGGGTATCTCGCCCCGCCGGCTGTGGTCAGCTGCTGATAGGCATCCAGGTAGATCTTCTCCACATTGGATTCGGGATGTGCATTTGTTAAAGCAGAAGAAAGGATCTCCGCATGATCCAGATGAACATTGAAATCACCGTCGTCGGCAATAAATACCACGGTATTCCGCCAATCGGCATAGTTCGACACCCCTGCGCCAGGCGCCGGAGAAGCCGCTCCGGGCTCCAGACCGGGTATTCTTTTCTGGTAACGGATAATCTTGTCGACCAGGGCGGAAGCCTCGGCAACAGTTCGCACAGGCAGCCTCCCGATGCCAATGTCAAGCACCCCGAAGGCCCCCTCTCCCTCGTGATCGTCGAGCAGTCCGAAATAATCGTCGGTCATGTATGAATTCCTGAACGACAGTGAGGCTTCGCTCTGGTAGGTGGGAATGAGATTCCCCCCGAAACCCAGCCTGTCTCTGTTGTCGATGGTCCCATTGCCGAACAGCAGCAGGTAACGTGGCAGTTGCCCGGGGGTCTGGGCTCTGTCGTAAAACATCTTCATGAAATTGCGGATGGCCGAAATGTCGACACTGCCCGAAGAGAATTCGTTGTACACCTGCTCCGTGGTCACCACCCCGACACGAATTCCGTCGTGTTCACGCCGGAAGGCGGCCAGACGCTCTGCCTCGGGCAGCAGTTCGGGGGCAGTTACAATGATCATGTCTCTGGGTTCCATGGCATGGAGATCCTGGTTCCCGACCCGGCCTTCCAGCGATGGCAACAGGTAGTCTGTCCCATCAAAAGCCAGCATTTCGCGCAGTTCATCGCCGGGAAGGCGGAAAGAAAGGCGGTTGCCCTCCCTGACCACTTCCTGTTCCACAACATGGAAACGGTCGGTAACATCCCATATCCTGACCTGGCTGCCTGCCTGTTCGAGGGTGTAATTCAGCACATGTCCCGGGCCGGTGTTTTCCACATCCCTGAAACCCATCTGCGGGCCGGTAAGGGAAAGCTGCCGGCTGGCGTTAATTACCAGGTAATTGAGCCATCCCCGGGTGCCGGCGCCCGGGCGGTTGTAGGTGAGTGTCAGGCTGATCCTTTCCTGCCCGGAGGGGGTGAACTCCATGGTGTCGTTCACCGAACGGGCATGGAAGCCATTGTAGTCGGCCGGATTGATCGACAAAATGTTCATTTGCTTGCTGCGCCCGCCTCCCGTAAGGGTAAAGCTGCTGGGCACAGGGGCCCTGGCAGCCAGATAAGCTTCGGCTGTAGCCTTTTTGCCGGGTTCCAGGCCGGGGAGGTCAAAGTGGAACTGCCTGGTGGTGGTGGCATCGAATATTTCGCCGTACCACTGCCTGCCACTTCCGATCAGATTGTGCTGATTGAGCTGATGAATGGCATAGTCTCTGAATGTCGTCACCTGGTGGGTGGCCGGCTGTTCGTAAACGGGCCTGCTCTGTATCCGGCGGCCAGGCCCGCGGTCGGCCGTAATGAAGTAACAGGACCGGTTTGCATACAGATGGGTCTGGTGCACAAAGCGCCCTAAGGCCTCCTCGTAATCCCACAGATCGGGCGAGCGGCCGTAAAAGAGAAGGTAGTCGCCCGGCCCGAAGTTGCCCTGGGCATTGCCGGAAACATAGATGGCGTTTTCCTGCAGGTCATTCCATGCAAAGGCATTGTTGGCCTCGGGCAACATGCCGCTGCCGTTGCCATAAAGCCTGATTTGCTGTCTTTGCAAGGTGGAAGGATCCATCCCCAGGCTAAGCAGTTCATCGTAGCCCAGTCGGTGAACACCGGTCTCCTCAACACAAATACGGTACCAGTTGCCGGCCGAAAGCACAGAGCTTCCGGCCCATTGTTTACCGGGAGAGGGAAGCGCGGCCTGGTCAAACTCCTGGTAGGTTTCCAGCATGAAAGAGCGTACTTTCTCGTACCGGTCTTCTGAAGGAAGGTATCTGTAAGGATAAAAACTGATGACCGAACTGCGCAGCCCGCCGGCAACCTGGATCTGGTGTTCCAGCCCGGGCGTCTCTTCGCGGAAACCTGCAGCACGCAACACGGCCTCTTCGGCAGGGCTGACCGGGCCGAATTCCGGATCAGCAATGCCGGCATGCCAGCTAAAATGCGGAACCGTATTGGGGATCCTCAGTTTGTAGACCGGAAGTGTGGGCATGCTGTCGGTAAAGACCGCACTCTCGAAATACAATACTTCCAGGTAGTCGTCTTCGCCAACCGGGAACCGGACAGGCTGATGCCACTCGATGGCGATCCTTTCCTGCTGCTCCTTGCCAACGGCCGTCGAAGGGATAAAGTGCAACATCAGGAGGACAATGACGTATACGTTGATAAGGTAGACAGACATAGGGCTAGGACGGCAAATTGAGGCAGCTGCCCGAAGGCCGGGCCGGCGGTACCAGGTAAACAAACAGCCTGATCAAAGGTTTTGCTGCCATCTGTTTTGTTTGTAAGGCATAAACGGAAAAAAAACAAGGATATTTTGTTTCTGCCCGGCCCTGCGGGCTATTTTTACCCGGGCCACAACAATTGCCAGGCGCAAAAATACGTTATAACCGGGACCAACCTGCCGGCAAACCGACCATGAACAGGAAATCCTCCATAACCATTTACATGCTGGGCATAACCTGGCTCTTCCTTCATCCTCAGGGGGGGCAGGCAGTTGCAGGGCAGGATCCTGTCTTTTCCCAGTTCTTTGCCGCCCCGGTATACCTGAATCCCGCATTTGCCGGTGCCGGACATTGTTCGCGCATTGCCCTGAATGTTCAGCATACCGGCTTTGCACAAACGGGCATCAGTACCTTCACGGCCTCATTTGACACCTACGCCGGATGGCTGCAGGGCGGACTGGGCATGCTGATCACCTCCGACAATCCGGGGGGTGCGCTGATGCGCACCCAGATCGGGGGCATGTATGCCTACCACCTGAGGGCCGGCAGGGACCTGGGTATCCACTTTGGACTGCAGGCAAGCTATGTGCGCAATGATTACCGCTGGGACCTGCTGGATTTTGTTACAGAGGAACCCCCTCCTGCTGTCACCGGGGCCGGTTCGGCGAATTTTGCCACCGGACTTTTGTTGTATTCGGGCACATTTTACGGGGGGATGGCCGCTCACCACATCACCCACCCCAACCTCAGCCTGAACCCCGACAGCCTGTCCAGGCTCGCCATAAAATACAGCGCCCATGCCGGCCTCTACCTGGACACCGACAGGGGCAAAAGGAGGTTGCGCAGCGGTAGGGATTATTTTGTTTCGCCCAATGTGATCCTTCAGAGCCAGGGCCACCAGACCCATATGAGCTACGGGCTGTATGCCGGCACCCAACCCATCATGGCGGGTGTCTGGTTCCGCCACTGGCTCAACTATCCCCTCCAGGACAACAACACCCTGGTATTTTTGCTGGGGATCAGCATCGGGAACTACCGCATCGGGTACAGCTACGACTATTCGCTGGCCCCGGTTACCCCTGTTTCCCTGGGTGTGCACGAGATCAGCCTTTCGCTGCAGTTCGGCTGCCCCACAAGAAATATTCGAAGCCGTATACTAAACTGTCCTACTTTTTAGTTAGTTTTGTGATCGCCAAAATTTTCAAACCGTGAAGCATATGACAAGTATGACAAGGAATCTGAGGAAGAGGCTGCCCGCATTCATGGCAGTGTTTGCAACTTCTGTCCTGTTGAGTTCCTGTGGCATTGGCGGCCTGTTCCAATCAGACAGGTCGGCTACCACCGGCTGGACCTACAACGACCCCCAGACGGGCGGGTTCGAGGTGACGGGGCAGCCTGAACAGGAGCTCGGCCCGGGGCTGGTGTTTATTGAAGGAGGCACTTTCGTGATGGGGCGCACCACCCAGGATGTGCTGTTCGACTGGGACAACATCCCCCGCCGGGTTACGGTGGCTTCTTTCTATATGGATGAAACCGAAGTCCGCAACCTCGACTATGTCGAATACCTGCATTGGACAAGCCGCATTTTCGGCGAAACCCATCCCGAAGTATACCTCAACGCCCTGCCCGACACCCTGGTATGGCGCGACCCCCTGGCCTACAACGAACCTTTTGTGGAAAATTACCTGCGTCACCCGGCCTACCGCGATTACCCGGTGGTGGGTGTCAGCTGGGTACAGGCCGCCGAATACGCCTCCTGGCGCACCGACAGGGTTAACGAAATGATCCTTGTTCGCGAGGGGATACTCGACTGGAACCTCGACGAACAGCAGGGTGCCAACCATTTTACTACCCGGGCCTATCTCGAAGGAGCGTACGAAGGCCTGGTCAGGAGCAACCTCAGGGACCTCGATCCCCGGGGTACCGGCGAGCGCCGCGTACGCTGGGAGGACGGCCTGCTGCTGCCCCGTTACAGACTGCCCACCGAGGCCGAATGGGAGTACGCAGCCCTGGGACTTATCGGAAATACCTTAGAAGAGAACATTTCCGATGGCAGGCAGTATCCCTGGTCAGGCCGCCATGCCCGGATGAGCGACCGCAGGAACATGGGTCAGTTCAGGGCAAACTTCCAGAGAGGGCCGGGAGACCTCAGCGGTGTGGCCGGGTATCCCAATCCGGGCGGAGACATCACCATGCCGGTAAAATCTTTCTGGCCTAACGATTTCGGGCTGTACAACATGGCAGGTAATGTCAGCGAATGGGTAAAGGACGTTTACAGGCCATTGTCGCACGAAGCCGTGGCCGACTTCAGGCCTTTCCGCGGCAATGTGTTCCGCGCCGTCCAGCGGGATGAAGCCGGCAATGTGGTATTCGACGACCTCGGGCGGGTTGTGTACCGCGATCTGACCGAAGAAGAATCCCAGGACCGACGCAACTATAGCCGTGCTGACAACATCGATTACCGCGACGGCGATGCCGCATCGGCCATTGGCGAAGGCCGGGCAGTGTATGCCGAAGGACAGACCCTGATCTCAAACCAGTCGAGGGTATACAAGGGCGGGAGCTGGCGCGACCGCATCCATTGGTTGTCGCCGGGAACCCGCAGGTTCCTCGATGAGGACGCTGCAACCAGCGACATCGGTTTCCGTTGCGCCATGGATCAGATAGGAAATGCCAGGAGATAAACAGCCCCGTTAAAAAATCTTAAGCCCCGTTTGCCATGGTAAATGGGGCTTTTTCATCCATCTTGCCGCCATGACCCCCAGCCCCGTTCCCGGACTCCTGCAACAGATAATCAAGGGCACCGGTGTCTGCATCGACAGCCGCCAGGCCAAACCGGGGGAGCTTTTTTTTGCCCTCAAGGGCGAACACCTCGACGGCAACCTGTTTGCCATGCACGCCATTCGAGCCGGATGCAGCCTGGCCGTTATCGACGACCCCCGTCAAAAGCTTGACGAACGTTTCGTGCTGGTCAAAGACAGCCTGCAAACCCTTCAGGAACTCAGCAAGGCCTACCGCGAACTGCTGAACATCCCGGTGCTCGGAATTACGGGCACCAATGGCAAAACCACCACCAAGGAACTGGCCCATGCGGTGCTGTCGAAGGGGTTCTGTTCGTTTGCGACCCCCGGCAACCTGAATAACCACATCGGCGTGCCCCTGAGCCTGCTTTCGATCAGGCCGCCGGTGGGAGTGGCCATTATAGAAATGGGCGCCAACCACATCGGAGAGATCGGGGCCCTTTGCGAGATCTCAAAACCCATGCTGGGCCTGGTCACCAATATCGGCAAAGCTCATCTGGAGGGCTTTGGCAGCGTAGAGAACATTGCCAGGGCCAAAACCGAACTTTACCGCTACGTTTCCGGCCAGAAGGGCATTCTCTTTGTCAACGCCAACGACCCCAGGCTGTTGCTCCTGGCCGGCAACAACCACAACATCTATTACGGGATGGGCGGAAAAAATCACTGCAGCGGCAGCATCACCGCTTCCTATCCCTTCCTCGAAGTGGCGTTCAGGGTCAACAAGGCATTTGGCCTGGCCCGGCAGGGGCAGGCAGGCCTGATCAAAAGCAGGCTTGCCGGAGATGTCAATTTTGAGAACATCATGGCGGCAGCAACCCTGGGGCTCTATTTCGGCATCTCACCCTGGCAGGTCTCTGAAGCCATCGGGAGCTACCAGCCCCACAATTACCGTTCACAGCGCATCGACACCGGGAAAAACACCGTGCTGATGGATGCCTACAATGCCAACCCCAGCAGCATGGCCGCCAGCCTGGAGTATTTCAGCCAGACAGGGAAGGGACCAAAGGCCGTGATACTGGGCGACATGCTCGAAATGGGCAGCAATGCTGCCAAAGAGCATCTGTCGGTGCTCCGCCTGCTCGAATCAGGGGATTTTCAGCTGCGCGTGTTGGTGGGGAAGCATTTTTCCCGCCTGAGCAAAGAGTCTCCCCCCGGCACCCACGTATTCGAAGACACAGGGAGTACCCTCGAATGGCTCCGGGTACATGCCCCCCAGGGGTACAACATACTGATCAAGGGTTCGAGGGGCATTCGCCTGGAAGCTTTGCTCGACGCATTGTAGCGAACGCACTGCCGGGTTTGAACTTTGTCTCCATCTTTTTATTTTTTATCTGAAGGTTTTCCTTATTTTTGCGGCTTTAATGCCTGTAACCATCCGGGCTGGCCTGCCGGCACCGGCTAGTTTTATCAGGGATTGCAAAGTTAAAGGGGTACTGCATTCAAACCTGTTGCAATGAATATCTACCTGCTGATCGTTGTTGCCTACTTTGCCTTTATCACCTTCATTTCCTTCTTTACAAAAAAGGTAGCCGGACGCTCTGCCGCCGATTACCTGGTGGCCGGACGCAACCTGGGCATCGTTGCCTGTGCCGTGGTGGTGGCTTCCGAATGGCTTGGGGGGATGAGTACCATCGGGGTGAGCGAGAAAGCCTTTGAGACCGGGACCATGCAACCCATTTTGTACAATATCTCGACGGCACTGGGAATGATCATCATCGGCTTTACCGTTGCCCGCCATTACCGCGACAACAATGTGCATACCGTCAGCGAGATGCTGGAAAACCTCTTTGGCCGCAGGGCCAGGGCGGTTTCGGCCATTGCGTTCCTGTTCGCCTACATTACCCTGGCCTTTGTACAGCTGCAAACATGCGCCAGCGTTATTGCCGCCATGTTCGAGTTCGGCCGCCTGGAATCCATCGTGATCTCTGCCATCCTCATCACCGGATATACTTATATCGGGGGCATGCACGCCCTGGCCATCACCGGCATCATCCACGTGGGGGTGATGTTTTTCGGGATGGGGATGGCCACCATAATCGGCCTCAATGAGATCAACGGGCTGGGCTCCCTGCGAGGTATCCTGGTCGACCTGGGTTCGCCCGAAAACCTCTACAACCCATTCAGTGGCGGATTGGAATATGCCTGGAGCCTGATCCTGGGGGGTGTGCTGGGCGGCATGGCCGGACAGGCCAGCATACAGCCCATCTTTGCCGCCCGTTCGGCTGCCATCGCCAAAAAATCGGCCATACTCTCCTCGCTGATCATCGCCCCCTTTGGCATCATGGTGGCCCTTTTGGGGCTGATCGTCAAAACAGGGCTGGTTTACGACATCACCGAAAGCGGGCCGCTGTTCGATGCGGCCATCGGCGAAGCCGGCGCCATTGATCCCAAACTGGTGCTGCCCACCCTGATGACCACCCCCGAATTCATTCATCCCGTACTCGGAGGGATTGCACTGGCAGGCATACTGGCGGCCATTCTGTCGACCGTGGGCCCGGTAAACTTTGCCGTTGTGACCATTGCAACCAAAGACATCTACCATGGTCTGATCAACAAAACAGCCATCGACAAAAAGATCATCAGCACGGCCCGCCGCCTGGTGATCATGGTGAACCTGGTCACCATTCCCCTGGCCTATTTCGGCACCGGGGCAATTCTCGACACTGCCTACATATCCTATGGGATCAGGGCCATCGGAGCCATCGTCATCATGCTGGGCATCTATCGGCGCGGATGGATCAGGGTGGAAGGTGTCAGGCTGGCCTTTATCGGAGGCACCATTGCCGTGGTGGGCAACATCTTAGCCAGAAACCTCGGGCTGCCGGTGATCGAAAACACCTACATGGCCATCGGGGCTGCTGTTATATTTATAATTATTGGTAATATTGTGGGAAAACGGAAGCCCAGGGAACTGCCTTCGGAAATGAAACTTCCGTCCGAAATGAAGGATGCAGACAAAAAGGGGAATTAATCAACTGCCGGATAGAACAAAAAAACACCCTGAAATATGACGGAACAAAACATGGAGGACATTCGTGACAAGCCCCTGGCAGGGATCAGGGTGCTGGAGCTGGCCAGTGTGCTGGCAGGCCCCAGCGTGGGCATGTTCTTCGCAGAACTTGGAGCTACCGTACTCAAGGTAGAGAACGGATCGACCGATGGGGATGTTACCCGGAAGTGGAAGCTGGCGGCAGAACCTGCCGGCAGCGATATTTCGGCCTATTTTTCCTGTGTCAACTGGGGCAAATTGTCCTTTGCCGTTAATCTGTGCGAGGCCAAAGGCCTGGAACTTGTTTACCGCCTGGCCCGGCAGAGCGATATCGTGCTGGTGAGCTACAAACCAGGGGACGCCGAAAAGCTGAAGGTTGACTATCCCACACTCCGGGCCCACAATGCCCGGCTGATCTACGCGCACATCACCGGTTACGGACTGCACAATCCGCGGGCGGGCTTCGACGCCATCATCCAGGCAGAAAGCGGGTTTACCTATATGAACGGCGATCCATCAGGCCCCCCGACCAAGATGCCGGTGGCCCTGATGGACGTTCTGGCTGCTCACCACCTGAAGGAGGCCATACTGCTGGCCCTGTTGCAGCGCGAACGCACCTCCAGGGGGCAATACATCGAAGCCTCACTGCTTCGCGCCGGGCTGGCTTCGCTGGCCAACCAGGCAACCAACTGGCTGGTGGGGGGGAGCATACCCGGGCGAATGGGTTCCGACCACCCCAATATTGTGCCCTATGGCACCATTTACGACACCAGCGATAAAAAGGGCATCGTGGTCGCCGCCGGCACCGACAAACAATTCAGGGAGCTGGTAACCGCATTGGGGCGTCCCGCCCTGGCAACCGACCCCAGGTACGCCAAAAACCAGGACAGGGTAAAGAACAAGGCCGGGATCAACGCCATACTTCAGGACCTCATAGGGCAGTATGGCAGGGAGGAGGTCTTGCAGCTGCTGTGGAGCAAACGCATTCCGGCAGGGGGTGTTTTCAATATGAAGGAGGTATTTGAGGTACCTGAATCCCGTGAGATGCTGCTCGATGGCCGGTGCGCCGATGGCACAGCCATCAGGGGAGTAAGGTCCATTGCCTTCAGCACCGGAGAGCAGTGGGGCGGCAGCGGGCTTGCCCCCCCGCCCCACTATGGAGAACACACCCGGATGGTGCTGTCCGACTGGCTGGAGCTGCCCGACAAAGACATCGACGCCTTAATCAAACAACAGGTGGTATATGCAAGAAAAAACACTTCAAGACCTGGTCCTCACTGACGGTTCCAGGCTGATCATCGAATCGCTGGCGCGTTCGGGGGCCGATGCCTTTATCTGCTATCCCATTACCCCGGCAAATCTTTTGTATCTCTACGGCAGCCAGCGCATGGAACTGATGCTGGCCGCACCCGACGAGATCACCACCCTGCAGTGGATGACGGGTCTGGCCGCCACCGGGAAACTGCCGGTCACGGCCACTTCCTTTCCCGGTTTTGCCCTAATGCTCGAATCCATCAACATGGCCTATATGATGGAATTGCCCATGGTGATTGTATTGGTACAACGGCTCGGGCCGGCCACCGGAACAGCCACCTGCGGGGCCCAGGGCGACCTCCTCCTGCTGAGGGGTATGATATCGGGGGGGCATCCGGTACCCGTACTGGCCACGTCAAGCTTCAACGACTGCTGGACCCTGTCTGCCCGGGCAAGCGAGATCGCCGTGAGGCTCCGGACACCGGTGGTGCTGCTCACCTCGAAGGAGGAGGTCATGACACAGAAAAGCTTCGGGCTGTCTTCACTGGAAGAAATCAAGCCGGTTTCCCGTCCGCTCTACGACAAGGATGATCCTTACCAGTCATACAAAGCCGGACCAAAGGGAGTGCCTGATTTTTTGCCGGTGTCCCAAAACGTCCACCAGGTAAGGCTGAATGCCTCCACCCACGATCAGCAGGGCAATCTTCAGCACTCCAGCGAAGAGGCCCTGTCGAACACCCGCAGGCTGGAGCACAAAGTGGTGCAACAGATGAAAGATTACCTGTTTTACGAACTCGACTCCCAGGACGGGGCAAACTCCCTGGTGCTTGCCTGCGGCATTACCGCAGCGGCCGCCAGGGAAGCGGTCGGCATGATGCGCCGCGACGGGCACAGGGTTTCCCTGCTGGTACCCAAAACCCTGTTGCCGGTTCCTCAAACCTATCTTGAGATCATCGGCCTTTACTCCAGGGTAGTGATTGCAGAAGAAACCATGAACAATCAGTTGGGAGAGCTGCTTTTCGGCAGCAGCCGCCCCGCACACATCCGCTTTGCCGGAGGGCTGGGGAAGATGATCTCACCCCGGGAAATCATCAGGGAGGTAATGTCATGACCAGACCAATGCTCAAAACAATGCCACTGCCCTATTGCAAGGGATGCGGGCACGACCTGATCGCCAAACACAGTGCCGCGGCGCTGGAGAAGCTGGGGTTCTACCCCCTTGATGTGATCCTGGTAACCGATATCGGTTGCCATGGCATCATCGACAAATGCATGAATACCCATACAGTACACGGGCTGCACGGGCGCTCCGGGGCCCTGGGAGCCGGCATCTCCTTCGGCCTGCAGGCTCCGGGGAAGAAAGTAGTGGTATTCATAGGCGACGGGGGTGCCACCATCGGGCTGCAGCATATCATGGAGGCTGCCAGGCTGAACCTGGACATGAGTGTGGTGGTGCACAACAACATGTTGTACGGAATGACCGGTGGACAAACCAGTGGGCTCACCCCCCAGGGTTTCCGTACCACCACCTCCTTCGAAGGCAACCCCTATGCGGGCTATGACATCTGCAAGATGAGCCACACAGCCGGGGCCACATACGTGGCCAGGGTGCTGGGGATCGGCGACATCAGCGGCGACTTGGCCAAAGTCTTTGGCCAGAAAGGGTTTTCACTGATCGAGGTCATGGAAATATGCCCCAGTTACGGAGTCAAACTGAATCCCGGCCGGAAACTGGCCGAGGTGGTGAAAAGTGCCGGCAGGGAAACCGGGGTATGGACCGGTTCCAGGGAGGATTTTTCGCACCGCCAGGGCAAAAAATCCGGCGACCTGCTGTCGGAGGTCTCGGGTATCGCCAAAGGATCGGAGCACCGGCTGAAAAACCCGCTTTCGATTGTGATCAGCGGATCGGCCGGAGAGGGCGTGCAGCTTGCGGCAACCCTCCTGGCCAAAGCTTCCATCAGCTCCGGCCTGCAGGTGACACAGAAGGGAAGTTACCCGGTTACGGTGGGTGTGGGATTTTCCACGGCTGAGCTGAACCTGTCGCCCGGGCCCATCCATTTTCACGGCATCGACACGCCCGATCTGGCCATTATCACCTCCGAAGACGGTCTGAACCACAACCGCAAGCGCATCATGGCCATGCAGCAGGGCAGCCTGCTGATCGATTCGGGCCTCGCTGTCCCCGAAACCTCAGCGCGGGTGATCCGTCGCGATTTCCGCAGCGTGGGCGCGAGAAACGCCGCCATTTGTGCTGTTCTTTATTTCGCCCGACAGTTTGGAGTTCTCACCGAAGAAATCCTTTTGCACATCATGGAGCAGGAAGGCAAGGCCGCCAAGCTGCCCATTGAAAAAATCCGCCAGGTAATTGAAAGCTGATTGGCTGGCAATGCGACCCGCCCCCCATCATGGGGCAACCCTTCCCTTGTCGAGCAGGATGCGCAGATCGTCCATCTCCTTTGATTTGAGGCGATCGCCGCCTCTCTGGTAAGCAACGGCCAGGTTGGCAAGCATGCGCATGATGATGTCGGTGTTGGTGCAGGGGACAAAATAGTCAGGCAGGGGCTCCAGCTTCAGCTTTGCCAGAAAAACGTTGATCTCCCTTGTCGAGAATACCCCACCCCCGCTAAAGGCATTGATGTAAAACAGGGCAACTTCACCTTCTGCACGACTGCTGCCGGGGTCAGAGGCCCTGCCCATATAGGCCAGCACAAAATGCTCCGGCAAGTTGATGCCGGCAACGGGCAGCTCCAGGCTTCGGGCCACCAGCATGTAAATGATGCCTATGCTCAAGGGGTTGCCTTTTCGGGTTTCCAGCACCCGGTTCAGCAACGAATTGCCGGGGTCGTGATAATCTTCGATGTTTCCCTGAAAACCATGCTGGCCATAAAATACATGGTTAAACACCTTGATCTGCTCCAAAGCGGTAAGGTTCTGGTTCAGTTCCAGCCACACATCCCTGCGGATCCGGTTGATCGCGTCCCGGGCAAATTGCGCATCGGCCAATGGTTGGTGGTATTGTGTGAGCAGCAGCCAGGCCTCCAGCAAACCCTGCCCCCCATGCTGAACCCATTGGCCCAGGTTTGCGGCCAGCATATCGTAACGGATATCCCGGAGGATGCGTTCCAGGCGATCGCGCAGGAGCCCGCTGGATTGCTCCATCAGGGCCTCTTCCAGAAAGGGTACGGCCATACCCGACAACTGCCTGAATTTCAAAGAAACCTCCCTGAACACTTCCGGGCTGGGATCGTCGGCCAGACTTAGCAGGGCCTTTATCTCGCGTTGGCTTGTTCCGGTTTGCATCAGATGGCTTTGGTTCAGTGGTGTAGGATCGTGACGACCTGTCCCGGGGCCGATCCTCAGTGCCGGGCAGCGGCCGCCACAATGCGCTCAAGTACAAGGCGGATCATATCGGCCACCGGGGTCTTGTAATCTTTGCTGTATTCTTTCCGGACACGGTTGGCAATGATAGCGCAAACCGTGAGGGCTTGGTGCCCCAGGATCCGGGCCAGTGCATACAGGGCGGAGGTCTCCATCTCGAAATTGGTAATGCGGTGCCCCCCGAATTCGAAGTTCTCAATGGCCTGGTTCAGCGAGGGGAAAGCCAGGGGAATGCGCAACTCCCTTCCCTGGGGGCCGAAAAACCCATTGGCCGTAGCCGTAATACCCTGGGCCAGCCCCCCGGCCAATTGCTTCATCAGGCGTTCGGAAGCTCCGACAATATATGGGTATGGCAAACGGGCATCCCATCCGGTATGGGCCGCAAAGGCAGCCTCCATATCGGTTTCTGTGAGTGCTGCATCGTGACTGTAAAAATGAAGCAATCCGTCAAAACCCAGTCCGTAGCGGGATGCCACAAAGCTGTCTACAGCAATGTCGGGCTGGAGCGCCCCGGAGGTACCCAGGCGGATGATATCCAGAGAAGTGTGTTTTTCCTTGTCGACGCGGCTCCCCAGGTCGATATTGACCAGGGCATCCAGTTCATTGAGTACGATGTCGATGTTGTCGGTACCGATCCCGGTAGACATGACGGTGATCCGGTGGTTGTCAAAAACTCCGGTATGGGTAAGGAATTCGCGATTCTGTACGCGGACTTCCACCTTGCTGAAGTGCTTCGATACCTCGGCCACCCGTTGCTGATCGCCTACCAGGATAACCGTACCGGCCACCTGCCCCGGCTGCAGTTTCAGGTGATAGATGCTGCCGTCAGGGTTGACGATCAATTCCGATTCCATGTATTTCCGCATGTATGACTGTCGTTTGATCAGTGACGTAAACAAACAAAAATATCAATAATTAAAATAATTACCTAATGCCGGGCTAATCGGCCATAATCATTAATTTTGAATAAAAAAAAGATGGAGGCCCACATCATTTCGATTGGCGAAGAATTGCTTCTTGGGAAAACCGTCAATACCAATGCCGCATGGATCGCATCACAGCTCGACCAGCGCGGCATCGCCACCAGGGCCATCACATCCGTTGCCGATTCTCATGAAGAAATTCTGCGCTGCGTGGACCAGGCCGCCTCCGGGGCCGGGCTCATCCTGATCACAGGCGGGCTGGGCCCCACCCGCGACGACGTGACCAGGCACGCCCTCTGTGAATACTTCGGATCGTCATTGCATATCGACCATCAGGTTCTTGAAGACATCCGGCTTTTCCTTAAAAAACGCGGAAGGCAGCTCCGTGAACTTAACCACCGGCAGGCCCTGGTGCCCCGCGACGCAAAGGTGATCCGAAACCCCCATGGCACCGCCCCGGGGCTTTGGTTCACCAACCGGGGCAAGCATTTTATTGCCATGCCAGGGGTGCCCCACGAAATGAGCTGGATGATGCAACACAGGGTATTGCCCGATTTGAAAAGCCTGGTTCCGCAGCAAAGCATCCTGCACAAAACCTTGCTGACCCACGGCATAGGCGAATCGGACCTGTCGGAGAAGCTGAGCATTTGGGAGAGCGGGCTTCCGCCCGGGATCAGGCTGGCCTATCTTCCCGACCTGGGCATTGTCAGGCTGCGTCTCACAGCCAGAGGGAAGGAAAGGGACCAACTCCTCAGGGAAATGGACGAACAGATCCGCAAGCTGGAAAAATGCATACCAGGGCAGATCTATGCTGTTGACCACCAGACCCTGGAAGGTGTGGCCGGAGAGCTGCTGGGGGGCCATGGGCATAGGCTGGCCGTTGCCGAGAGTTGCACAGGGGGCTACCTGGCGCACAGGATAACCGGCATTGCGGGCAGCTCTGCCTATTTCATTGGCGGGGTGGTAGCCTACGATAACCGGGTAAAGCAAGACTTGCTCAATGTCTGCGCTGACAGGCTGAGAAGCAGTGGGGCTGTGAGTGGCGAAGTGGCCGAAGACATGGCCCTGGGAGTAGCAAAAAGACTGGGAGCTACCCACGCCATAGGCATAACCGGCATTGCAGGACCCGGTGGCGGAAACAGGGAAAAGCCAGTGGGCACCACTTGGATCGCCGTCTCGGGCAAAGCGGGGGTGACCTGCCGTAAATTCCTTTTCGCAGACAACAGGCAACGCAACATCGTAAGGGCCGCCAACTCAGCCCTGGCCATGCTGATCGACTGCCTGAAAGAAGAGGCACAGAAAGGCTGTTTTTCAACCACCGGATCGGCTTGATTGCTAAAACCCAACACAAAATACCATGGTTCAACGAAAAAAGATCACCACCCTCACCGAATTCATCATCAAGCGGCAATCGGAGTATCCCCATGCCAAGGGGGCCATGACCCGGCTGCTCAACGACATTGCCACCGCAGCCAAGATTGTCAACCGCGAGATCAATGCCGCCGGACTGGTGGATATACTGGGCACCGTCGGCAAGGAGAACGTCCAGGGCGAGACCCAGAAAAAACTCGACGTGTTTGCCAATGAGATGTTTATCGGAGCTCTCAAGGGCGGGGGCGAATGCTGTGCCATCGCTTCGGAAGAGAACGAAAAGGTCATTTCTTTCAGCAGCGACTTTGCAGAACTCGGAAAATACGTAGTAGCCATCGATCCCCTCGACGGCAGTTCAAACATCGAGGCAAACGTGTCGATCGGCACCATTTTCTCCATTTACCGCAGGCTGTCGGAAACGGGAGGCGGCACCCAGGAAGACCTGCTCCAGCCCGGCATCCACCTTGCTGCCGCCGGCTATGTGATATACGGGTCTTCGACCATGCTGGTTTACACCACCGGCAAAGGGGTCAATGGGTTTACCCTCGACCCCTCGGTCGGGATCTTCTGTTTGTCTCACCCCGACATGATGTTCCCCGAAACGGCCAATATCTATTCGGTCAATGAGGGGAATTACATCCATTTTCCGCAAGGGGTAAAAAAGTACATCAAGTTTTGCCAGGAACACGACAGGGAAACTCTCAGGCCTTACACCTCCAGATATATCGGCTCGCTGGTGGCCGACTTCCACAGGAACCTCATCAAGGGGGGAATTTTTCTCTATCCCGGCACGACCAAAAACCCAAATGGCAAGCTTCGCCTGCTCTACGAATGCAACCCCATCGCCTATATTGCCGAGCAGGCGGGCGGGAAGGCCACAAACGGAGAACAGCGCATCCTCGAAGTACTACCCAGGACTCTGCACCAGCGCGCCCCCTTTTATGCAGGCCCCCGATGGATGGTAGACAAAGTGGAGTGGTATTTGAGAGAATTCCCCGATAAAACCTGACTCTGATTTGAAAACCGAAGGATTTGTTCAGCTTTTTGCCAGGGGCAGCACGGTAAAAAAACTCACCGCATACCTCCGGGCGGCCCCGCCCGCAACCCTGTCGCTCCAAGGTTTGTCGGGGTCGGCCGCCCCCGTGATGGCTGCCGCCAGCCTGCAGGCGGTAAGCAAGCCCTGCCTTTTCATCCTTTCGGACAAAGAAACGGCAGCCTATTTTTTCAATGACTTGGAAAACCTGCTGGGAGAAAAAGAGAAAAGCTATGAGAGCCGGAATTCCTTTTTCTTCCCTGCCTCCCTGAAAAAGCCTTTTCACCCCTCGGCCGGGCCCGACAAGGCAGGGGCCCTCCTCCGGTCGGAAGTACTCACCAGGCTGGCTTCGGAACACAAGGGAAGCCTGGTGGTCACTTATCCCGAAGCCCTTTGCGAAAAAGTCATCCCCCTCAGGGAACTGAAAAAACAAAGTCTCACGCTGCAAAGGGGCGATCAGCTGTCTGTAGACTTTCTGATGGACATACTCCTTGAATATGGCTTTGAACATGTAGATTTCGTGGTGGAGCCCGGGCAGTTCTCCGTCAGGGGCGGCATCATCGATGTGTTCTCCTTTTCCAATGATCATCCCTACCGTATCGAGATCATGGGCCAACAGGCAGAGAGCCTCCGCTCCTTCAATACCGAAACCCAGCTTTCACTGAAGATGCATGAGCGCATCAGCATACTGCCCGACATCGGCGTCATGACCGCAGATACCCCGTCGATGGAATTCCTGCTCGACTCCATGCCCCGCAATACCCTGGTGTGGATCGAAGATACGAACTGGTGCCTGGAAGTGGTCGGGAAGGCATTTGAAGACGGCCTTGCCGCTGAGGGCGGATTTGCTTCGGCCGGGCAACTCCTGGAAGCCCTGAAAAAGCGGAGGGTGGTCGAATTCCGGAAGGCCATGCTGTCAAAAGAAAACGGGCATACCCTGACATTCAACTGCTCGCCCCAGCCCAATTTCAACAAGCAGTTCGAAATGCTGCTTCAAAAGCTTGAAAATAATTCGGCAGAAGGAACCCGGAATGTCCTCCTTTTCGATACCCCCTCGCAGGTTAACCGCATACGCAGCATATTCGACTCCCTCCTTTCCACGGCAGGCAAAAGGCAGGAGTTGCCCTACCATGCCATGCTCATGACATTGCATGCCGGGTTTACCGACCACGAACTGGGCATTGCCTGCTACACCGACCACCAAATCTTTGACCGTTACCACCGGTACCGGATCAGGGACAAATTCCCCGGGAAGCAGGCCCTGAGTATCCAGTCGTTGTACAAACTCAAACCCGGCGACTATGTGACACATATCGACCATGGCATCGGGGTGTTCAGCGGACTGGAAAAGATCGAGGTACACGGCAGGTTGCAGGAAGCCATTCGGCTGATTTACAAAAACAACGACATATTGTACGTGAGCATCCACAGCCTGCACCGGATCTCCAAATACAGCGGCAGGGAAGGGGCAGAGCCTGCGCTGCACCGTCTGGGATCCAATGCGTGGAACAGGCTGAAAAGCCGGACCAAGAAAAAGGTCAAAGACATAGCAAAAGACCTGATTGCCCTCTATGCCAAACGCAGGGCCCGCAAAGGTCATGCATTCCCCCCCGACAATTACCTTCAGCACGAGCTTGAAGCATCCTTCGTTTATGAAGACACCCCCGATCAGGAAAAAGCGACCACAGACGTCAAAAAAGACATGGAGTCGCCCTGCCCCATGGACCGCCTCATCTGCGGCGATGTGGGCTTTGGCAAAACCGAAGTGGCAATCCGGGCAGCCTTCAAGGCCGTTTGCGACTCCAGGCAGGTGGCCGTGCTGGTGCCCACAACCATCCTGGCCCTGCAGCACTATTATACCTTCAAGGAGCGGCTCAGGGACTTTCCGTGCAAGGTGGATTATGTGAGTCGCTTCCGCTCTGTCCGCGACCGGAAAGCCGCCCTCGCAGGAGCAAGTGGCGGCAGCGTCGATATTTTGATCGGGACTCACCGGCTGCTGGGCAAGGATGTCAGATTCAAGGACCTGGGTCTGCTGATTGTTGACGAAGAACAAAAGTTCGGGGTTACCTCCAAGGAAAAACTGAAACAGCTGAGGGTAGATGTCGACACCCTTACCCTGACCGCCACACCCATCCCCCGCACCCTGCAGTTCTCGCTGATGGGTGCCCGCGACCTTTCCTACATCAATACCCCGCCCCCCAACAGGTATCCCATCATTACCGAACTGCATTCGTTCAACGAAGACCTGATCAGGGACGCCATCGTGAATGAGGTTTCCAGGGGAGGGCAGGTATTCTTTGTTCACAACCGGGTACAGAACATCCGCGAGGTAGCCGCCATTGTCGGGCGGGTGTGCCCCGGCACCAGGATCGCCATCGGCCACGGACAGCTGGAAGGCAATACCCTTGAAAAGGTGATGGTCGACTTTGTCAACGGCGAATACGACGTGCTGGTATCTACCACCATCATCGAGTCGGGGCTGGACATCCCAAATGCCAACACCATCATCATCAACAACGCCCATCATTTCGGGCTGAGCGACCTGCATCAGATGCGCGGCCGCGTGGGGCGTACCAACAGAAAAGCCTATTGTTACCTGCTGTCCCCCCCCATGAGCACCCTTACCGACGAAGCACGCAAGCGGTTGAGGGCCATTGAGGAATTCTCCGAACTGGGCAGTGGTTTCAATATCGCCATGCGCGACCTCGACATCAGGGGGGCAGGCAACCTTTTGGGGGCCGAACAAAGCGGCTTCATCAGCGAAGTTGGCCTGGACACCTATCACAAAATACTGGATGAAGCAGTTCAGGAACTAAAGGACACCGAGTTCAGGGATTTGTTTGCCGACAAAGCCCCAGCGCCTGAAAAGGGGAGAAAGGAATGCCAGCTGGAAACAGACCTGGAACTGATGATTCCCAGCGACTACGTGACCAATACCGAAGAGAGGCTGCAGCTCTACAAGGAACTGGACAGCCTGCCCGACGAAAGCCGATTGCAACTTTTTGCGGGCAAACTGAGAGATCGTTTCGGCCCCATGCCCCCGGCAGTGTCTGGTTTGCTGCAGGCAGTCCGCTTCCGGTGGACGGCAGCCAGGGCAGGTTTTGAAAAGGTCATCCTGAAACGGGGGAAGATGATCGGGCAGCTTCCCGAAAGCGAAACAAGCGGGTATTACCAGGGCGAGGAATTCGGCCGGCTGCTCCAGTATACCCTGCAGCATCCGGGGCAGTGTCAGATCAGGGACGCAGGCGGGCGCTTGGCGATGACTATCGAAGAGATCAGCGACATGGACAAAGCCATGGAAGTGATCACATTCCTTTCAGGATCTCATTGATGTCCCGGCCAATCTTGCCGGCCAGGTGGTCGGCCCTGCTCTGGCTGTCGCTTTCGGCATACAGCCGGATAATGGCTTCGGTATTGGAGGGCCTGATATGGACCCAGTCTTCTGCAAACCATATCTTGAGCCCGTCGGTACGGTCGGAGGGAAACCCGGAGTAACGCCTGCCCAGGGCCTCAATCATGTCGGCAAGGTCGGCATTGGCAGGCAGCCGGATCTTGTTCTTGGACAGGTGGTCGCGGGGGTATTTATTTCTGAGGCGGCTGCAGGATAGCCCGCTTTTTGCCAGGTGGGTAAGGAAAAGGGCAATGCCCACCAGGGCATCACGGCCATAATGCAGAGTGGGGTAAATGACCCCTCCGTTGCCTTCGCCGCCAATGACGGCCTTTTGCCGTTTCATGACCTCCACCACATTCACCTCCCCCACTGCCGAATAGCTGTGTTTTCCTCCGTGAGCCCGGCTTACCCCTGCCAGGGCGCGGGTCGATGAGAGGTTGCTGACCGTATTCCCTGGTGTATGCGACAATACATAATCTGCCACGGCCACCAGGGTGTATTCCTCTCCGAACATTTCTCCGTCCTCGCACACAATGGCCAGCCTGTCCACATCCGGATCAACGGCCAGGCCAAGATGTGCGTTTCCATTCACTACCACTTCCGACAACTGCTGCAGGTTTTCTGGCAGGGGCTCGGGATCGTGCCGAAACAAACCATCGGGTTCGCAATGCAGTGGCAGGATGCTGCTCACTCCGAGGGCATCCAGCAAACAGGGCACCGCCACCCCGCCCGAAGAATTGATCCCGTCGACGGCAACGGCAAAGCCGGCCGAACGGATGGCGTCGGCATCCACCAGGGGGAGTTCCAGTATCCGCTCAATGTGCAGCGACAGCAAGCCGTCATCGGAAGTGTATTTGCCAAAGTTGGCGGCAGTCTCGAATTCGAGCCGGCCCGGATCCATCCACTGCTGCATCTGCTTCCCCTGTGCAGCCGTCATAAACTCCCCCAGTTCGTTCAACAGCTTCAGGGCATTCCAGTTAGCCGGATTGTGACTGGCTGTGATGATCACCCCACCCTGGGCCTTGCGTTCGATAACGCCCATTTCGACCGTGGGGGTGGTCGAAAGGCCAGCGTCGATCACGTCGATGCCAAGGGCCCTCAGACCGCCCGAAACGATCTGGCTGATCAGGGGGCCGGAAACCCGGCCGTCGCGCCCGATAACCACCTTGCTCTGCTGCTCCCGGTTGCGGTCTTTCAACCACATGCCATAGGCGGTGGCAAAGGCGAGGATGTCTACCGGCGAAAGCCCTTCGCCGGGGCGCCCACCCAGTGTGCCGCGGATACCCGATATGGACTGTATCAATGTCATTCCCGGTTGTTTTTTTTTGTTCGCTGTCAGGGATCCAAAGTTAATGGAAAACAGGCGATCATTCACCCTGAAATCATCAGGATTGACTAAATTTGCAAATCATAAAGCAAACCAATAAATCGGTGAGGCAGGCATTTGGGTATTGTTTGGGTTTTCTGGGGCTGATGGCCTTGTTGCCGGCGTGCGCACCCACTCGCAACATCACCGGGGAGGAGTATCTGCTCAGCCGCAACCGCATTGTTGTCGAAGGGGCCGGACCGGGCCCTCATCAGCTTCGTTCGTATATCAGGCAGCAGCCAAACCGCCGCATCCTCGGTTTTTACCGGTTCCACCTGAATGTGTATCAGCTCGCAGGCGAAAATCCGCAGCGGGGGTTTTCCCGGTGGCTGAAAAATACCATCGGCGAGCCCCCGGTCATACTGGAACGCGCCCTGCTGGAACAATCTGAGCGACAACTGTTGCTTTACATGCAAAACAAGGGCTACTTCAATGCCAATGTAGACCACCACATACATACCCGGGGCAAAAGGGCCAGGGTAACCTATACGGTTACCGGCAACACCCCGTACACCATCCGTTGTATCGAATACCTCATTGGCGACGACCATCTGGCCGGCTTTGTGTATGCAGACACCGTCAATTCGCTGTTCGGCCGCGGACAGCGCTACGATGCAGACCTGCTTCAGCAGGAGAGGCAACGCCTTGGCCGGCATTTGCGGGATCAGGGGTTTTTCGCCTTCTCACGCGACCAGATATTTTTCCGGGTCGACAGCACCCTGAGCAGTCGCCAGGTCGACCTGGAAGTCGTTGTCGGCAATCCGGCCGAGGGCCCGTCAGCTGAAGGCGGTCAAAAAGGGCCGGCCCTGCACCGCCGATACAAGATCAGCAACATCTACGTGATCCCTTCCTACTCGAGGCTGTTGCCGGAACCTGTTTTTCCCGACACCACCCATTACCTTGCAGGGAATGGGGAGAACGGTCCCGTCTATACCTTTTTGCACAACGGCCCCTTACGTATCAGGCCGAAGACCCTTGCCAACAACATCCTGCTTGAGCAGGGGAGGTATTTCAGCCTCACCGACCTGGAACAAACCCATAATTACCTGGCGGGGCTGCGGAACTTCCGGTTTGTCAACGTTCAGTTCAGTGAAACACCCGGCATCCCTGCGCCTGAAGATGCACCCATCGCCCACCTGGATGCCCGGGTGGAGCTGACCAGGGCTCCTTCCAATGCCTTTACTATTGAGGCCGAAGGCTTGAATTCGTCGGGGATGCTGGGGGTGGGCGGGAACCTGTTGTTTCAGAACAGGAACCTGTTCAGGGGCGCCGAAATACTGAATATCCGCTTTTTGGGCGCCCTGGAGGTATCGGGCGCAGATCAGGATGTGTTCCAACGCCTTCCGTTCAATACCGTGGAAGTGGGTGCAGAAGTCTCGATCGATTTTCCCAAGCTGCTCTTCCCGGTGCCCATGGAAAGGCTCTCGCGCACGGCCCGGCCAAAAAGCACCTTATTGGCCGGGATCAATTACAGGCAGCGACCCGACTACACGCGCTATATCCTCAACATGAGCTATGGCTTTCAGTGGAGCCAGGACAGCAGGCAACGGCATCAGCTGACCCCTTTGGAGATCAGTTCGATCAAGATCCTGAACGACTCCGTATTACAGTCCAGGATACCGGATGCCAATCCGCTTATCCTGAGCAGGTACAAAGACCACCTGATCGGCGGTATGAAGTATAGCTATTTGTATAGTTCACAGCATCTGGGCAGGCTGCAGGACTTTGTGTATTTCAGGGGCAACTTCGAAACGGCCGGGAACCTGCTTTACCTTGGTGCCGCGATCCTCAATGCCCCGGGCGGTGAAAACCAGGCCCGCACCCTGATGGGGATCCCCTATGCACAGTTTGTCAGAGCCGACGCAGACATCCGTTACTATCGTGTGTTTGACAAAGACAACAGCCTGGTGTTCCGCCTGATGGGAGGAGCAGGGATTCCGTACGGCAACCTGGATGTCATGCCCTTTGTGAAAAGTTTCTATGGCGGGGGTGCCAATGGGGTGAGGGCATGGAGCATTTACAATCTGGGGCCCGGCGGATATCTCGATGCAGAAGCCCTGCGCTTTGATAAATACGGAGATATTAAACTGGAAGCCAATATAGAATACCGTTTCCCGGTTTACCGTTACTGGAAGGGGGCTTTCTTTGCCGATGCGGGCAATGTGTGGTTTCTGCAGGAAAACGAACAATTTCCCCGCGGAGAGTTCTCTCCCCAGCGCTTCTACAAGGAGATCGCCATAGGCCTGGGTGCAGGCATTCGCCTCGACTTCGACTTTTTCCTGGTCAGGCTCGACGCGGCATTTCCTGCCAGGAACCCGGGCAGTCCTTCCGGACAACGATGGATACAGCAATGGCCGGCCTTCAGCCAGTGGAACCTCAACCTGGGGATCGGCTATCCGTTCTGACCGCCTATGGACCAAACCCAGATCTGTGAAGCCATTACAGCAGAATTTCCCTACCGGCCAACAGAAGACCAGTCGGAGCTGATTGGCCGGCTGGCCGGGTTTATTTCGGGAAGTAACCCGACCCCGCTCTTTGTGCTCAAGGGGTATGCGGGTACCGGTAAAACCACCATCGTCAGCAGCCTGGTGAAGCTGCTGCCCCGTTTGCAGATGGACAGTGTTTTGCTGGCCCCCACCGGGAGGGCGGCCAAGGTGCTTGCCTCCTATTCGGGCAAAACGGCCCTGACCATCCACAAAAAGATCTACCGACTGCAAACGGCTGCCGATGGCACCCTGGGTGTTGGTTTGCAGCTCAACAAACACCGGGATACCGTCTTTATTGTGGACGAAGCCTCCATGATACCCGGGAACAGGATTGCCGCCAACGACAGCCTTTTCGGCGGCAGCAACCTGCTCGACGACCTGTTCCGCTTTGTTTACAACCACAAAAACTGCCGGATGATCCTTATCGGCGACACCGCACAGCTGCCTCCGGTGCAGTCGCCTGAAAGCCCTGCCCTGAATACGGGCTTCCTGCAAGACCACTACGGCCTGAAAGCTGCCGGCCACGAACTGACCGAAGTGGTCAGGCAGTCTAAGCACAGCGGCATCCTCTACAACGCCACCCTGCTCAGAAGGCAGCTGCTGACAGGACAAGCCGGGTTCCCGGGCTTCCGGACAAAAGATTTCCCAGACATGATCAGAACAAGGGGGGCCGAGGCCGCTGATGAGGTAGACAATGCCTTTGTCAGCCAGGGGAAGGAAGAGGCCCTGATGATATGCCGCTCAAACAACCGGGCCAGGCTGTACAACCAGCATATCCGCCAGCGGGTACTCTTCATGGAAGAAGAGGTCAATGCCGGCGATTTGCTGATGGTGGTCAGGAACAATTATTTCTGGCTTCCCCAAAACTCCGAAGCAGGCTTTATCGCCAACGGCGACATCATGGAGTTGAAGCGCATACGCAGGCTGGAGAACCTGCATGGTTTTCGTTTTGCCGATGTCACGGCCCGGCTGACAGACTATCCGGACGAAGCGGATGTGGAGGCAAAGATCCTGCTCGACACACTGGATACCAACACCCCTGCCCTGCCGCCGGCCGACCGCAAACGGCTGTACGAAGCAGTTTCGGCCGACTATCAGGACATCCCGAACAAACGAAGCCGGTTGGCCAAAATAAAGAAAGACCCTTACCTGAATGCCTTACAGGTCAAATTTGCCTATGCCATGACCTGCCATAAGGCCCAGGGCGGGCAATGGAAACATGTATTTATCGAAATGGGCTACCTGCCGGGCAATGAACCCGACACCGGATACCTTCGCTGGCTGTATACCGCATTGACCCGGGCTACTTCAAAGGTTTACCTGCTGAACTTCAGCGAGGAGTTTTTTATCGACAACGATTAATGGACACACCCCCATGCAAAAGGAGAAAATAAGGATCTACCAGTTACTGCCGAGGCTGGCAGGGAATACCACTGAGGGCTGTGTCCTCTACGGAACCATCGGACAGAACGGATGCGGAAAGTTCAATGACCTTTCCGTCCACTTCCTGAGAGAGATCAGAAAGTTGGGGATCAGCCATATATGGCTCACAGGAGTAATCGCTCACGGCAGTGTCACCTCCTGGGCCCACCACGGCATCCCCGACAGCAACCCCCGGTTGATTAAAGGCAGGGCCGGTTCTCCTTACGCCATCAGGGATTATTACGACGTGGCCCCCGATCTGGCCGAAAACCCCGGGCAGCGAATGGCCGGATTCGAAGAACTGATCGATCGCTGCCACGAGGCCGGGCTGCATCCGCTGATCGATTTCGTACCAAACCATTTGGCCCGTCAGTACGAGAGTATCAGCTCCCGGGGGGTAAAACATCAGCTGGGCGACAAGGACGACCCCGACAAGGCATTTGACCCGGGAAACAACTTTTATTACCTTCCGGGCAAGGCCCTTGAACTCCCTCCCGGGCTAAACCACCTGCCCTACGTAAAAGAAACCACTACCCCACCCTATCATGAACTGCCTGCCAGGGTCACCGGCAACGATTGTTTCAGCCATGCCCCCGGATTCGACGACTGGTACGAAACGGTGAAACTGAATTATGGAGTGGCGCCTCCGCCGGAAGGCGGGCAGCATTTCGACCCCATTCCCGACACCTGGAACAAAATGCTCGACATCCTGCTGTTCTGGTCAGAAAAAAAAGTGAGCGGTTTTCGTTGTGATATGGCCGGCATGGTTCCTGTCGATTTCTGGCAATGGGCCATCGGAAAGGTGAAGGCAGCCCATCCCCACATGATCTTTATTGCTGAGATCTATGAACCCGCCACCTATGGAGCATACAAGACGGCGGGCTTCGACTTTCTCTACGACAAAGCCGGGCTTTACGACACCACCCGTGCCGTGCTGGCCGGGCTCCAGCCTGCTTCCAGCCTCAGCAGCGTATGGCAGTCGCTCAACGGCCTGGACGCATTCATGCTGAGGTTCATGGAAAACCACGACGAACAACGCATTGCCTCGGCATATTTTGGCCAAGGGCCCGAGGCAGGCATTCCGGCCATGACGGTTGCGGCCACCCTGCACCAGGGCCCGGTGATGATCTACTTCGGACAGGAACTCGGAGAAAAGGCCGAAGGAGCGGCAGGTTTCAGCGGAGACGACGGCCGTACCAGCATCTTCGATTACTGCATTGTACCCACCTTTCAGCGGTGGTTCAACAACGGAGGCTGTAACTTGCAGAGGCTGGACCCAGGGGAGAAAAAGCTCAGGGCGTTTTACCAGAAGCTACTGGAGCTGTGCGCCCACCCGGTAGTGGTCAGTGGCGAATTCTACGATCTGATGTACGCCATCCCCGCTCACCTCCACCAATCGCTCTATGCCTATCTCAGGTGGGACAAGAACAACATCTGGCTGGTGGCTGCCAATTTCAGTTACGAGAAGGAGCTGGAAGCCGACATCGCCATCCCCCCCCATTTTTGGCAGCTCTGCGGGCGCAAACCTCTGCCCGGGCAGGGCATCCGGGTGATGATGAATGAAGGGAGCGGCCATTCAGACAAGCCGGTCAGGACAGGGGAAGGGGGCATCCGGCTGTACGCCGGGCCGCTGTCGGCACAGATTATCCGGATCCTTTGAGCTCCCACAGGGCGGTTGATTAGGATTTTTTGGCGAAAAAAAATAGGCAATTTTTCTATTTATGCTTATTTTTGTTCGTTGTAAAATGTTCACCCAAAACCCAAACAAAAACATGTTCAATTTCTTAAAATCATCCGCAAGTGAGGCTTCCACCCCTTTTATGGTGTTTTTCATTGCCATTGCATTCTTACTGGGTCTTCCCCTGTCAGCAGCGGCACAGGAAGTAAGGGAAGAGGAAGAAGACCCATGGGCCGATGTTGAGTTTGCCTTTGAAGATGAGCAACTGCTTGCGTTCTTTGATGTCAACCAGGAGATCAGTGCACTGCAACGCCAGACCCAGGAGCAAATCGTGGCGACTGTGGAGCAGGCCGGGCTTACCCACGAACGTTTCCAGCAAATCCACCGTGCCGCGCAGATCGGCGGCTTGCAGGGCGGAGCTTTTTCTGCCGAAGAGATCGAGATTTTCAATGCAGTGGCACCCCGTGTAACCGCTATCCAGAGAGATATGCAGGGCAGTATGCAGGAGCTGGTAATGAATTATGACCTGAGTATGGAGCAGTACCGCGACATCCTTACCGAATTCCGCCAGGACACCCAATTGCAGGAATATGTGACCCACCTGGCGCGCGAAAGGGCCATTGAAAAAATACGCGAGGAAAGAAGGCGGGAAGCCGAACAGGAGTTGCAACAGCAGCAGCAGGAGCCCCCGCAGAACGGGCAGTAATCAGACACCCCGGCCTGTTCAGATCACTTCGGACACCACAAAGGTGCTGCCGCCCACAAAGATCAGATCATCGGCCGAGGCATCGTTTTTTGCCGCCTCAAGCGCCATTTGAACCGAATCATAGGCCTTCCCCCGAAGGCCCCGGAAGCTGGCATCCGATGCCAGCTTCCTTGCATTCAGCCCCCTGGGGACAGCCGGCCGGCAAAAATAATAGTCCGCCTCAGGCGGCAACAGACCCAGGATGGAATCCCTTTCCTTGTCTTCTACCATGCCCATCACCATCAGCAAACTTTTATGGGGCACCGACAATAGCTGCTTGCATACTTGCCTGATCGCATCGGCATTGTGCGCGGTATCGCACAAAATAAGGGGGTTTCTTCCCATCACTTCCCACCTGCCCCTAAGGCCGGTATTGGCCCTCACAGCAGACAGCCCCCCGGCGATGGCCCTTGCAGAAACCCTGAACCGGTCGCCATGGGCCAGTGCTTCAAAAGCTGCCAGGGCGGTCAGCAGGTTTTCCTGCTGGTAGTGGCCGGGCAGATCGAGGAAATACTCACAACTGCCGCCCCCCTTTTGCCTTACCCCGGCAACAAGGCCCGGAATGCCGTGCCTGATTGTTTCAGAAACGCTGACAAGCTCAAAAACATCAGTGGCCACCTGCAGGGTTGCACCCTGGCGACGTGCCGTCTGTTCAAAGATCCCGTGTATGTCGGGCTGCCTCCTTCCGACCACTACCCCAACCCCTTCCTTGATGATGCCGGCCTTTTCGGCGGCGATCCCAGCCAGGGTGTTGCCCAGCAATTGGGTGTGGTCAAGCCCGATATTGGTAATGACCGAGAGTTCGGGGGTGATGATGTTGGTTGAATCGAGTCGTCCGCCAAGCCCGGTTTCGACCACCGCAATATCCACGCCCCGATCGGCAAAATAGGCAAAGGTCATGGCCATGGCCATTTCGAAAAACGAAGGGCGCAGGGTGTCGAAAAAAGCCTTGTGTTTGACTGCAAACCGGCTGACATAATTTTTGGGGATCAGCCTTCCGTTGATGCGGATCCTTTCACGGAAATCCTTCAGGTGGGGAGAGGTGGCCAGGCCGGTGGCATACCCTTGCGACTGCAGCACCGAAGCCATCATATGGGCAACCGACCCCTTCCCGTTGGTGCCGGCAATGTGAATGCTGCGAAATGACTTCTCGGGGTGGCCCAGATAACGGCTGATTGCCAGGGTGTTGCTCAGATCGGCCTTGTAGGCAGCCGGCCCGAGACGCTGATACATGGGTAGCTGAGCAAACAGGTAATCGAGCGTTTGCTGATAGGTCATCTAGTTGATCCGGATAAAGTTGTAGGTAATGGTGCCGGTTTGTTCCTCGGGAGCATTGGCCTGAAGGTCGAACCGGGCCCTGCGCGCTGCGTCCTCGGCCAGGCGGTAAAGGTCCTCGTCGGTGGTGGTTGAGCCGCGGGCCCCTGCCGTGGCCCGGATAACCTGTCCCTGCCTGTTTACGGTAATGGAAACCACCACCCGTCCGGTAGCCTGGGTGGTATAGTCGGGCACATGGAGGTAGTTGGCTTCCCTTCCGGTGAGACTCCATTCGATGCCTCCACCCTGTCCGAAGCCATCAAAGGCATCGGCATCGGTCACCCCTTCGCGGCGGCCCTGGTCTCCCGTTTGCCGGGTATCGCCCTGATCCTGCCTGTCGGTACTCCTTTGGTCACGTCCCGGGAATAAGGCACGGGGATCCACCAGGGGCTGAGGTTCCTCTTCTTCCACCTCCCGGGTGGTTTCTTCGGGCAGGGGTACGGGGTCTCGCCGCTGCGATTCGGGCTGCTCCCTTTCGGCAGTTTGTTCGGGGCTCACCTCAGGGATTGCCACCGATTCGGTGGTCTGCTGGGTAACGATCTCCTGGGTTTCCGCCACCGGAGCTGAAGGGGGCGACTGCGGCACCGGGGGGGTAGCGGCCAGAGGCTGGGGCCGTCCCATGCCTTCGTCCACATAACCCAGCGAAACCAGCACTCCGTGCTCCTCGGGCAGGGGAAGGGGAGTGGACAAACCAAACAACAGGAAGCACACCACCAGCACCCCATGAAATGCGATCGTGCCGATCAATGCCCTCTTTCTGTCTTTTTTGTCGGTTTCTTCCATCATCTGTTTATCTGTGCGGCTGGGTGGCCAGGATCACTTTGTGCCTGGCCTGCTGGATGCCGTTGATCTTTTCCACAACATCGATCACGTTCACAATATGCTGCACCGGCACCGACTGGTCGCTCCTGAGCACCACCGATCCTTCCGCAAACCCCTCCAGCATACCGGTGAGCCCCACCCTAAGGGTTTCCAGGTCTACCGGTGTCTCTTCGAGGAAAAGCTGGCGTTCGGCGTTGATATACACCGTAACGGTTTGCTGGGCCATGGTGCGGCTGTCGCTTGAGGGCAACAGCAGCTTGATTGCACTCGGGGCAACCAAGGTGGAGGTAAGCATGAAAAAGATCAGCAACAGGAATACCAGGTCAGACATGGAGGCCATGCTGAACTGCAAATTTCTTGTATTTCTTGCCTTGATAGCCATCTTGAAGGGTTTAGGAAGCCGGTTCGTGTAACAGGTCCATGAACTCGGTGGCCCGGGCCTCGAGCATAAACACCACCTTTTCTATGCGGGCTACCAGGACGTTGTAACAAATATACGCAATAATCCCCACAGTAAGACCGGTAATGGTGGTGATCATGGCTTCGTAGATACCGCCTGCAAGCAGGCTGATATCGATATTTGGCCCGGCCATCGACATATTGTAGAACGCACGTACCATCCCAATGACCGTGCCGAGAAAGCCCATCATGGGTGCGGCTCCCGCAACGGTGGCCAGAACGGCAATGTTCTTCTCCAGTTTTGAGATCTCGAGCTTGCCCACATTTTCAATGGCTGCGTTGATGTCGCCAAGAGGACGGCCGATGCGTACGATGCCCTTGGCGACCATGCGGGCAATGGGGCTTTGGTTGTTGCGGCAAAGGGATTTGGCCGAATCGATACGCCCGTTGTGGATAAAGTCGCGAATGTTGTTCATAAAATTGGTCTCTTCATTCGATGCACGGCTGATGGCAAAATACCTTTCGATAAATATATAAATGGCCACAACCGACAGGATTGCCAGGGGGATCATCACAATGCCCCCTTTAAGGGCAAGATTCCAGACCGAAAGTGTTTCATGGGCCTGTACCGGGACCCGGGCAAGGGTGTCGGCCACTTCTTCCTGAACACCCAACTGAACCTGAAGCAACATGGAACTTAACATTGGCGATGTTTTTACGTAATTTGTTTTTAGTAATAACTTGATGAAGACGCATTTATTTTACGCTACGCAAAAGTACGTGTTTTTTTTCATTGCGAAAGGGGGTGCAGCCGGGCAGAGCAACCGGGAAAACATGGCCGGCCTCGCGTTGCCAGGGTCCCTTGCCGTTTCTTTCCCTGATGCCGGAATTGTGCGGGTCGCATCGGATTTTTTATTATCTTTACGTTTCGTTTTTATCCAAATTCCCCCATCTCAAATCCATATTTGTATGAAAAAAATCAACGTAGCGATCAACGGATTCGGCCGTATAGGCAGGCTTAGCCTCAAGGCAGCCCTTGAAAAGGAGCATATGGAGTTTGTTGCGGTCAACGACCTGAGCGACAGTGCCACACTGGCACATCTTCTGAAATACGATTCGGTTCACGGCAAATTCCCCGGCGAGGTAAGTTCGGAAGGGGATCACCTGCTTGTCAACGGGAAAAAGATCAGGGTATTTGCGGAAAAAGACCCGGCAAACCTTCCCTGGAAAGACCTGGATGTGGATGTGGTCATCGAATCGACAGGAGTTTTTCGCGACAGGAAGAACATCAGCAAACATATTGAGGCCGGCGCCCGAAAGGTGGTGCTCTGCGTTCCCTCCAAATCGCCCGACGATGTCGATGCCACCGTGGTTTTGGGTGTGAATGAGCACGACATCAAACCGGATCAGCAAATATTCTCCAATGCCTCATGCACAACCAATTGCCTGGCCCCCGTGGTCAAGGTGCTGAACGACAATTTCGGCATCGAGCAGGGGCTGATGAACACCATCCATTCCTATACCAACGACCAGGCGATCCTGGATGCGCCCCACAAAGACCTCAGGCGGGCACGTGCCGCTGCCATGTCGATCATCCCCACCACCACCGGCGCTGCCAAAGCCGTGGGGCTGGTCATTCCCGAGATGAAGGGCAGGCTCGACGGATTTGCCATGCGCGTGCCCACCCCCGACGGCTCGGTGGTGGACCTGACCTGCGAACTCTCAAGGGAAGTCACCCGCGACGAGATCAACAAGGCGATGAAACAGGCCGCAGACGGCCCCATGAAGGGCATACTCGAATACCTGGAAGACCCCGTGGTATCCTGCGACATCATCGGGAATACGCACTCTTCGGTGGTGGACACCCTGCTCACCCAGGTGATCAACGGGAAATTCGTAAAGGTGGTTGCCTGGTACGACAACGAGTTTGGATATGCCTGCCGGGTGGTCGATCTGATCGAAAAAGTGAGCTAGGGCGGTTTTCCGCCCGGCGATCAGCCCCGGAAGCGGGCTTCGAAGCGACAGTAGCAACGAAAGAACTTCTTTCTTTTTTCTGATCTCAGCAACAGGTTCAGCTGCAGCGGGAAGGCCTTCCAGCCCAGGTGCTTGTAATCGACAATGACCGGTTTCCACCGGGCCTCCGACTCCCGCTGCACCAAAATATTGGTGCCGATCAGAAAGGTGTCGAAAAACCATATCCTGTGCTCATCGAGCAGATGCACGATGCGTTCCACCTCTTCCCAGAAACCATCATTGGCTACCTTTCCGTAGTCGCACACGGGCCGGGAGTGCGAGCCGTCGTAGTCGAGGGGTCTGGCGGTGACCAGGTATTCCCTTGTTGCGCTCAGCACGGGATTGAAATAGGGCTTTAAACCGGCCGGCAGGCTGGTGTATATCGCCAATTCTTCGGTATTCATTCCGGGCCGCAGAAAGGCCACCTGCAAGCGCTGGAAAAAACCGAGATCCTGCTTCAGGCGCTTTACGCACAACCCGGGCTCTCCCTCAACGGCAAAACAATCCCTGAAGTTACCCGAACCGATCTTTTCGCCCACTTCCATAGAAACCTTTTCTGTCAACATATCCGCACCAAAAATAGCATTTTTGCGTTTAATCAGATAAGCAGGCAGCATTATTTGTCGGCAGGGGCAAGTTTCCCTGCTGCCCGGGGCCGATAAAAACGCAAGGGGGTCAACCAGGAACAATTATTTTTGTTATAACTTTGAGGCAGTGCCCCGGGACGGGGACAAGCAAAACCAAAAAAAAGCCATATGTCGAAACGTTTGTTATTGATCAGCAATTCCACCAACTACGGAGAAGAATACCTGGCGTATACCAAACCTCAGATCAAGAATTTCCTGGGAAAGGACATCAGGGAGGTCATTTTTGTTCCCTATGCCGGGGTGAGTGTCTCATACGACGAATATTCGGCCAGGGTGGCTGGCGTTTTCAACAAACTGGGTTACGAAGTCAAGCCGGTTCACCGTTTTGAGGACCCCGTTGATGCCATTGCAAAGGCAGCAGCCATTGTGGTAGGGGGGGGCAATACCTTTCATCTGGTGCACTTGATGCACCAGACGGGGATTATGGATGCCATCCGCGAAAGAGTCAGCCAGGGAATACCCTTTATTGGCTGGAGCGCGGGAAGCAATGTGGCATGTCCCAGCCTCAAAACAACCAATGACATGCCCATTGTGCAACCCTCCAGCTTTGAAACCCTTGGCCTGATCACCTTTCAGATCAATCCGCATTATACCGATGCCATCATCCCCAATCACAATGGGGAAACCCGTGAACAACGTATCCGTGAGTTTTTGGTGGCCAATCCCGATATGGTGGTGGTCGGGTTAAAGGAAGGGACCATGTTGCGTGTGGAAAACGGGGAAGTCAAATACATCGGGAACAAAACAGTGAAGGTGTTCAGAAAGGATGAACCCACACTGGAGTTCGACCGGAATGCCATTCTTGACTTTTTGAAATAAGATAAATCCCATTGACATGCAAAAAACCTTTATTCCCCTGCTGCTGGCGGCCATGCTGCTAACGGGGGGATGCAGCAGCCCAAAACCCCTTGGTACGGGCAACATCCGACATTTGGAGGCCGGAAGCTCCGGACCTGGAATGTTCTATGCCCTCCCCCATACGGTTTTCGCCATTGATGTGGAAGTGTTGCATACGGCCAGAACGCCCGGTCCTTACGCAGCCTATGCCCGGCGGTACCTTGGTCTGGAAGGGGTGATCAACAGGAGTACCGACACCTATGAGATCAGCCGGGTAAGCATCAGCGGTTTTGCAGAGCCCGATCCCACCCAGGTCTATTACATCGGCCTCCCGGCAGCGGACAACCAGGGCCGATCCATGTATCTTTCGCTTACCGAATCGGGGCTGATCCTGGGGATCAACCGCCCCGATGCCGAAACCGGGACCCGTGGCCAGGGCCATCTGAGCAAGGATTACGGCCGCTTTGGCACCGATGCCACATTCAACCATTTCATGGATAGCAACCTCAGGGAACAGATCGACACCATCGTCGAGCAGATGAGGGTAGACACCCTTACCGTGCAGAGGCAAACCCTGAGAAGGAGCTGGGTGGAAAAGAGCACCGAACTACGCGCCAGCGAGGTGGCCGAATACATCCTGCAGATCAGGGAGAAAAAATTCGACCTGATCAGTGGCTTCCAGGAGATCAATTACTCAAAAGAAGCCCTGGAATATATGTATTCGGAGATGGACAAACTCGAAAGTGATTACCTCGACCTGTTTACCGGGATCACGTCAAAAAGCACCATCCGTTACCGCTTTCTGCATACTCCCGACAAGAATCTGACCGGGCAGAAACAGTCGATCTTCCGTTTCTCTCACACCGAAGGGGTGAATCCGGACAGGGAAGGCGATGGGATGCCCGTCAGCATCCTTTACGACAGGAGCCAGGTCACCGACCTGCTCACCGCGCGCAGCGGAGGGCAAGCGGACGAAGACCGCCGCAGTGCGGCCGGCATCCACTACCGGATTCCGGAGTACGGCAATATCGCATTGTATGTGGGCGACACAAAACGCGCCGAAGCGAGGCTGCTGGTCAACCAGTTCGGTGTTGTCACCTACCTCCCCCCCGGGATTCTCGACATGGAGTTTTATCCGGACACCGGTTCGCTCCGGTCGGTGGGCGAGGAAGAAAGGTAGAAGGTAGAAGGTAGAAGTTAGAAAGTAGAAAGTAGAAAGTAGAAAGTAAACAGCCAAAAGCCAAAATCCAAAATCCAAAAGCCAAAATCCAAAAGCCAAAAGCCAATAGCCAACAGCCACCTTCTAATTTCTTTTTCCGACAGTGCATCTTACCAAAACATAACATTATCAACGCATGAAGTACTTTATAATAACCGGAGCCAGCAGGGGCCTGGGTGAGGGACTGGCGATGGAACTGCTCTGCGAGGGCCATCACCTGTTTTGCATATCCAGGAGCGAGAGCAATAAGCTGAAGCACCTGGCCGCAGCAAGAAATTGCGCCATCGATTTTTTCTCCTTCGATCTTGCCGTGAGCCAGGACATCCCCCATCTTGCCGGACGGATTTTTGAAAAGATCGACGGGGAAAAAGCCACCGGGGTCTTCCTGGTCAATAATGCCGGGATCATCCGGCCTGTGGGCAGGGTGGAAGACTGCCCTTCGGAACAGACCGAACTGCACATCCGGATCAATTTGATGGCTCCTATGCTGCTCACTTCGGCATTTATCAGGCATACTGCGGGCATGAAGATGCAAAAACGCATCCTGAACATCTCCTCCGGAGCGGCAAGAAACCCGTATTACGGCTGGAGCCATTATTGTACGGGCAAGGCAGCCCTTGAAATGTTCGGGCGCTGCGTATCGGAAGAGCAAAAACAGGAGGCTTACCCGGTAGAGACCATGGCAGTGGCCCCGGGCATCATTGATACCGACATGCAGGCCGTTATCCGGGGCAGCAGTGAACGCGAATTCATCCACCGCGACAAATTCGTTGCCCTGAAAGAAAGCGGACAATTGGTGTCTCCGGCCCTGGCAGGCAAAAAGTTGGCCCGTCTGCTGCTTTCCAACAGTTTTTCTGATGGGGAGTCGGTTGATATACGCGACAAGTACTAGTCATGGAAAAAATTGACCTTCACGATTTTGAATTTCAGCTGAACATCAGGAAGCTACGGGAAGAGGATTTTGATCAGCTGGTGGCCATGCAAAAGATCTGCTTCCCGGGAATGGAGATATGGACCCGCGACAACATCAGAAACCAGCTTGAGCGTTTCCCCCAGGGGCAGGTGGTCATTGAGATCGACGGCCGGCTGGTGGCCTCATCGGCCAGCCTGATCATTGACTCAGACGATTTTGACATGAATATGTCGTGGGATGAGATCTGCGACAAGGGGAATATCGGGACCCACGATCCCGAAGGCGATACGCTGTATGGGATGGAGATCATGGTCCATCCCGAATTCAGGGGCATGAAACTGGCCACCAGGCTCTATGAGGCACGCAAGGACCTTACCAGGCAATTCAACCTTCGCCGCATTGTGATAGGGGGAAGGTTGCCCGGGTACAAAAACCATCGCAAACAACTGAGCATCACCGAGTATGTAGACCGGGTAACCAGCCGGGCCATATTCGACCCGGTACTCACCCCCCAGCTGTCCAATGGCTTTTCGCTAAAAAAGATCATCCGGCAATATACAGATGACAGCGAATCGGGAGGCTACGCCACCTACCTGGAATGGACCAACTTCGACTTTCAGGAAGAAAAGGAAAAAAAGTTCCTGGCAGCGGCCCCCGTGCGCATTTGCGTGGTGCAGTACCAGATGCGTCCCATCAAAAGCTTCGATGAATTTGCCATCCAGAGCGAATATTTTGTCGATGTGGCCTCCGGCTACAAGAGCGACTTCATTCTTTTTCCTGAAATATTCACCCTTCAGCTGCTCTCCCTCTTCCCCATGGAAGAACCCGGGATGGCGGCAAGGAAAATCGGGGAATTCACCGAGCAATACCTGGAACTCTTCAGTGAACTGGCCATTAAGTACAACATCAACATTCTGGCAGGTTCCCATTTTACCCCCGAAGGCGACAAACTCTACAACATTGCCTACCTTTTCCAGAGAAACGGAGAAATCGGCAAGCAATACAAACTCCACATCACTCCCAACGAAAAAAAATGGTGGGGGGTCCAACCGGGAAACAGCCTGGAGGTCTTTGACACCGACAAGGGGAAGATCTCCATCATGATCTGCTACGACATTGAATTCCCCGAGCTGGCACGGATGGCCGTTGAACGGGGTGCCAGGCTGATCTTTGTGCCCTTTTGCACCGACGATCGCCAGGGCTACCTGCGGGTGAGGTACTGTGCCCAGGCCCGTTGTGTCGAAAACCAGATATTTGTGGCCATTGCCGGGACCGTAGGCAATTTGCCCCAGGTAGACAATATGGACATTCAATACGCCCAATCGGGCATCTTCACCCCTTCCGACTTTTCCTTTGCTCGTGATGCCATTGCCGGAGAATGCACACCCAATGTAGAAACCGTGATCATCAACGACATTGACCTGGAGTTGCTCAAAAGGCACAGGAACAGGGGTACGGTCACCAACTGGAACGACCGCCGCACCGACCTTTACCGCATTGTTTCGCTCGACCGGCATTCACCCGCCCACCATGACGACAGATGAACCCTGTTTTTCCTGCGTTCCAGGAAAGAATACCCATTGTTAACCCCCTTAAAAAAAACCCTATGGAAAAGATGATTACGTTTGAAAAAAAGGCTTACCGCTGGATGTCTAAGAACTGCATCGTGTTGCTGCGCATCACCATCGGCATCGTGTTCTTCTGGTTCGGTGTGCAAAAATTCTTCCCCGGAGTGAGCACGGCCGAAGAACTGGCCACCAGGACCATCGAAGTATTGACCTTTGGACTGATGGGCAGGACGGTTTCCATGCCCCTGCTGGCCATTTGGGAGGTTGCCATCGGCATAATCTACATTTCAGGTAAGGGGTTGCGCATTGGGACCCCCCTGCTTTTCCTGCAGATGATCGGCACCATGACCCCCCTGGTTTTCTTCCCGGCCGACACCTTCACGGTGGCGCCCCTGATCCCCGAACTGGTTGGTCAGTACATCATCAAGAACATTATTATCATTGCCGGTGCCATGGTGATCGGCGCCCATAATGTGGGATTGATCCACCTGCATACCGAAGAGGGGGCACGGCCTACCACTGGGCAATAAAGGCATCGACAAAATGCCTGAACCAGGGGTCGTGGTCTGTCAGCTTCAGCGCCACGGCCCCGGGTGAGTCTTCTGTTGCGGCACCTCGCAATTGGTTGGCGGCCTGTACCCCGGCCAGTTCCTGCAGGAAGGTGGTCTCGGATGGGCGCAGGCCCTGTTCTTTGAGCATCCGGAGTAACAACACGCTGGCCTCGGGAAAGCCTGCAACGGCATAGTTCATCACGGCTGTCTGCAGCCTGGTGCGCTCCCCCGAGCCGGCCACATGATCCAGCAGATCGGGATATCGCAGGCAGAGTTCCCGGGCCGGCACTACATAATGGTCGTTCCCGCCGGCATCATCCAGCAGCCGGAAAAGGTCGGCCTTTTCACGGTAGCGCGTCAGCAGGCGAAAGAGCATGTCGAGGGCTTCCCTGCGTTGGGGAACAAATGCCGCCCACGACTGCTGGTAGTCGATGGCATATTCCAGATAGGTGCCGGCAAACCCCAGGTCGTCGTTCTGAAGCGCTCTTTCCGCCACCACCAGAAAGGAGAGGTACATCCCCCGGTGAGCGCGCTCCAGAAGCCCTTCCAACTCAGGCGGGCAGTCAGCATGCCCTGCAACCTGCAAACAATATCCTTCGACCTCAGACAACAGATTGAGTGAAGCGGTCAGACGGTTGTCGGCGATCAGCTGACGGGATTCATCAAAGAACAGGTCAAGCACCTCCCCGGTAAGGGGGGCAGCGGCTTGTTTCCAGGCCGGAGACAGGCACATTAGCGAATACATCTTCCCAAGGCGTTCCAGGGCCTCCTCTTTCTCTCCGCTTCGTATGTGTTCCCTTGTCAGAGCCAGCTGAGACGGAATATGAAAGGGGTTGTAGTTGAGGGCCGACAAATAATGTTGCCGGGCTTCGCAGTAGTTGCCGGCCATTTCGAGCAATCGGCCATGGCGGTAAAACAGGGAGTCGATATGTTGTATGCCTTGATTGAACGCCAGCCGCAGCGCCCCGGCCCTTTGTTCCAGGAGCTGAATGGCAGGCAGGTTGCCTTCGGGATCATGACGTTCCGGATCGAGCCATTGGTGAAAGGGGGCATGGCGGAGGCCGGCCAGTAGGGCCTCGGCTTCACACAGCCGGAACTCCTCCATGATCAGGGTTTCGGGATTGGCGGGATCCAGGCCGTCGAGCAGGGAGGATACTACCGCTAACTGGCCGGGAGCCTCATAATAGCTCCGCAGGGCAGCATCCCAGCTTTCCAGCCGCCCCTTTACAGACTGGTCGTAATACACAAACAGGCGGTTCAGGTCAATGACGGAATGCTCGCCCAGCCCGGGGCCGGATAAGACAAGCTCCAACAGGGGCTCACCATTGCCGGGGAAGGTGAGATGGTCAAACCTCAGCTGCTGCTGCAGTTCGCCTTTTGGACCGTATACCGACATCACCAGGTCGGCCCTGTCGGGCATCAGCACTTCTTTCAGGCTGAAGTCGCGGTAAGATACATCGCCCGAAATGCGGAGGCAACCGGCGGTAATCCGAAGCTGCAGCCCCCCCCGGGGGGCGGGCCCGGAAACCACCTCCAGCTGGCCCTGAAGTGTGTAGGAGGTGAATACCCTGAGTTTGCCACTCCCGCGGGCAACCGTCTGCAGCAATTCGTTTACGGTGGCGGCATGGGGGCCGGGATAAGGGTCGAAGGCAAAGTGCTGTTCAAAGGGGATGGTCAATGGCAAGTCATCCTGGCTGGCAAAAGCCCGGGAAAAGAACAGCAAAGGCAACAAACAAACAATAAGCAGGCGCATAACGGATAATTCAAAAAAACACCCCGACTGTCGGACTTGGCAAAGTTAGTATTTTCCTTATTTCCACAGCCCCTGCCCCGGTCCGGCAAACTGCCCCGGAACCGTAAAGCCTTTTTCCGGGTCAACAAATTGCTGGTTACAAACGCAATAAAATGTATTTTTGCACATACAAGCATTAACAAACAAACATATGCTGATAAGGATTCACCCCGAAAACCCGGCCCAACGCCTGATCAAACTCGTTGCCGACTGCCTGCGGCAGGGCGGTGTGGTCATTTACCCGACCGATACCGTGTACGCCATGGGCTGTGACATTCACCATCCCAAAGCCGTACAAAGGGTCGCCCAGATAAAAGGCATCAAGGCCGAAAAGGCGAATTTTTCGCTGATCTGTCACGATCTGAGCAATCTCTCCGACCTTTGCCGGCCCTTTCCGACTGCGGTGTACAAAGCCATGAAAAAAGCCCTTCCCGGCCCTTATACCTTTATTCTGAACGCCAACAACAACGTACCGAAAATTTTTCAAAGCCGGAAAAAGACCGTTGGCATCCGTATACCCGACAACCGCATCACCAGGGAGATTGTCAGGGAACTGGGCAATCCCATTATTTCCACCTCGGTGTACGACAACGACGAGATCCTCGAATATACCACCGACCCGGAACTCATACACGAAAATTACCAGAACCTGGTCGACATCGTTATTGACGGAGGCAATGGCGACAACCAGGCCTCGACAGTCATCGACTGCACTGGAGAGACCATGGAGCTGATTCGTCAGGGCAAGGGCCCAATTGACCCCATCCTTTAATCCCAAACGGCCCCGGCATGCACCAGACCCTCGAACAGATATTTACCCCCGCTCCACCGGCTTCCCGTCCTTTTTTCCTGATCGCCGGCCCCTGCGTGCTGGAGGACGAAGACATGGGATTTGTGATCGCCGACCGCCTGGCCGCCATCGCCCGGTCGATGTACATCCCTTTTGTTTTCAAGGCCTCCTACAAAAAAGCCAACCGGACCAGGCTCGACAGCTTTTCGGGACTGGGCGACGAAAAAGCCCTCGATCTGCTGGGGGCCATCCGGCAGCAATGCGGAGTGGCCGTGCTTACCGATGTGCATACCGCCCAGGAGGCCAGCCTGGCAGCAAGCCGGGCAGACATCCTTCAGATCCCCGCCTTCCTCTGCCGCCAAACCGAATTGCTGATGGCGGCAGGAAAGACAGGCAGGGCAGTAAACATCAAGAAAGGGCAATTCCTGTCTCCTTCCTCTATGGGCTTCGCCACCGAAAAGGTGATGGCCTCGGGCAACAACAGGGTGATGCTTACCGAAAGGGGGTCTTGCTTTGGTTACGGCGACCTGGTGGTGGATTTTCGCAGCATCCCCATCATGCAACAGTTGAAGGTCCCGGTGGTCCTCGACGCAACCCATTCGCTGCAGCAGCCCGATCAGGGCAAAGGTGTGAGCGGTGGCCTGCCCCATCTGATAGAGACCATTGCAAAAGCGGGGATCGCTGCAGGGGCCGACGGATTGTTCATTGAAACCCATCCCGACCCGGGCAGGGCGAAATCGGACGGCGCCAATATGATAAAACTCGACAAGGTAGAAGCCCTGCTTGAAAAGCTGCTGAAGATCAAATCGGCCCTTGGATAAGGATCTAAGCTGCCTCTTGCAGGGACAAAGGCATGGCTTCCAGCCTGGCCCTGAGATCCCTCACCACCTCCCGGAATGCTTCCAGGTATTCGTCGGGCAGCGGGTCTCCACTGGGAAACTCCAGCCGCAGATGATCCACCTGCTGTCCGTTTTTCCAGAAACGGAAACAAACATGGGGCCCGGTGGCCAGTCCGGTGCTGCCCACATAACCGATCACATCGCCCTGCGATACCGATGCACCCCTGCGAATGCCACTGGCAAAGCGCGACATGTGGAGGTATTGGGTCTCGTAGACCGAATTATGCCTTATGCGCACATAATTGCCGTTGCCCCGGGTATAGGAAGCCTGGGTAACGACCCCGTCGCCCACGGCAAGAATCGGGGTGCCGTGAGGGGCAGCATAATCGGTACCGTAATGAGGGCGGCGGTCGCCGTGAATCGGGTGCAGCCGCGAATGCGAATACCGCGACGAAATGCGCCCAAACTCCAGGGGGGCACGTAAAAACACCTTTCGCAGATTGTTGCCCTGGGCATCAAAATATCCGCTGATGGTGTCGGCCTCGAACAAATACCCTTCAATTTCCCTGCCCCTGTGTACAAAGCGAACTGCCTCCACCCGCGAAACCCCAACACGGCGTTCGCCAACGTAGTCTTCTTCGAACAACACCCTGAAGCTGTCCCCTGCCTGAATGCGGTAAAAATCGACCGACCAGGCCAGGATGCGCGCAAGCTGAACAGCCAGCTGGGGATGGAGGTCGTTGTCAATAAGTGCATTCCACAAAGAAGAGCTGATGACCCCCGAGGCCTCCCGGCGATGTTGCTGAACCTCCCTGGCCGAGCGGCTGATCCTGACAGAGTCGGTGAAATCGATCAGCAGGTATTCCAGATCGGATATCTCATAAACAAAATAATGCAAGGGTGCCTCCCGGATTTCGGGCAGGTAGGCAAAATACCTGTTCCCGCTGCGTATCCTCCTCGGGCTAAACACATCGCCCATCTGCCTGGCGACCCTGTCGATGTCCGATGCCGTGAAGCCGAATCCGCCCAGAATATGCGACAAGGTATGCCGGGGCCCCACCAGCCCCGACTCAATATGGTAGAGGCCGGCCGGGATGCCAAACTCATCGGCAGGGTTTTCTTCCTTCAGGGCTTCTTCTTCCGTTTCGGGGTATACGATCAGGGCTGCCTCCTCCTTTTTCAACAATACGAGACAGGCCAAAAGGGCAACAGAGCCCATCAGAAAAAGAAGCCTTAAAAATGCCGGGCGAAGAATTGGTAGATGCATCGGTTTGAAGGTTTTTCATCAGGGGTTAAGAATAAGCAGGCTGGTAAACACCAGATTGAAAATATGGGATAGTCCCAGCAGGATAAAGAAGCTCACCAGGGTATAACCGATCCGGTGGTGCCCGGGAGTTTCCATGAGGTAGCCGCAACCGGCCCAAAACAGGTAGGCCGTATAGAGCAAGCCCAGCCAGCGCAGGGGCGAAAGCCCCGGGCTGAGGGCCGAAACGGGCAGAAACAGCATATAGGGGGTATAGGCGGCCATCACCAACAACATGGCCATGCCGGCCGAGGGCTTGCTGTTAAAAGGCTTACCCAGCTTGGCAATGAGGTGTGAGCCGAGCCAGATAGACAGCAAATACCCCGAAAGGCTGATCAGGAAAATACCGGCCAGCTGGTCGCCCCTGAGATCCAAGCCCCCGGGCTGATAGAGCAAAGCCCTGGCCATCCGCCCTGCCGAGCCAACGACCAACAGGGGCAGGCCATAGGCAAGCAGGAAAGAGTTCGCCGCGGGGGGCGATCCGGCCATGGCTTCGAAATAAGACCGGGGCCGGAAAAGAATTCCTGAAATGATGCGCAGGTTCTGCTTTTTGTCCATGAAATGAGGTTGGTTTGGCCGGGGTTTGCGGTTTCAAAGATACATGAACTTTTCTTTATGGAGAAGCACATTCATGACAGCTGTTCATCAGCAAAAATGCTTCCGGGCTTCGCAGAAAGCGGGGATGTCCTTCTTTTAAAACACGAAATATTTCCCTGGCAAAGGATCCCATTGGCCTGAACGGCTGATGCAGGCGGCAGGCTTGTCTGCGCAGAGAAAAAAACCAGCCGGACTGCCGTATATTTGCCAGGGGTTGTAACTTTGTGATGCAACCGGGTACTCCGAAAATAATCCCTTATGAGCTGGGAAATATGGAAAAAGGGCTTTGCCAATTACCTTAAGCTGGAAAGGTCGCTCTCCGACCACTCCATTGCCGCCTACCTTGCCGATGTCGACAAGCTGGTTGCCTATTTCGGGCACATACAGCAACCCACAGCCCCCGAGCAGGCAGATGCCGGCATGTTGTCGGGTTTTGCAGCCTGGTTGCATTCGTTGGGTATCGGTGAACTCACCCAGGCAAGGATCATCTCGGGGGTGAGGGCCTTTTACAAATACCTTCTCATAGAAGATGCCATCGACAGCAATCCTGCCGCCGCAATGGAAACACCCCGGGCCCGCCGAAAGCTGCCCGGGGTACTCTCGGTACACGAGATCCAGCGTATGATAGCGATCATCGACCTGAGCAAACCCTACGGACAGCGCAACCGGGCCATCATTGAAACCCTCTATGGCTGCGGCTTGCGGGTGAGCGAACTCCTGCAGCTGAAAATCTCCGACCTCTATGCCGCAGAGGAGTACCTCCGGATTACCGGCAAGGGAAACAAGCAACGCCTGGTACCCATCGGCAGGGAGGCCCTCAGGCATATCGGCCTCTACCTGGAAGGAAGCAGGATGCAGCTTGCCGCTGACAGAGCCTACAGTGATCACCTGTTTTTGAACCGTCACGGCAAGTCGCTGAGCCGCGTCGCAATTTTCAACCTGGTAAAGGAACTGAGCCGGGCTGCGGGCATCGGAAAGCAGGTAAGCCCCCACACCTTCCGCCACAGTTTTGCCACCCACCTGGTAGAAGGGGGCGCCGACCTCAGGGCAGTCCAGGACATGCTGGGGCATGAATCCATCACCACCACGGAGATCTATACCCACCTGAGCCGCGAATACCTCCGCGAAACCTTGCTATCCTTCCACCCCCGTGCGGGCCATGAGGGTGTCAGCTGACCCAGAACATGTCTGCGGCGATGCCGTCGGCAAAAAGCATCCCCTGGCTGTTGAGCACCAGGTGGTCTGCCCGCCTTTCCATCAGGCCACCGGCAATATGCCTGGCCGCCTCTTTTTCCAGGGCCTCACGCCGCGTTTTCCCCCAAAGGGCCTCTACCCTGTCCAGGTCACACCCCCACATGGTACGTAAAGAGGTCATCAGGTACTCGTCAAAGCTTTGTGCGGCAGTCAGCATTTCGGACTGCCGTGGCAAAACACCTTGGCCGATATCCCTAATATAGGCCGTGGTGTTGGCAATGTTCCAGCACCTGAAGCCTGGCTTGTAGCTATGGGCAGAAGGCCCGATGCCCAGATAGGGCCGGCCGGTCCAGTACGCCAGGTTGTGGCGGGAAAAACGACCGGGCAGCCCGAAACTCGAGACCTCGTAGTGTGCATAGCCCCTGCTCTCCATCAGGGGAAGCATCATCCGGTACTGCCTGGCTGTTTGCTCATCCTCCACCGGGGCCGCCCTCCCCTTCCGGATCAGGTAATGAAGGGGGGTCTTTTCTTCGACCGTCAGGGCATAGGCCGAAATATGGGGTATCCCGAGCCCGATCAGCTGCATAAGGTTTTCTTCCCACAAGGCATCGCTCAGGGTGGGGGTGCCGTAGATCAGATCGACGGTGAGGTTGTCAAAACCTGCTGCCATGGCTTCGTGCAGGCTACCGACGGCCTGCTGTGGCGTATGCAGGCGGTTCATGTAACGCAGGTCGGGAAGATGGAAAGACTGCACACCAATGCTAAGCCGGTTTACCGGGGTCTGCCGGAGTGCCTTCAGTTTCTCCCTGCTCAGGTCGTCGGGGTTGGCCTCCAGGCTGATCTCGGTGTTGTGGTCAAATGCATAATGCGCCGACAGGGCCTCAAAGATCCGGATGATGTCCGAAACCGGGAGCAGTGAGGGGGTGCCACCGCCCACATAGATGGTGTTGAGTGGGATCGCCTCCCCGGCCGGGCTTTGCTGATCGAAAAAATCACAGCTCATCCTGATCTCCTTCAGCAGGGATTCGACCAGGACCCCCTGCTGGCGACGCGACACCGAAAAATGAAAGTTGCAGTAGCTGCAGGCCTGGCGGCAAAAGGGGATATGGATGTATATACCAGCCATGGACGGGCTTATTGGGTGTCGGGGCGAGCTAGACGGCAAGCCCCTCCATTGATTCCTTCAGTTCCCTTGCATTGGCCAGGAATTCATCCACGTTCATTTCTTTGAGGTAGAGCAAACCGTGACTGGCCCTGATCCTGGGGTCGGCGTTCAGGTAAAAATAGTTCTTGCCCAGCAGCAACTGGACATCCGTCAGTTGCTTCACCCAGATCTTCTGGGCCAGGGTGCTGAATTTGCCGTTGAGTTCGTAGCTGGGGAATGAGGCATCCACCTGGCTGAGGTAGCAGTTGCTGAAAGATTCGTTCATTTCGGCCATGGCGTTCAGCGACACAGGGAAAATGATGTTGGCCTCGGCCGGACCGAAACGGTACCACACGTTGCGGTATCCCCATATCCTAAGTGCAGACAGGTCTTCTTCCTGCTTCCATTGTCGCAATGCCCCGGCAATGGTTTGAAGGACCTTGTAATGGGTATCGGGGCCACTGCCTTCGGGGTCGAATGTCAGGCTAAGCACGGTGGGCCTGACCTCCCTGAGTAAGTTGAGTACCGGCTCCACGTCCCTGTCAAGCTCGGGTTGTTCCGTAAAAATATCACCCGTGTAAAAACCCAACCGCAAATGCTCCACGTTTTTTACCTGCACCCCATAATGGGCCCAGACCAGCTCTTCCTCGAACTCTCTGATCATCCCCTTGAGCTGTTGGATCTTGGGAGGGTTTTTCTCGCCCTCATAGCTATTGAGGAGTTTTTCGGAAACCTGGCCAATGACCTCCGTTAATTCCTGTTTGTTTTTCACCCCAAAGGTTTCCACCAGGGCCCTGACCATTCGGTGGCATACCCCCCTGCGGCGTTCGTCTTCGTTGCCCGAAGCCACATTGTTCAGGTAGTGGTATACGTCCTTGTCGTTTTTCAGTGCATACCCCACATCGAAAAAATCGGGATAGTCCACCATCTGGATCAACCCCTGCTCAAGGAGCTCGCGGGTATCGGCCAGCAGGCCGGTGACAAAGGAATTGGTCACGGCCGTGAAACCACTGGTCAGCACGGCAAACCTGAACTTATTCGAGGGAGTGCTGATGTGCTTTGTGATAAAGGGGAGGATGCCCAGCATGATGTCGTCGTGATGGGGGCCTGTGTGCAGGAACACCTGATTTTCTTCCTGCTTCAGCCCCCTGTAGATCTTTTCGATGATGCTGGCCGACACCTTCTCCACGGTATTTTCGTCCAATCCGGGGATCATATGGCAAAACGGGTCCTCCCTGAGCTCGTCAATCAGCAGCATATGCCCGAAGCGTTCCAGCTTTCTGCATAAGCCGATGACAGCCCGCTCGCTTTTTTCCATAGTCCATTCGCCGCCGGTAAAATACCGGTTTTCCATGTCGCTGAGGCGGGAGGCCGCTCCCTGAGTAATGTAAAAACGCCCCCGGGGCAACTTGGCCAGGATAGAGGCCGGGAAAAGGTTCGAGATCTCATTTTCGAGGCTATCCCTGACAATCCCGGCCTTGGCCTCACCGGCGGCAAGTATGATGGCCACCGCGTCCTGGTTGTAGGTGATGGTCTCCAGGCCAATGGTAATCACCAGGCGGTTCGCCGATATCTCGATGCCGCCCAGGTCGCCGGCCGCCACTGCCTGGGTCTCAAAATTGGTGGAGGTGAGGCGGGTGGTACTGAATTCGTCCGACCCCCTTACGTTAAAGGCAATATGGCCATCCGGACCTATGCCCCCCAAAAAGAAGCCAATTCCACCCTTGTCGCGTATCCGCTGTTCGTAATCGCTGCACCATTCATCGATCATGAAAATGGACGATTGCTGGATTTCCTCCCGGGGGCTGCGCGCCTCGCGGTAGCGCAATGACAGGTCGATGCGGCCCTCGGGAAAAACCTCCGAGAAATGCTTCCTCCCAAACAGGGGAATCTCGTCGCTGTTGATCAGCATGGCCTTGTCCTTGTCCAGCCCAAAGCCCCTGAGATAATACTCCGATATATAATGGTAAAAGCTGTTGTGCTGACGGTGGCTGATGGGATAGAATTCGTCGATCTGGATAAAATGCAACCCCCTTAGATCGGGCTTGCGGCCGGTATTCAGGCCAAAGCCTTCGCGGATGGCCACCCCCTGGCTGTTGTCCCAGTTCTCGAGCAGGTAATTGGTCCACCTGATGAAAAACTCCGGGGTTTTTCCCGTAGGCAGGCTGATGACCCCCCCGGGATTGGCCGAAACCCATTCCAGGAACCTCAGGGCGGTAAACAAACCGAGTTTCGGGAAATTATCCACCACAATATAGGGGATGGTTGTGCTTGTCTGCAGGATGCCACTCTTCTCTATGAAGGCTTTCTCAACCTGCGAATTGCCTGTTTGCCGGCCCCCGGTCTCCTGAAACATTCTGTTGTGCATATGTGGCTTAAACTGGAATGGCTGATGGCTAATTTGTTTGAAACCGGCCTGGGGGCACCGCCCTGCCTGCCTGGCTTAGTCGTACAGGAAATAGGGTTTGGCCCTGAGCACGAAATCCGGGATTCCGGCCGTCCATAATTCCATGATGTCGCTTACCCGGAAGTTTTTCTGAAAGGCCTTGCGTACCCGGTCGGTACCGCACACCTTGTCGAACATATCCAGCCGGTTGGGGGACAGCTCAAAAATATCGTATTCGGGATGCATGCGAAATACCTCCTGCACCACATAGAACTGTATCAGCGACAGGGGGGCACTCCGAAGGTCGGTAAGGTGGACCTGCACCCCACGCATCCGTTTGCCTTCCATATTGGTGTAAAACGGCCTGAAATGAATGGGGCGGAAGATAACCCCCGGGATGTCGAGTTGGTTGAGCCGGCTGGCCAGCAATTCGGCATCGTCTATCCAGTCGGTCCCGAACAATTGAAAAGGCAGGGTGTAGCCCACTCCGATGTTAACCAGGTAGAGTTCGCCGAGTATTCCCGATACGGGATAGAAATAGGCCGAATGGGCATGGGGAATATGGGGAGAGGACATTACCCACGGAAGTCCGGTGTCTTCAAAAGACATGTCGCGCTTCCAGCCCTTCATTTCGATCACGGTGAGATCGGCCTGTATCCTGCCGCTCAACAGCCCTTCGCCGTTGAGGAAACGGGCCAGCTCGCCCACGGTGAATCCATGAACATAGGTGATGGGGAACTGACTGACAAAGGAAATGAAGCCGGCCTCCACCAAAGGCCCCTCGAACTTGTTCCCGCCAAGAGGGTTGGGACGGTCAAGCACCATGAAAGGAATGCCGTTTTCGGCAGCGGCCTCCATGGCCAGGCCCAGGGTGCTGATATAGGTATAGGAGCGGGAACCGATGTCCTGGATGTCGTAAACCAGCACATCCACTCCCTCGAGCATGGCCGGGGTGGGTTTGCGGGTGGGGCCGTAGAGGCTGAACATGGGGACTCCGGTGCGGGGATCCTTCTGGTTTTCGACATAGTCGCCGGCAGGGTAATCTCCCCTGACCCCGTGCTCGGGGCCATAGAGGGCTACCAGTTCCACTCCGGGGGCAGCGGCCAGTATGTCGACGGTCGAGTTCAGCCAGCGGTCAACGCCGGTAGGGTTGGTGATCAGCCCGACCCGCTTGCCGCGCAATGGCTCGAAATCAAGCCCCCTGAGTACCTCAATGCCGGTCATCACCGTGGCATTTGCGTGCATTGCAGAGAAAAGCAGCATAAAAAAACCAACGTATTTAAGCCTCATAGGCATGGCGGGAGTAGCTGGATTGAAAGGAAATGGAAGATTGTTTACTTTTGGTTTACCAAAAGAATCAAAACAAATATACATGATTTTTTTAAGTGGAAGGCAGAAGACGGAAGACGGAACGACTTTCAGACCTTTTGACCTTTCGACATTTAAACTTTTTACTACTTAACTCATCACTCACTACTCATCACTACTTTCGGCCTTACCGGATATATAAAAATTAGGAACACATGAAGTCGCTATTTTCTCCCCTGTCGGTCATCGTCCTGTTCTTTCTGCTGCTTGCTGCCTGCAGGCCGGAGTACAACGAGCGACTGCACTTCGCATGGCTGACCGATCTGCATGTAAGCCCCGGAACCCCGTCAAGCGAACAGCTGCGCGCTGTGGTAAAAGACATCAATGCCCTGGCTCCCGACCTGGTTGTCATTACCGGCGACATCACCAACCATGGCTCCGGTGAAGAACTCAGGCATGTAAAAAAGCTGCTCGGCGAACTTGGGATGCCCTACCACATCCTTCCGGGCAATCACGAGACCAATTGGTCGGAAAGTGCCGGTCAGGATTTTCAGGAGTTCTGGGGGGACGATAAATTCCTGTTCTGCCAGGGCAGCTTCCTGTTTGCCGGCCTGAACACCGGTCCGTTTATGCGCATGGGCGACGGGCATGTAAAACAACAGGATATCGCCTGGCTGAGGCGGGAGCTGTCGGAAAAGGCCGAAGCCGGGCTGAGGCTGTTGTTCTTTTCCCACTACCCCCTGGCCGAAGGTCTCGATCAGTGGTACCTGATCACCGACATCCTGAAGGCCCATGACGCCCGCCTGGCCTTATGCGGACATGGCCACCGCCAGGATCTGCTGAACTTCGATGGCATCCAGGGCGTGATGGGGCGGTCGATGGTGCTCAGGGGGCAGCATACCCCCGGCTACAACCTGGTGGAGATCACCCCCGACAGTGTGTTTGTGTTTGAAAAAGAAGTGGGCAGCGAAACGGCCGTACTCAACCATTCACTGAGCCTGGACCCGGCGGCCCGGGTCCAGCCCCTTCCTTATTCCGACCGCCCGGATTACAGCATCAACGAAGTTTACCCTGAAATCGGCAAAAACTGGTTGCTCACCGACACAGCCTCGGTGTTCACCGGCCCCCTGCTCGTGGGAGACAGCCTGCTGATCTACGGGAACTCACTGGGACATTTGCACTGCTACGCGATAGCGGACAAGAGAAAGCGCTGGACGCTTGCCCTTGAAGGCCCGCTCTACGCCACCCCGGTGCTTGCCGGCGAACTGGTCATCGCAGGCGGTCTCGATGGCAAACTCTATGGCATCGATCCTGGTTCGGGCCGGCCGCAATGGTCTTTCGCGGTCAAAAAGCCCCTGATCGCCCCGGCTGTGGTCAAAGATGCCCATCTCTACCTGGGGGGCGGCAGCGGAAGCTTTTATAAAATCTGCGCACTCAGCGGGCGGGAGGTGTGGCGTTTTGATGGGGCAGAGGGCCTGATACAGGCCGCTGCAGTCATCGAAGGCGATGCGGTGGTATTTGCCGCCTGGGACACCCATATGTACTGCCTCGACAGGGCCGACGGACGGCTTCGATGGAAGTGGAACAACCAAAGCCCCGTCAGGCTCTTCTCTCCCGGTAATGTAGTCCCGGTAATATCGGGTGGTACAGTTTTCGTTGTGGCCCCGGATCGCTACATGACGGCCATCGACCTGGAAAGCGGTCATCAAAGGTGGCGCACGGGCAAGCACCAGGTAAGGGAGTCGATGGGTGTTTCAGGCGACCGCCTGCATGTGTACGTCAAGCTCATGAACGACAGCATCCTCTCGGTGAAGGCCGACCCCGGAAGTTTTCAGACAGCCTGGATACTGGATGCAGGATTTGGTTACGACCACAACCCTGCCCCCCTGGTCTCGCATGGGGGCATGCTGTTTGCTGCCACGAAAAACGGCCTGATCATGGCCATCGACGAAAACAAGGGGGAGGTCGTCTGGCAACACAAGGCGGGCAATTCGGCCGTGAACTTCATGACCACGACCGAAAGCCGCGAACTGTGGGTAAGCACTGCCGATGGGAAAATATTTTCCATTCCCTTTTAACGCGCCCTGTTTTAATCAAAACAAGGGCGGTGCATGCAGCTGTTGTCCCTGATTCAGCCCGGCTGCCTGCCCGTTTTTTCCTTGATCCCAAAGGACCGGTCGATCTTCAGAAAGCGGATGACCACAAATCCAGGTATGGTACAGAGTACCACCCAGATAAAGAAATTGTGGTAGCCGATGATCTCCTGTATCCAGCCTGAGATCATGCCGGGAAGCATCATTCCCATGGCCATCAGGCCCGTACAGATAGCGAAATGGGCGGTTTTGTGCCTGCCCTCGGAAAAGTAGATCATATACAGCATATAGGCCGTAAATCCGAAACCATAGCCGAACTGCTCCAGGGCCACGGCGCCCGATATCAGCCAAAGGCTTGTCGGCAATGCCGACGAGAGGTAAACAAATACCAGATTGGGCACATTCATGGCCAGGGCCATGGGGAAGATCCAGAATTTCAGTCCCCGCCTGGAGGCCATCATCCCGCCGAGTATGCCTCCAAGGGTGAGGGCCAGGATGCCCACGGTACCATATACCAGGCCCACATCGCCGGTGGTAAGGCCAAGCCCCCCGATCTCCCTGGCATCGAGCATAAAGGGAGAGGCCATCTTGACGATCTGTGCCTCTCCCAGCCTGAACAGAAGCAGGAAGGAAAGGGCGGGCCCGATGTTGTTTTTCCGGAAAAAGGAACCGAAGGTCTGGAAAAACTCATAGAAAACACCCTTGCCTTCCGATCTCCTGGCAGACACATCGGCTGCAGGCCGCGGAAGGATCAGTTTGTGAAATATAAAAAAGCCCACGAACAAGGCTGCCAGCACGATGAAGGTAATGGTCCAGGCCAGGGGGATATTGCCCGAACGGCCTTCAAAAAAAGTCACGGCCCGGCGGTCGAGCTGAGGGTCGAGTTGCAGCAGCAGCCAGCCCTTCTGGTCCCAATTGGCCACGGTGAACACCAACCGCTCGCCCTCTGCCAGGCGGATACTGGCATCGCCCCGCTGGAAGCCCGTATTCAATACGATCTCACGGCCTTCGTCGGGGGGGTTGTTCAGACGCACCCCCACCAACCCCATATTGCCTTGGAACTCACTCAGCCCGGGGTCGTCGGGCTCGCTGATACGCAAACGATCGCGCAACCAGGCGCTGAAGGGATTGCCGATGGTGCGGGCCCACCACGACACCGTGAGCTCTCCGGGTTCGGGTTCGGGCTCCACAAAACCCCAGGCCAGATTTTGCTGTCTGACCCATTGGCGGATGCTGTCGGCTTCCTCTCTCGGGATAGTTTGGGTAGAGAGTACCTGGTCGTGGCCATATACGACAAACGCCAGCCCTTCCGATTGCGCTATCCCTTCTTCGTGCGGGAACTGCCTGAACTCGGTTGCCTGGGGGTCGGCCTCCACGGTGAACACCACCGGCTCCTGACCGGTAAATACCTCAAAAAAGCCGGCCAGAATAACCAGCAGGCCCTGGCCGGTGATCATGGCAAAACGGTAAAACGTGCTCCGGATACCGATAAAGTAAGACTGCTGCCCTTCTTTCAGGCCCAGCATATAGAACCCGTCGGCCGCAATATCGTGGGTGGCCGAACTGAATGCCAGCAACCAGAGAAAAGCCAGGGAGTACTGGAAAAAAGAGGCAAGCGGAAGGGTAAAGGCCACCCCGGCCAGTCCGGCACCCACCAGCAGCTGCATGGTGGTGATCCACCAGCGCTTGGTCCTGAACAGGTCGACGACGGGACTCCACAGGGGCTTGATGACCCAGGGCAAATAAAGCCAGCTGGTATACAAGGCGATGTCGGCATTCGAAACCCCCAGGCGCTTGTACATGATCACCGAAACGGTCATCACCACCACATAGGGAATACCCTGGGCATAATACAGGCTCGGCACCCAGCTCCAGGCAGATTGCTGTTTTATTTTGTCCATATTTAGCTTTTGGGTTTTGGCTGTTGGGTTTTGGCTGTTGGCTGTTGGGTTTTGGCTGTTGGCAGTTGGCTTTTTAAACTTTTCAACTTTTCAACTTTTCAACTTTTCAACTCTTCAACTTTTCAACTTTTCAACTCTTCAACTTTTCAACCTTCTTCTTCCTACTTACTACTTACTACTTACTACTTACTACTTACTACTTACTACCTTCTACCTCCTCCCTTCTCCCTCCTCCCACTCAGTATATCTTCTCCACTGCGGCTCCCCTGAAATAATGCGCCAAAATGTCTGTATAGCTATATCCCCTGCTTCCCATTACCGCAGCGCCTATCTGGCACAAACCCACTCCATGCCCCCATCCGGCCCCGGAGAAAAGATACTTTTGGGGGACACCCTGGTGGATATCTGCGGGACGGGCAACAAATGCGGCGCTATACAGATGGGAGGATGAAAAAGCCTTCCTGATCTCCAGCTCCTTGCCGATGATCACCTCCCCCCGGCTGCCCCTAATGCCCAGCCTGATCAGCCGGCCCGACACCCCCCGGCTGACAGGGATCAGTTCCAGGACCTCTCCCACATCGACCGACACCCTGGATTTCAGCAATTCCCTGATTTCTTCCTGGGAGTATTCGACCTGCCAGCGAAAAAAATCAACCGTTTCCCTGTCGTAATCGTTCAAAATCTGCGAAAGCACCTCAGGGTCGGCCGTGTTGCAAAAGGCCTCCGGAGAGTTTGTGATCCATGCCCCGGCTTTTTCCTCTGTATCCAGCACGGTATCGAAGCCCGGCGGGGGTCGGTGGTTGTCGGTCACTTTGGTCAGATAGGGATGACGGACCGCTTCCCACACATTTTCGAACAACTCGGTAATGCCCCCGCAGCATTTCGAATACCTGGCGTCGCAAATGCCGCCCTCATGGGTCAGCACCATTCCGGCAGTGGCGTCAACGGCTTTGCGTACAGCCGGTGTGGAAGCCCTGCTCAGCCCCTGGTAACGCTGGCAATGATCGTCGGCGCATACGTGGAAGTGAGTGTGGTCTTCGCGATCGTACCACCGGATGCGTTCTCCTTCATCTTCTTTAATTCCGGGGCTTCGCCCCTGCCCTTTCAGACGTCTGGCCTTCTCATGCTGGGCCATCAGCCAGCTGCGTGAAACGACGGCATGGGCTTTCAAAAGTTCCTCCGATGAGGTAGCGCTCATTTCGGAGGAAATGACGCTTTTCAGGTAGTCTTCCAGCAAAAGGATGTTGATAGCCAACAGTCTGCCATCGGACTCCATGATGCTCAGGGTTCCCGGAAAATGCTGTTTTTCCTTTCTTTCCCAGTGAAAGCCGATGCCAATGGTCACATCGCTGAGTTCGAAGGATGCCTCTGCGGAACCGACCGGCGAAAACACAAGTGGCAGGTCTGTACGCTCTTTCCGGCCGCCCAGTTGCAACCGCCACCCCCCTTCTGCTGTTGATTCCAGAAAACCTTCACCACTCAGACGCGGCCCACCCCTGCCTATTTCGTAGCTCCCGTGCAGCCTGAAGGCAATTTTCGGTGCGCTCATGATCCCCACCCGGATGATTGATTGTTGCATTTGGTTATCGTTTTTATGTTTCGGTGTTTGGAGAAGTCAAGAAGGTTAAAGGCTGTTGGGTTTTGGCTGTTGGGTTTTGGCTGTTGGCTGTTGGGTTTTGGCTGTTGGCTGTTGGCTTTTTAAACTTTTAAACTTTTCAACTCTTAAACTTTTCAACTCTTCAACTTTTCAACGTTCTTCTTCCTACCTACTACCTACTACCTACTACTTACTACTTACTACTTACTACCTTCCACCTTCCGTCAACCCCGTCGACACGGGGGTTTATTGTATTGTTTTTTCCATTCTCCAGAACACCCGGTCGATAGAGGCATCCACATAATGAGCATAAAATGCAACGGGGGCAACCCAGGGAATAATGGCCTGACGGTGTCCCTGGTCCTGCATGTCCTGAAGGCAGCGCTTAAGTAACACATTGCCCACACCAAGGCCCCTCGCATCGGGATGGGTGCCCATCGGGCCGAACCAGCCGCTGCCCTTGTTGTTGCCATTGTGCACTGAAAAAGCTATTATCCGGTTATTTTTCAAGGCAATATGCACCGAGGGCGGACTATCCCGCATGGCCATATCCACCTCGTTGTTCCACAGGGCCCATTCCTGGCTCAGCAAATCCCGCAATGCCGGGAGGTCGGCTTCGCCGGCACGGCGCACTTCCACTCCCCTTTCCTGCAGGCTGCGCTCGGCCAGCCCGGTCGACCAGTCTTTGCCCTGCAACGGTGCAAGCATGTTGACGGCCTCCCCCACCTGTTTAAACCCATGCCTTAGCGCAAAGCAATAGGCAGGGGTATACCTCGGATCCAGCCCTGGCATGAAATAATTAAGGGGCACGTCGTACCAGCGCATGGCCGTCACCCCGCTTTGCTTCAGCAGGCCCTCTGCCCGTTCGTACAACCGGCTGCCCAGGCCGCGCCGTCGATGCGGCTTGCCCACTGCCATCAGTTTCACATAGCCAAGCCGCTGACCCCTGATGTCGCGTTGAACGCAATACAGCATCCCGGCGATCAGTTCACCGGCCATTGCCGTAAAGCACAGACCGGAGTCGGCCATGGGGTCGTCGTGCAGCTTCTCCCCCAGCATGCCGGCCCCGATGCTGTCGTAGTCCCAATTGCTGTCGAGAAAGGCAGCCATGGCCTCCAGATCCTCCGGCCAGCCCTGAACAATGCGTATGTCTTTGTTTTTCATCTTGTGCCCATCGTTTAAACGTGCAAACCAATTCATTCTATTGGCTGTTGGCTGTTGGCTTTTCAACTTTTCAACTTTTCAACTTTTCAACTTTTCAACTTTCTTCTTCCTACCTACTACCTACTGCCCTGATAATGCGATCTATATCGGCCTGGGCCGGGCATACCTGTTCGAAAACATCCTTTACCACCTCCCTGCCTATCCTGGGGAAATCCTGCTCTCTGGGGATGATGAACATGCCCCCCATGTCCACGGATGCCGGGCTCAGCAGAATACGGTCATCGCCTTCTGCATAGAACTGCCACGGACGGTGAGCCCTGCGGGGGAACACAGCAACCCGCAATATCTCTTTGTGTTCCCAGGCCAGGACATTGAGCATCGGCTCCTCCTGCCTGGCCCCGCCATGGGGTAAAAGGGCCAGCAAATCCTCAAAGGTCCGGCAGAGGGCCCTGTCATCAGCGCCTTCGAGCACAAGGCAGGGGCGGCCGTAGCCCCGGGGCGACCAGATCGTGTTCCCCCCCGACTCCCTGAGCAGGGATTTGGGAAGGATATCCAACTCCTTCCCAATGGGGAGGAAGCCCTTGTTGCCGGCCTGGAAATGAAAATGATCGGGTGCCGAAGCCCCGCAGCCCGGGCCGTTGTAAAATACCACAAAGTCGTCCAGTTCCCTGGCCAGGGCCAGCATGGGCGCCATGCGGCCCGCTATCCTCTGGGGAAGGTGTTCCCTTAGCGGAATGGTCAGGTGGCGGGTGAAAATGGGGAAGGGATTCACCAGGATAAGGTAATCGGCACCGAAGGATACCCCGCGTTGCTGTGGGGGCAAATGGGCTGGGCACAGGAAACATTTCCGCTCACTCACCGACTTTTGGTCGACCCTGGCGGCCGAGGAAGTGATCCGCCACGGATTGTGTTGCACCCCGATCACGACCCCCCTGCCCAGTGTCAAAAAGCGTTGGTGCACCTGTTTTAGCCCTGCATAGTTGCCCGAGGCCAGTTCCCAGCCCCGGAGCTGTTGTTCGAACAGGGCATAGACCCTTTCCTGCAAGCCCATCGGTCTATCAGGATTCGTCCCTTCTTTTGCCATGACCTATGCCTTATTGCTGTTCATGGCGATCCTGGCCCACAGTTCGATGGTACGTATCCTGTCCTTGTAAAAGTTGTGGCTGTTCTGCCTGCCGATATCCAGTGAGGCATCGGTGTTGTCTTCCCAGCGCCGGCACAGGTAGAGTGGCTCATAAATGCGCCCGATCCGGTAGTGGCGCGATATCTGCAGGGCCACGGCATAATCCTCACCGTAGCTCACATTGGGCAGGCGGACCAATCGAAGGACCGGGGTATAGAACGCCCTGGGGGCCCCCAGCCCGTTGATCCGCAGTGCATTGTTGCGTCCGTTGTCGGGGGTCCACTCCCGGTGGTCGATCAGCCCCGGGGGGATCTCCTCAAGCTTGAAGTTGACCATGCGGTAGCTGCCCACCACCATGGCACACTGCTGGGAATAAAATGAATCGACGATCTGGCGGACCACCTGGTCGTGAAGGTAAAGGTCGTCGCTGTCGAGTTGTATGGCAAAACGTCCACAGGCCTCATGAAACAAGCCAATGTTCCAGCATCCGCCGATGCCCAGGTCATCCCTGCCGGGGACCACATGGATCAGCCGATCGTCTTCGCGCGAAAGCTCTTCCAGCAACTGCGATGTCCCGTCGTTCGAATGGTTGTCGACCACGATCAGGTTAAAGGAAAAGGGGGTCTGTTGTGCAAAGACCGAACGAACGGCATCTTCGATGGTCCTGATACGGTTTTTAACGGGGATGATCACCGAAGCCTCCGCCGGGAAATCCCCTGCCGACAGATCCACCTCAGAAAAAACGGGGCTCAGCCAGCCACCGATTGCCTTCAGGTGAGAGGTGCAAGCCTTTTCCATCTCGATCTGCACTTCCCTGTTTTTGGGATCGACGTAATCGAAGATTTTCTCGCCCGAGCTGCGGGTATCGGTTTCCATTTCGGTATAAAGGAATTCGGGGATCCTGAGCAGCCGGTTTTCGCGGGATACCCGAAGCCGCAGATCGTACAGGCCGGCATACAGAAAGTCCTGGTCCATACGGGACACGGTCCGGCGCAGGTCTTCGGTGCGGTAAAGCAAAACCGGCCCGAAGTTGAAGTCGTCGCGCAGGCTGCCATCCTGGTAATCAATCACCGGCAAGGCCGATAAGTTGCCGTCCTTCATCTGGTAGTGATCGGAATAGACCATGCCAGACCCGGTGCTTTGAGCAACCTGAAGCATCCTTTCGAGCGCAAAAGCCCCCAGCCTGAGCGGTTGGGTCTTGTTGTAGACAAGGACATATTCCGAATTGCACAAGGCCGACATTTGCTTCACCCCCCGGGTCGACTGCATGCTACCGATGTCGGCGTAACGGCCCTTTTCGGGCATTCGCAGCTTTTCGTGGGGGGGCTTGCCCACTATAAAAATGCTGCTCACCAGTGGGTGGTTGCCCAGTTCATCCAGGCTGGCCTGCAGTTCAGTGCGTTCTCCTGCGGGTAAAAAACAACTGATCGTAGATTGGTTCATAAGCAACAGGTCTTTTATGGCTGTTTGAAAAAATTAAGTATCTGTTTCATGAGGTAGTCCCGTTCTCCCTCGTCGATAATGGCCTCAAAGGGGAAGCCCATTGAAAAAGCCTTGTGACCACCCTGGTAGAGCACCGCTGCGCTCGACTTGCCAGGGGCGTAACGGTATGCCGTGGCCCCGCCCCCGGCAACGGCTTCAATGGCATCGGGAGCCCCGACCGTATAGATCAGCGGATGCCAGCCGGTATTGATGGCCAGGGCCTCAAAACCCATCGCTCCGGCAATTGCCGTCGGGGTTAGCCCGGGGGTGTTGCTGGCATTGTCCGACCGCCAGAGGAAGCCCAGAATGTCTTCGGCAAAGCGGACAGCTTCCGCGTCGTTGTGCCGGATCATGTCGGTGCCGGTGTAAGCACCCGAAACAAGGATATTACCTCCCGAAAGGGCGTATTGCCGGAGCCCTTCCCTCATGGGCGGACTGAAGACCCTGAAAACAGTTTTATTGCTGCCTGGCCACTCGGGAATCCCCTTCTGAAGGCCCGCGACAAGGTTCACCGCCCAATAGTCGGATGAGGTGAATGAACCGGCCTCAAAGGCCTTCCTGCTTACCGATACGAAGGAGTACCCGGCGTTGCGGATGGCTTTGCCGTGAACAGATGGATAGTCGAAGCTGTTTCCCTGCCGTATCCGGCCTTCCCAGTCTGCATAGCTGGCACCACAGCCGGGGCTGTCGTCATCCAGCCAGGGCGATCCCCTGTCGAAATCGTATTGCATGCCGGTATAAGCCACCGAATGTCCGAGGGGAACATCCATTCCCCCCCACCAACGGCGTCCGGCCAATTGGCCGGTATCGAATACCTGCGGACCGCTGAGGCGGTCAAAGCCATTGACCACCAGCACCTCTTCCTGCTGGCCGGGCAACAGGGCCACCGACAGGATTTCGGAGGGGAAGCTTTCTCCTCCGCTGTTCAGTGCGGTTACCTTGTACGAATAGATGGTATGCCAGGCGGGGAGTTCGATCAGGGCATAGGGATCGCTTACCACCCACCCCTGGCAGAATCCGGCTCCTTCGGCACGCTGGTAAATTTTGTAATGGGAAGGCACGGCCGAATCTTCCAGCTTATCCCCGGCCCCCCGCCACGACAGCATGATGGTTTTTCCTTCCACCCGCCTGATGGCCATGCTGTCGGGAGGCAGGGGTTTTACCACGGCCTCCCTGCCTTCCTGCCCGGCAAGGAAGCGAAGGATGCCCTTGTAAATGGCACGCCCCACCATAAACTGGAAGCGGGGGTCGAGCCCGTAGCTGATATCGGCCAGGTTTTGATGGGAATACAATTCGAGTAGCATGGCCGGCACATTCGGACGCCAGGCTTCCGAATACGCCCGGTCCCATAGTGCCCGCCGTGTCCAATCTGGATTTGCCATAGCCCGGATGTCGGAAACGATCTGATCCTGGACCATGTCGGAGAGGTCACGGCCGGCCAGCCGGGAAACCCCATCGGGAAACATCCCCCCGTCGCGCTCAGCGCTGTAGATGGCCAGGGTGCCTATGACCGAATCGCCGGGAGTTACTCCCGCATCGGTATGAAATGAAAGGGAAAGGTCGATGGGGATGCCCAGACCCGCATTCCTGTCATTTTGAGGTCCGAAAGGAGCTCCCATCAGAAAATTAACCCATTCGCCCCGCGACATGTAGTCGTCGTTGTAGTCATTCCTTCCTTCATTGAGCGAATACACAAGGGTATCGGGCATTCCGGCATATTGCAGGTAATACCGGGCGCCTTCCTGATAGCGGGGCCGTCCGCTGGTCCGCCAGGTGGAATGCTCAGGCAGGGGGCCGGGTACTGAGGCTTCGGTGACATCCGTTTGGCGGTCTGAGTCCGAACGCCGGTTGGGGAGGGAAATGCCGGATGCCCCCCTGGCAATGCTACCCATCCCCCCGCCAAAACGCACAGCACCCGCAGTAAGTACCCCATCATGAGCGGAATGGGTGAGCAGTTGCAGCCGACCCGACTCAGAATCGAGTCCCTGCTTAAAATAAAAATGCCCCAGATAGACCCAGGTGCCGTGGCCCATGGCCTGGTTTACCTCAAAGCTGGCCGTTCCTCCTGCATAACTGAGATCAAGCCTTGCATCGGGTACCGCAGCAGCCGTTTTGGCCCAGGAAAAATACACAGCATACTTCCCACTGGCCGGGATATCGGGCACATAGGTCAGGGAGCCACCCTGGTTGGTGGGTATCTTCAGATGCACTCCTTCATCGAAAGGGTTTACAGGCCCGGTCAGGGGTTCAATGCGGTCAAATCCACCCGATTCCTGCTTCCACCCGGCCTGCCCGTGATCCACCAGCAGCTGACCCTGGTTCCCGGCAATGCCCGGTCCGATGATCACTTCGTGCACCTGCACATCCCTTTCCCTGGGCAACAATACATTGGCGCCGGCATTTTCGAGCATGGGGGCGACATACCCCAGCACGTAGTCGGCCGTAAGCATGTCTTCTACCGTGCCGAACAGCCTGGCCCGCTGCCATTGCCAGCGGTCGTTCACGGCATTGTAATAATAACCGTGGCTGTGCCAGAGTGCAATGTGGTTTCCCGATAAGCCGCCCTCAAATCCGGGTTGTCCGGTTTTCCTGACCAGGGCCGGGACAGGGGAACGCGGCCTGATCCTCAGGGTGTCGGGGGGAATGTGGCCGTTGCGGAAGTGGTTCGGCACAAAATCGGTAAGTGGGTTGTCCCCGCTAAGCAGGCTGAGGCTGTAATTTCTGAAAACCCATCCCAGGCTGTTCATCAGTCCGGTTTCGAGCGATAGCAACCAGGGGACCCTCATGGGCAGATGGGTGATTGCCGGACTGAAATGCACCGCAATATGGCGGTCTCTCCGCATGACAACGATGCTGTCGATCCCCATATGCCCCAGGTGGCGGTAGTGAAGGAAAAAATCATCGAAATCATCCAGGCGGTTCACTGCCCGGCGTTCGACCCAGCGATCGGGCGAAAACACCGACTGCCCGCTGGCCGCGCCCCCTATCAGCAGGAGAGGCAAGAGACAAAAGAGCCTGCGAAGCACCCGGGAAATTCCTTTCATGGTGTGAATGTTGCGGCCCCGTCAGCCAAAGAAGCCGGCAGTGCCCGGTATGGTTCTCAAAAGTATTAACTCTTTTCCAATTACAAAAAAATGACACACTTATATTGAACATTCCTCTTTAGCCTGCAAGCATTGCGACAGTTAAAACCAGGGAAAACCCCAACAGGTTTAAAGGTTTAAAAGTTTAAAGGTTTAAAAGTTTAAGTACCGGATAATCAGCCTTTAAACTCTTCAACTCTTCAACTCTTCAACTCTTCAACTCTTCAACTCTTCAACTCTTCAACTCTTCAACTCTTCAACTCT
>PWJC01000062.1 GCA_003560165.1 Bacteroidales bacterium
AGGTGACCCAAACCATACTGTAGACCATTCTGCCATAGCGGACCTAGTGCTTGACTACTACCCGGCTATTATTGTGCAGGACGGTGTAGGTGGTAGTACGCGCCCACGGCCGAACGTTGACGACATTGAAGGTGGGAGGGTCCTGTGGTTGCTGTATGACAGCCCCGCTGACCCTACATGGCCTAATGACATCCATGCGCGGGACCTCGTTGGTAACATGAGGAGCGTGGAGAACCCGTGGGCGTAGACCTTTATTATTTTGACCAAAATAGTAACTCCCTAGAGCCGTTCAATACAACACGGCCTAGGGTTATATTTACGCCTATACCGGAACCGCCGCCGCCCCCACCTCCTGGGGATGACCCGTACTTCAACGCCGTCTATGAACAATGGACGCAAGTAGATGTTTATTTACGGCCCGGCACCTCTGTGGGAACGGTACAAGCGTCCACTGCTGGAGAGGATATAGGGTATAGTAGCGACCAGAGCTTACAAGCTGTAGTTAATTCTTATTCTGGCGGTACTAGATTTGGTTTAACTGCGGGGCTATATAGACTTGTTACTGCTACGCCTAAAGAGAATATGCGGTTCATAGGTAAGCCAGGGGGTTCTGTTGTAGTATCTGGCGCACGCTTGTTACCTACTCAAATAGGTAATAGCACCCAAGGCACTGCTGGTACTCATTGGGTGCAAGACGGCTCCCTGTGGTGGATCGGTAATCAGACTCAAGAGGGCTGGTGGGAGCCCCCCGCTGAGCCCGGATACAATAACTACCACACTAAGACTGGGGCGCGGAGGTCAGGGCGACCAGAAGATGTTTATGTCACTAGTGGGGGCACTGTCAGTAGGCTTCGACATGTCGATGCACTAGGCTCTGTGGGAAGTGGCGATTATTTCTTTGATTATTCTACTGATCGTATCTATATTGGCTCTAATCCAACAACTTTTAGCCAAGTTGAGACAGGAATAAACCCCACCTTCCTTACGGGTAATGGTACCAATACGGGTGTGCATGTTATCAATATTATTATTGAGAAATATGCCTCTGTTACCCAGGGGGGCGCTTTAGGTGGTAGGTTTTCTCTTACAACTTCATGGACAGTACGATTCTGTGAGCTGCGATGGAATCATGCTGGTGGGACTGACGTCAACTCCGGTTGGGTTATTGAGCACTGCTACATTCATAGTAATGGGCAGGGCGGCGTTATGGGTAACGGTAGTACAGCTAATGCTGGCCGCACCTTTATTCGCAATAATACTATAGTTAATAATAAAAATATTGTGGGTTATAACGAAGATTGGGAAGGTGGGGGCCTAAAACTCAAGTACTTCTGGTACGGCTGTGATGTAGTAAACAACCACGTCCATGATAACAAGGGCTGTGGAATATGGTTTGACATCCAAAACGATAACTGTCTTATAGCGTCTAACTTAGTCGTCAATAACACTTACTACGGCATCTTTTGGGAGATTTCTTATAAAGTTGAGATTAGAGATAATAGGGTATTAGGAAACAGCTTTGCTAGCCCTTGGGGAATGAGTAATGGAGCCGGAGCAGGGATAAGGATTGTCGGTAATAACACTCCTTCTGATAATCCTACTATTATCCATCGTAATCATGTAGATGGTCCACAGGGTATCATATTTAATCGTGACAATAGAATGGTTACTATCAATTGTCAGGTTAATAATAATGACGTTAAGTGCTCTGAGCCTGCCTTTTTAACTGGTGCTACAAAGCAGGGCGACGCTCCTGATGATATTTGGAGTGGTGCTAATTTAACCTGGAATGGTAATATCTATAGGGTATCGTCTTCTGCTACAAAGTTTCGGTGGGGAGCAAACTGGGCAACTCACACTTTCTCTACTTGGCAAGGTTATGCACACACTAGCAACGAGACTCGACAAGAACAAGAGACTACGGGCAGTTTACCCCTTAATGCTATTCCTTATGCAGAACTACATTATGGTCTTGTCGATAGTGAAGGAACCTCTCCACCACCACCACCGCCGCCCCCTCCGTCTAATGATATAGAACAAGCCTGGACTGAGGTTGATATATTCCTGCGTCCTGGGACTGCTGTTGGCACTGTACAGGCATCAACACAGGAAAACAGTGGGTATAGCCAGGATCAGTCTTTGCAAGCTGTGATAGACAGCCATACTACTGGTACTCAGTTTGGGTTCACAGCTGGCATCTATAGGCTTACTACAGCAACTCCACAGGCATACATGACGTTTACGGGTAAGCCCGGAGCGAATGCGACTGTATCTGGCTCTAAAACGTTGCCACTACAGGTTGGTACTGCTGCTCAAGCTACAGCAGCAACCCATTGGACTGTTGATGGTTCCCTCTGGTGGATTGGGGGGCAGACCCAACAGGGATGGGTCCACCCAGATAATCATATGTTCACTAAGGAAGGACAGACTCGTGCGGGATACCCAGAAGACGTGTATGTCACCCTTAATAGTGTGGTGTCTAGACTGAGGCATGTTGACACACTGGCACAGGTAGGGGAGGGGGACTTTTGGTTTGACTACCCTAACAACCGTATTTATATAGGGTCAGATCCTGCACAGTTCCAGATGATAGAAACGTCTGTCACGGAATACTTCTTACGGGGACTTTCCTCGGGTCCACACTATATAACTATCCAGAATCTAATTATTGAAAAATATGCATCGTTGACTCAGGGCTGTGCGGTTGCTGGGCGTCTTGGCTACTCACACTCATGGGTCGTCCGCTATTGTGATATCCGTTGGAATCATGCTGGTGGCACCCATGTCAATCGGGGTTGGCGACTTGAGAATAATCGTATTCGTTACAATGGATCAGCAGGGGTATTAGGCAATGGTACTGCTGCCGGGGCCACTGCACCCGTAATCCGAGATAACGAGATTGCCCACAACAAGAACATTGTGGGGTATAACGAAGATTGGGAAGGCGGCGGTCTTAAGCTAGCTTATATGGCCGACGGTTGCGATGTCATCAATAACTGGGTGCATAATAACTACGGTGTAGGTATCTGGTTCGATATTGACAATAGTCATTGTGTTATAGCGTCTAACTTATCCGAGAACAATACTTATTACGGCATCTTTTGGGAGATTTCTTACCATGTAGACATTCGAGACAATCAGTTGTTTGGTAACGGTTACGCAGCCCCGTACGGGGAAATCAATGGTAGTGCTGCTGGGATTCGTATTGCATCGTCAAGTGGTACCAGTAGTAGCCCGATCTTAGTGCGTCGTAACCATGTAGACGGTGTGCAGGGCATTTCTCTTGCTGTTGATTCTCGTAGGCAGATGGCACATTGCCATATATTGAATAATGATGTGAAGGGGTCGTCAACGTCCCATCTTACAGGGGGCACAACTCAAAGTGCTACGCCTGTAAACGACATGTTTGCGGCTGCTGCTAACAATATATGGAATGGCAATATTTATCGGGTTGGGGCTACTACAAATGCATTTCGTTGGGACATCAGCTTTAGGGATTGGGCTACGCACACATTCGAAACTTGGTTAGGGTTTTCTCACACGTCAAGCGAGTCTAGGCAAGAACTTGCCTCAACTGGTTCGTTACCTACAGGGGCGACCTCATTTGCTCCTAAGCATTATGGCCTTGTCAGCAGTGAGTCAGTTCCGCCGCCCCAGGGTGAGAAGCTGTTATTAATAGCTGAAAGCGCAACAAACTTACCCTCAGGACATGCAGCGCTACGTGACTTGCTAATTGCAAATGGTTGGGACGTCATAGTACGGTCATGGTTCGACGCTGTGTCCTACGACGGCGTAGCTGTAGTAGTTATTGTTTGGGCTCCCTCTAGTGATACTAGTAGATTCCTACACCCACCTATAGGAATTGTGACTATAGACTCATGGCGTGGCTTAGGAATGGGTACTGGGTTGGGATGGGTGGGTTCTGTTACCGATGCCGAAGTAGTTAATGCTAGCAGCCCATTAGCAGCTGGGGTTACGGGTACATTTTCTGTATACCAGGCACCATCAATTATAACATGGGAGCCCAGTAATTTTACTAATATGCAGACAGTAGTGACTAGGCCGGGGCAGCCTACGCAGCGTGTAGTGTTTGCTTATGAAGCTGGCAGTCAGATGGCGACTAGGTTTGCAACTACTCGGCATGTTAACCTCTCTTACCATGAAAATGGTCTTGCTAATCTTACTCAGCAAGCTATCAATCAGGTTCTTGCAGCAGTACAGTGGGCGCGGGCGACGGCATATGTACAGCCTCCTGCTCCTGACCCCGACCCTGACCCCGACCCTGACCCCGACCCCATTTTGGGTGATAAATTCTTCTACACCTCGGCACAGATTGATATTTACCGCCATAGGATGGCGGGTAACGGCCCGTTCTATAGCACTGGGCAAGGTTTCTATGGGGCACAAAGTAATGCACCTGGCGATGGGGTTCGTGCCCTTAATATGGCTAATGGGTTTATAGCTAATACCAGTGCCTCATATTGGCAAGCCCCCTTGCCTATGAGTGGTCAGCTTCACAACGGCTGGCCCGGAGGGCCGAATGGCCCCACTGAACCCCATATCAATTGGCTGCGTGCTGCATGGTGCTATATGACTTTACCTAACCATGCCAATAACAACTCTTGGCGCACACAAGTCAAAAATCTATTGATGTGGACAGCTCAGAATACTGCACATGAATTCTCTAACAATAGTAAATATAGTGTCAATCATCCTGGGTTTGCGCCAGCTCCGATTTTCAATCTAGCAGGATGGATGTATCGTTGGCTCAAAGCCTTTGACATGTTAGGCCGTAGCCAATTTACCTCTGCTGAGCTTACTATCCTCGATAGATGGTTCTATTCTTGGGCAAATTACATACTCAAGTGGCGGCATATTGAGGGGCCAGGTAGTCGCGTACCTAATAGACTCCAAAAGAACTTCTCCTCTCATCCTTACGCACAATATTACACACAGGGGTCGGGTCCTTATAGAGCTTATGATAATGGTCCGTATGTGTCTGGTGCGTATGATTGGAATAATAGAGTCTTGGTATGTGTAGCTTCTGCTGTCATGATTGCTAATTATCTCAAGCGATTCAATCCTAATCCGTCTACATCAAATATAACTCAACCTACTTATGGTTGGTTTACTGTAGACGACATGTTGTGGCGAAGTGAAGTTGAATTTTGGGAATGGAACCACTTCTCCAATGCACCGGCAGGATTCGTGTTCGATTTCCATAGAGCACAACTTGATGGGCCTTCTACGCAAGGCTGGACGTATTCCGCTAATGAAATTGCCAATGCAGCTGCGATTGCAAAGGCATTTGCCTTACGGGGTGACTATAGGTTAGTTCAGCATGGCACTATTACAGGGCACTCAACGACGTCGGGTAGCCCAAACAACACATCAGGTGTCTCTGGGTTCCCTGATAAGAACCTTCAGTATGCGATGTGGTCACTTGTGCGCTATGTGAATGGGTCTTCTGGCTGGAACCGTACAATGAATGGGCAATCACTTGTCTTGTCTACTGCTTATCGTGATGTGGTTCCAGCGGGTATAGTAGATTCTCTATCTCCTGGTAATGCTGTGCTACGCTCGGCGTGGACGCGCTCTGGTAATGGATTCCCTGGTTACACTTCTAGTGTTGAACATCAGGGATTGTTTTCGTCTTGGGACGGTGAACAAGGATTCTACATGGGTCTTATGGAAACAGGAGGGGTTTAATGCCTACTTATTTTACCGACTTTGCGGGTACAGCACTTACAACTACACCTCAGGGTTGGAGTAACTTCGGTGAGCCGGAGTCTACATTTCTAGCTGCAGAAGATCCAGAATCTAGGTTGATGGTTGTACATCAACGCACTGGCGGCACTAATACTAGATTGTTTGCTTGGAAGTGGGACGCTATTCCAGATGTAACTCATGTAGAAGTATTTTGTCTATTTAGAGTTATGGCTGTTGGGGATATATTTCAGCGTTTGTGTAAGGTATACACACGACTGCAAGGTAGTGGAAGTACACTCATGGCTTATGCTCCTGGGCTGCACATTACAGGTGAAGAGGATCGTAGACATCTTATAGGTGTACCTTTTACACCTAACTGGTACGAGCAGCTTCCTAGTATTTCTTGGGCCTGGGCTCAGAATGATATTATAGCTATGCGTACTAGAAATGAAGGTAATACAATACAGGCAAGATTTTGGAAGCCTGCGAGCCCCTTTACTGACCCCACAGCAGACGAGCCTGCTACTTGGGAGCATAACTATAGTGATACAACTGTAAGTACTGCTGGTGGTGTAGGTATTGGCGCGGTTACAGCACCTACTGGTCAAAACCATATGGGTGTGTATGCTATTGGCGTGGGTACTGATGGAGATATAGCGCCTCATAGTGGTACCTCAACTTCACAGCTTACCACTCCACAGAACTTTTCCTTTACAGCTGTTGCTGGTCAGAGGCAGTTAAATGGGTCTTGGGATTCGGTTCCTAATGCAGCTACTTATGAGTACCAAGTAGACGAGGAAACCTCCCCAGGTACTTGGACGCAACTGGCTACAGCAAATCAAGCAGGTACTATTTTCCAGCTAGATAATACTGACGGAGTTGATTGGGCCACTACTTACCGTAGCCGCGTACGTGCGCACCCACCGGAGTGACCTATGACAGTATTGTTAAATACTACATTTACAGGTAGTAATGGGTCACTTTGGCCTTCTCCCTGGGCTACTGCATTATTTGGGGGAAGTAGCGGTGGTGCTATAGATATACAGTCTAATCGTGGGCGTATGCAAGCTCGTAATGGGGCTTATACAGAGGCAAGGGCTGAGCCATCAGGAATATCTGGAAGTAGTTACCTCTTAGAATTTACTGTACGTTTTCCTAGTATAAATGAACAGTATTTACGTATTTGGGCTAGAACAGCTGGTTGGAGTGC
>PWJC01000143.1 GCA_003560165.1 Bacteroidales bacterium
GGCGCAGCCCGGACAATCAGTGTGCGGTGCTTCCAACGAATGATCGTTATAAGCTGTCGACGGTTGGTAAAGCAGTGTCTGAATCAGTATAATCAAGCCGATGTTGTTATCGCAAAACTTGTCTGTGCATACTGCAGATTATTCAATCAAGAACACCGCAAATCCACGCTCGTAAAAAAAAAAAGAACCCCGTCACAATACAAATATACCCAAAAAATACCAACAAAATGAAAAAAATTTTAATAAATTTTAACATATTTGGCATTATAATATATAGGTATTTGAATGCGTAGATCGTTTTTTATTATATTAGTCACTAATAATGCAGCTTTTATTTTTCCAACCTGGCCAATTATCGAATTACCTGTTGTTCATCGCAAACTACCGGCTTATTCAGATTATAAAAGGTAGATTTGCAATCATTATGTAAAACTGTATTTAAGGCAAAATGACCCGGATAAAAACAACTGGATACGCAGAAGCCAAGGGAAGGTTGAAAGAAATATACGACAGCATTGCAAAAAGCCGGGGCAAACTGGCTGCTGTCCACACCATACAGAGCCTCCGGCCCGAAAGCATCAAACACCATATGGATCTGTATATGGGCATTATGTTCAGCCGCTCTGAGCTCAGCAGGGCTGAACGCGAAATGATGGCGGTGGTGGTTTCCGCTGCAAATGACTGCCTGTATTGCCAGGAGCATCATGCAAACGCATTGCATCATTACTGGAAGGATGAGGATAAGATCCAACGGCTGAAGAGAGCAGCTGATTTCGATGTTCTCTCGGCCAGGGAACAGGCATTATGCCGTTATGCAAACACCCTTACCCTTCAACCCGGGGCGCATGAAACACATGATCATACGATGGAACTTCGGAAAATCGGCCTTACCGATTCGGGAATCCTTGATGCCACACTGGTGGTCGCCTATTTCAATTTTGTCAACCGCATCGTTTTGTCACTCGGCGTCGAACTGGAAGCTGACCAGGGGAAGGGATACACTTACTGAAAGCAAACCTGGGGACCCTTTTCATTGTTACGGCCAGCCAGGCTGCGTTCAGGGCCCCAAAAGGGTTTTGGCATGTGGCCGGCCTAAGGCAGGGGGGCGCCCACGGGGATCTCGCAGATATGGCCGGGCTCCCCATGCGGGGGGTTCAGCCGGGGCTCTGCCACAAGCTGCGAAGAAGGCTCAACGGGCAGGGGGGCGCCCACGGGGATCTCGCAAATGTGACCGGGCTCTCCATGGGGGGGGTTCAGCCGGGGAGCGCTTTCTGTCCCGGCAACGGCCTGAACGGGCACCGGAGCAGTAGTTGTCCGTTCCCTGTTGGCAATACGTTCGGCCGCGCGCCGGCTTACCCTCTTATCGGCCTGGTTGCTATTGACCGCAATAAGGATGAACACAAAAAAGGCAATAAAAAAGAAAATCAAGGCAGACTTTTTCATAACATCAGTTTAGCTTGTGAACCGGGGCTTTTTGCAGAAAGCCCTGCCCCCAGAATACAATGAGGCTTTCGCACTTCAATGTACGCATTATTCCGGTTGCATCCAACACGAATAAGCATAGATCAGTGAAGCCCATGGCACATGGCATCAACCTGAGTCGGGAAAGGGGAAACAAAAAACTGCGCACAGGTGGAACAGGGCGCTAAAACAGGAACATGGAGAATAAGGCAGCGGGTCTTTTGACCAATTAATTGTATTTTTGCCTATTCGCATTATGCTCTGAACAAACCTGCCGGCATGCCCGGCAATCCGCATGCTGAAAAAAGACATCACATTATTCGGGGTATTTACCATCGCCGCCGGGGCCATGATCAGCTCGGGCATCTTCATTTTGCCCGGCCTGGCCTTCGACATTGCAGGCCCGGCCGTTTTTGTCTCCTATTTTCTGGCAGGGGTGCTGGCACTGCTCGGGATACTCAGCGTGATCGAGCTGGCCACTGCCATGCCCAAAGCCGGAGGCGATTTCTTTTTTGTCAATAAGACCTTCGGCCCCTTACTGGGAACCCTTACCGGCTTTTTAGGCTGGACAGCCCTGTCGCTAAAAAGTGCATTTGCCATATACGGCCTCTCGGAAGTCGTTTACAATTACACCGAGATCACCCACGTGGTTTCCGGCCTGGTGTTCGCAACCTTGTTCGTGGCCATCAACATTTCCGGGGTCAGGGAGGCCGCCTCGGTACAGATCTCCCTGGTGTTCGGCCTGCTCACCCTGTTGGTGATCTTTGCAGGTTTTGGGGTCCCCGCGATCGATACCGGGCGTTTCGTGCCTTTTGCACCCGATGGATACCAGGGGGTGCTTTTTGCCACCGGTTTTGTGTTCGTCACTTTTGGAGGGCTGATCCAAATTGCCAACATTTCGGAAGAAGTAAACAATCCCAAGCGGAACATTCCCCTGGGCATCATCTCTTCGGTGATCGCCGTGAGCCTGATCTACACCCTGGTGACCTTTGTGGTTACCGGCACCCTCGACGCCGGAAACTTCAGGGGCTCAATGACCCCGGTGGCCGATGCGGCCGAAAACTTCATGGGGCATACCGGGTACATCATTATCACCATTGCCTCGGTGCTGGCCTTCACTTCCACGGCCAATGCCGGCATCATGGCAGCGGCCCGCTACCCAATGGCCCTTAGCCGCGACCATCTTTTGCCCGAAAGATTCTCGTCGGTCCATCAACGGCTCAAAACCCCCGTCATCGCCATTTTGATCACCGGGGTGATTATCGCAGCTTCTCTGCTGCTGCCGCTCGACATCCTGGTAAAGGCCGCCTCATCGGTGGTGATGGCGGCCTTTGTGCTGACCAACCTGGCCGTGATCGTGCTGCGCGAAAGCAAGCTCACCAACTACCGCCCCAGTTTCAAGGTTCCGCTTTACCCCTTGTTTCAGATCGCCAGCATCGTTTTGTTCCTTCTTCTGATCGCCGATCTGGGCATCGAATCGATCGAGATCGTGCTGGGCCTGGTACTGGCGGGGCTTGGGGTGTATTATTTTTATGGCAGGAAGCAGCAGAAAAAGGAATACGCCCTGCTGCATCTGCTGGAACGGATCACCGATTGGGATAAAACCGAAGACGAACTGGAGAATGAGCTCAGAAACATGCTGCTCGACAGGGAGAATATCGAAAAAAGCGGTCTGCACCAGGTAGTTAATGACGCCACCGTCGTCGACATGGAGCAGGAAGCCGGATTTGAGCAGTTGCTCGACAGGGTTTCCGAAGCTGTTTCAGACAAAACCGGAATGGGGAAGGAAAAGGTCCGCCGGAAGATTGCCGGGGAAAAAGAAGCACCCGATCGCTGCATTTCCGATTTCGCGGCCATGATCCACCTTATGTTCGAGGTCGACATCCCCATGTTTCTGATCATGATCAGAAGCAAAAAAGGCATCCGCTTTACCAAAATCCGGGATCATGTAAAGGCTGTTTTTGTGGTGGGAGGCTCGGGAAAAGACAGGATCGCCCAATTGAGGATCCTGGTCGACATCATCCACCTGGCCCGGGAAGAAGGGTTTAGCGACAAATGGCTGCAATGCGAAAAACCGGCGGAGTTCAAAAACATACTGACCCTCGACAGAAAATAAATGCCAATTGCCCAGGGGCATGGCATGACAACCAAATGGAGATTTTTAAAGGTCTGCGACAAACAAAATGGCAAACTAATTTAACCATCATGTCCACTGCACGACTGGCCGAAAAGATCGGCGAAGGGCACCTCAGGGAATGTTTTGCCATAAAGGGAAAACCAGGCTTGTGCGTAAAGCGGCTGAAGCCCGGCCTCAGCCTCCTGCAGCGACTGCATTTGCGGCTGCTGCGCCGGGGTATGCACAGGTTGGAGTACAAGACATACCGCAGGCTGCCTCCCAAAATGAAACCTTATTTCAACCCGGTTATCAGCGTGGCCCCCGACCATCTGGTGGCAGCCCGCCCCCTGGATTTCGACGGCTCCCATTCCCGGCCCGTCAGTCACCACCGGCAAATTGCCAACAAAGCCTTCTGGAAAGAGGTCGACAACCTCATTTCGCTGTTTGAAAAGTACAATATCTGGTTTTTCGATGCTTTCCAGCTGGGCGAAAACGTATTTGTGCAAAAGCTATCGCCAACCCATTGGAGACCCGTCATTGTCGATTACAAGCGGCAGGGGTGGCGTTCGTATCCGGCGCAGCTGAACCTTTTGCTGGATTCGGAGAAAAAAAAGAAGTTCTATCGCAAATACCGTCGCTTTGTCAACCGATACAAAGGACGGCCGGCTGTTTAGCCGGGCAAAACAAACGGGATGGACGCCCACGCCAGGCCTAGCGGCAACATGCACCCCAAGCCGGGAAAACCGGTTCCTCCCCTGCTGGACGGGGCCCAGGAATGGTTCTACCGTTTTGCGGCAAGCGGGGGGATGCCTTCCCGCTGTTTCGGCCCCGATTACGGTTCCCTGCCGAAAACCGGCCCGTCCAAAGACAGGTTGAGGCTGGAGATCGTGAGCCATTGCTGGAACTACGCCAACATTTTGACCTATCAGCTCAGTTCGCTGGTCCTGTTCCCGCCTTCGGGGATCGGGGTTTGCATGACGGTTTTTTACGAACCCTCCGACAGCCGGACAGTTGAAGTGCTGGAATTTTTCTCGGGACAAAAGACAGAGGGGGTCCGATGGAATTTCCACGCACTGCCGAAACCCTATCTGCAGCGCAGGGCCATCGGCCGGAACCTTGCCGCGCTCAACACCAGCGCCGACTGGATCTTTTTTACCGACTGCGACGTGTTGTTTCGCGAGCGCTCGCTCGAGTTGCTGGGCCGGGAGCTGGCAAAGCGGGAAGAACTGCTGGTATATCCCCGCCACCACATGGTGTCGGAGCTGCTTCCCAACCATCACGAAGTATTTGCCGACTATACCCGGACGGGGATGATCAGGGACATCGACCCCGGCTTGTTCACTCCCGAAGAAAGGACCCGCGCCGTGGGCGGTTTCCAGATAGCACGTGGCGATGCGGCCCGGTTGGGCGGCTACTGTCGCGGCATAACCTATTACCACCGCCCGGTCAGGCGGTGGAGAAAGTGCTACGAAGACAGGACCTTCCGCTGGCTGCTTGGCACCCAGGGCACCCCGGTCGACATACCGGGATTTTTCCGCATCCGGCACGCCGAAAAAGGCCGGAAAGGCAAAGCAGTCGGAGGGCAATAAATTCCCGAATCCCATTTCCAATACCGATGCATATACTTTGTATCTCGCTTACGGGCAAACAGAACCAGGGGGCCAGGTCGATCCAGATGGCCAAGGTGATCAAGGCATTGCAGATGCAGGGGGCGTTCGTGACGGTGATCACCCACCTCAACGACAAACTGGAGGATCCCGGTCCTGACGCCGGCCGGGTGATCCGCATCAATCCTTCACCAAAAGGTTTTTTCCCCCACCTTAGGGGGGTGGCCAACAGAATCAGCGGAAGGGTGCATCCAGGACTCGACCCCACCCTGCGCATGGCCATTGAAAAAGCGATGGAAGTGGTCAAAAACGAGAATCCCGACTGTCTGTTCAGCAGTTCCAACCCCGTGGGTTCCCACCTGGCGGCCCGGATGGTAGCCAGGCGATCCGGCCTTCCCTGGCTGGCATCGTTCAGCGATCCCAAACCCTCGACCATGCTTCCTCCTCCTTACGGAGGCGGCATCAAAAAGTATTTCCCCAAGGCCTATGCGCCTGCACTGAAAAAAGTGCTTCATGACTGCGATGCGGTGCATATGCCCACCCGGATCTGCCTCGACATCATGGGCGATCATTACGGGGTGGCCCTCGGAGAACGTGGTGTAGCCATTCCCCCCATCGGCGAAACCGAGGCGCTGACCCCCAAAAAAAGCTACAATGGATCCCTGATCCACCTGGGCAGCATCAGCCGCCGGCTTTCCAATGAGTTTACCGGGGCTTTGGCCGGCTTTTGCCAAAACCCTCCCGCACATTTCTCCGGACTGCTCTTTGTGGGCAAGAACCACAAAAAGACCGCCTCGCTGATGCAAAAGGCCGGGCTGGGAAAATTTGTAAACACCAGGCCCCAGTTGCCGCACACCGAGGCCCTGGAAGAGCTCAGCCGGGCCAGCGCAGTGCTCATCCTTGAGGCCGACATGGCATTCAGCCATGCCCTGCCGAGCAAGTTTGCCGAAGCGGCCTTTTCCGGCACCCCCATACTGGCCATAACCCCCGCCCGCAGCGCGGTAAGGGATTACCTGAACGCCTTCGGGGGCGGGATCGCGTCAGGGCACTCCCGCACCGAGATCCTCGAAGCCCTCCATCGCTTATTCGAACCGGGCCCCGAAGGACTCAGGCTTCTGGCCGCCGGACAGCAGAAGCTGGCCCCTGAGTTTGGCTTCGAACAGGTGGGCAGGTGCTATATGGAAGTATTTGACCGGATCGTCAGGGCTAAATTAAGTCCCCCGCATTAGCAAAGCGTATGTTAAAAAGAAGGATCAAGCTGTTTGGGATTTTCAGCATAGCCGCCGGGGCCATGATCAGCTCGGGCATTTTTATTTTGCCCGGCCTGGCCTTCGATATTGCCGGGCCGGCGGTGTTTATCTCCTATTTTCTGGCAGGCATCCTGGCACTGGCCGGGATACTGAGCGTGATCGAACTGGCAACGGCTATGCCCAAAGCAGGGGGCGATTTCTTTTACATCAACAAAACCTTCGGCCCCCTGCTGGGGACCCTGACAGGGTTCATGGGCTGGACCGCCCTTTCGCTCAAGAGCGCATTTGCCATATACGGGCTTTCGGAGATCATCAACACCTATACCGGCACTTCCCATATTCTATCCGGGTTGTTGCTGTGCCTGGCCTTTGTTGCCCTCAACATCAAGGGAGTCAGGGAAGCGGCCGTCTTCCAGGTCAGCCTGGTCGGCGGGCTGTTCCTGCTGATGTTCCTTTTTATAGGTTTCGGCCTTCCCGAAGTGGATCCCGGCCGCTATGTCCCGCTTATGCGCAACGGCCCCGGGCCGTTGCTCTTTGCCACAGGTTTTGTGTTCATCTCGTTTGGTGGGTTGATCAAGGTGGCCAACGTGGCCGAAGAAGTGGTCAATCCCGGGCGCAATCTTCCCCTGGGCATTATTTCGTCGCTGCTGGCTGTTACCCTGCTCTATACCCTGGTCACCTTCATCCTCACCGGGGTGCTGGATGCGGAGCAATTCAGGGGCTCGCTGACCCCGGTGGCCGATGGGGCCGAAGTGTTCCTGGGTGCGCCGGGTTACGTCCTGATCACGATTGCCGCCTCCCTGGCCTTTATCTCCACAGCCAACGCCGGCATTATGGCGGCGGCCCGCTACCCCCTTGCCCTGAGCCGTGAACACCTGATCCCCCCCGGCATCAGTGCCATACATAAAAAATCCAGGACCCCGGTTTACTCCATCCTCATTACAGGGGCCCTGATTATTGTCTCCCTCATGCTTCCGTTAGAAACGCTGGTAAAGGCTGCATCGGCGGTGGTCCTGGCGGCTTTCGTGCTGACCAATGCGGCCGTGATCGTAATGCGCGAGAGCAAGCTCATCAATTACCGGCCCAGTTTCAAAACCCCGTTGTATCCCATTTTTCAGATCGCAAGCATCGGATTGTTCCTCTATTTTATTGCCAGGCTGGGCATCGAAACGATCGAAGTGGTGTCGGCATTGCTGCTTGTGGGCCTGCTGATCTATTTTTTCTACGGCAGGAAAAAACAGAAAAGGGAATACGCCCTTTTAACGCTCCTGGAACGGGTGACCCATGCCAGGCTTTCTACAAACAAGCTGGAAGACGATCTCAGGGAGTACCTGGCCGACAGAAAAAACATAGAATGGGGGTACACCGACAAATTGATCGGAGATGCCAGGGTAATCGACCTGGAAGGCAGCCCCGGCATGGAGGAGGTTTTAGAACAGGCCGGCAGGCAGGCATCGGAACTCTCGGGGCTGGATGAAGGACTGCTTTATTCGGAGTTTAAGAAAAGGGTGGATCATTCCGATATCTGTGTGTCCGATTTTTCGGCCATCGTCCACATATTGCCAGGCAGCATCTCCAAAATGTTCCTGGTAATGGTCAGAAGCAGGCAAGGGATCAAAGTCAGCGACACCCATCCGGACGTTCGGGCGATCTTTTTGCTGGGTGGTCCCAAAGACGACAAGGTGGAGCATTTGCGTGCATTGATCCACCTCGCCCGTCTCAGCCGGGAAAAAAGATTCGAAGAACAATGGCAGAAGGGCGAAGGACCTATCGAATTGAAAAACGCACTGATCCTGGGAAAAGCTCGTTTGCACTAAAGGCCCCTTTGCCCTGGCAGCCGGGGTACATAGCCCGGAACCTTCCCGATTGGAACACAATCTGGACGAGCACATGCTTCTGCCCGGCCCCGGATTAAAACAAATCCCTGCTTTGTTTGTTACCATGGGCATGAAAAACTACCTGATCGTGGGCGCCTCTTCAGGGATTGGGAGGCAGCTGGCCCTAACGCTTGCATCGCGTGGCAGCAGGGTGTACGGGACTTATCTGACCCATCCGGTCGAAGAAGAGACCGAAGGCCTCTCCCATCACCGCCTCAACGTCCTGGACGACGAACCGGACTTTGGCTTTGTGCCCGAAACCCTCGACGGACTGGCTTACTGCCCCGGCAGCATTCGCTTAAAACCCTTCCACCGCATCAAACCCGAGGAGTTCGCAAAAGACTATGAACTTCAGGTTTTAGGTGCCATTCGCAGCATTCAGCAGGTATTGCCCCGGCTCAAAAAATCCGGGCAGGCCTCCGTTGTCCTATTTTCAACCGTGGCCGTGCAGCACGGGTTCAACTTCCACAGCATGGTGTCTGCCTCCAAAGGGGCCCTGGAGGGTCTTGGACGGGCCCTGGCGGCCGAACTGGCTCCGGGCATCCGCGTCAACCTGGTGGCCCCTTCGCTGACAGACACCCCCCTGGCCTCCGGGCTGCTCAACAGCGATTCGAAGCGGGAAGCCAACGCCAAAAGACACCCCCTGCAAAGGACCGGCGAACCGGCCGACATAGCCAATATGGCCGCTTTTTTGCTCTCGGACGAATCAGCATGGATCACCGGGCAGGTGATGGGGGTTGACGGCGGCATCTCCACGTTGAAACTGTAAACACCGCTGCACCTGATCTCAGAAAAAATCCAGCCCATGGCCTTCCAACAATTGATCAGAACGCAGATAGTGCCGGCCACAGTCGATGAGGTATGGGATTTTATCTGCTCACCGTCCAACCTGAAAAAGATCACCCCGGCCCATATGGCCTTCGAAATGCTGAACAGCGGATCCGGGCAAAAAATGTACCCGGGTATGATCATCCGATACCGGGTAAGGCCGCTTCTGGGCATCCCCCTGACCTGGGTGAGTGAGATCACCCAGGTTGTGGAAAAAAGGATGTTCATCGACGAACAGCGGGTGGGCCCCTATGCCATGTGGCACCACCAGCACCTGATCGAGCCCGTGGAGCAAGGGGTGTTGATGACCGACATCGTTTCGTACAAACCCCCTTTGGGTATACTGGGTACCCTGGCCAATACCCTGTTTATCAAAAAGCAGCTGGAACGCATTTTTTCCTACCGCCAGCGGAAACTCGCGGAGCTCTTCCCGGGAGACTCGCCCTGACGTTTGTCCTGAGCCGGGGCATAGCAGCCCCCAGACCGGAGATTTTGCCGGTTTTGCAGGGTTTCGGGCAGGGCAGCCTCATGTATTCTGCCGTTTTTCATGTATCTTTATCATAAGACGAGGCACGGGAAAGGAACCGAACACTGCCCCGGATGATAATGCATGCATGGCATAAAAAAATAAAGAAAACATGAGGTTTCTGACAAACATCACAAAACCAAGGTTCCGGGAGATCCTCTCAGAGAATCTCGAAAACTACGAACAGGCCTTTTTGTCGGTCGGCCTGATCGAGCAATCAGCCTTTGATGCCTTAAGGCCTTCCATGGCAAGCCATCTGAAAACGGAGGGGCAGCTGATCGTTTTGGCGGGGCAGCATACCGGGCTTACCCATGCCAAAACCCTGCTGGAATTGAAACGACTGATGGACCCTTATCCGGAAAGCAGGCTGTACCTTTCGAAAGATGCCTCGGGAACGGCCCGAAGCCATCCCAACCTTTTTCTTTTCAGGTCCCTGCAAAAATGCTGCATTATGTCGGGACCGGGAGGGCTAAGCGGGAGTGACCCCGGCGGCAATCTCCAGGCGGCCCTGATGGTCAAATGCAACGAATCGGACCCGGTATGGCTCGATGCCATCGCCTTTTTCGAACAATCGATCGCCCCCGGCAGGGCCCATGAGGGCTCCCTGCTGCTGATCAGGCAATACGAAACCTACCATGAACGCAGCAAACGGGCATGGCTGAACGTTGAACCTCCTTACCAGGGAACGGAAAGCCATTGGGGTTACGAACAGGGGGGCAAACTCAGGGAGCATTTTGACGGGTTCAACAACAAACAGCGGCACAAGGCGCATCAACAGAAACTGCAGGACTATGCCAGAGCCAAAGACCTGATCGACCGCATGGCCGGCGACAAGGATCTGACAAAACCCCGCTTTGAGTCGCTGCTCGATGGTTTGCTGGGCAACGACCAGCCGGGATTGTGGCATATGCCCGGGCTAAAGGCACAGCGCTCCAGCATCTGCCGCCGGTACAAGGCCTTCGCCAAACTGGCCGACTATGTGCGCAGGCAACAATCGTCCCCGGCAGCCACCGTATACAGGGGTGCCATGGAACGGGCCGCAGAAATAGAGGGTGTGAGCCAGGCCCTGCTCACCGCCCTCATGATCACCTGCAATCCCACCGGGTTCGCCTGGCTGGGCAGCATTCCTGTCCAAGTATTGCGGCATGAAGCCGGGGTGCACCTCAAAGGAGAGCCCACTTCCTTTAACCCGGAAGATTACGGTGAATACTGCCTTCTGATCAAGGAGATCACTACCCGCCTGGGCCTAAGGGACATGCTTGAGGCCGGCAGCTTTTTTGAATACATCCACCAAAAAACAGCGGGATGAATAACGGAGGACGGAAGACGGAGGACGGAAGACGGAGGACGGAAGACGGAGGACAGAAGACGGAGGACAGAAGACGGAGGACAGAGGACGGAAGACAGAAGACGGAAGACAGAAGACGGAGGACAGAAGACGGAGGACAGAAGACGGAGGACAGAAGACGGAGGACAGAAGACGGAGGACAGAAGACGGAAGACAGAGGAAGGAGGGAAACTTAGAATGCAATGACCACCGAAAGGCCATGGGGCGATATGCCGGCTCCCAGCAGCGATGCCTCGAAGTGTTGGCGGCGGCGGTACTGAATCCCGAATTTGGCCAGGTCGAACAGGAACAAAAAACCTCCCTGCAGCAGCACCGACTGACCGTATCCCTTGAGCAGTCCGGGGCGGGTAGTGCTGTTGCCCGCCGCATGGATCATCAGCGCCCCTCCGGCCATGTAAAGCAGATCGAGGCCGGCATTGATCAGGTAAATATGTTCAGAACGAATGTGGCGCCGCATGAGTTCCTGCCCCGAAAGCCCCTCCGGACCATCGCGGTCCATGCTCAGCAGGGCATAGGTGGCTATGCCCGCATTCACCAGGTTCCAGGCCGCATTCATCTGGTGGAAGTACTTTTGTTCGTTTTCGTAGCGCGCCCATCCGAAAACCCCGGTCGACATATTGGCCAGGGCCCAGCCCCCCAGCAGGTACATGCCTGAGCGGTTGATCTCCCGGGTCCGGTCATAGAAATCAGCATGGGGTTGGTTTGGCTGGGAAGAGACAAAAAAGGAAAGCAGAAAAAGCGGGAGGAACAAAACGGATTTCTTCATCGGAACGGGCTTTTTATAACAGAAAGGGCACTCAACCCGTTAAGTACAACAAACAGACCATGGGTTCTGTTTGCACAGGGGGTAAAAACTCCTGATCTATTCTCCGCGAAAATGCCGCTCTCCGGTGATCTCCCGGATCTTTGAAAAGGCAAACTCCCTGTGGCTCTCTTCCTCCTCGCGGTGCGACTGCTCTGTAAAAAGCCTGAAATGTTCCAGGGCCGGCCCCTTGTCCTGGTAAAATTCGTAATAGTTCAGGGCCAGGTAAAAGGTGATCATCGGATTGTGCGAGAAATTGCGCAGCATCTGCAGCCAGCGGATGGCCTCGGTATATTGTCTGGTCTCATACAGGTTGACCCCTGCCTGCATGGCAAAGCTGTTGAAGTTGGGGCTCAGGCACAGCCGGGCGGCATCGAAAAAGTATTCCTGGGCCCGGTCCTTTTCGCCCCGGGCAGCCAGAATGCGCCCTTTGTAAAACAACACGTCCTCACCCAGCATTCCGGCATCCATCAGATGGTCGATCCAGTATTCGGCCCTGTCGAGGCTGTCGAGCCCGAACAGGGAAAACGCCTTGAGTTTGACGGTTTGGGCGGTGGTGTCGCCCAATTGCAGCAGATAGCGTGTATGTCCGATGGCTTCTTCCGGTTTTCGCATCTCGTAGGCAAGGGCCACCATCTGCCTCCGGAAGCCAAGGTTTTCGGGCGATGCCGCGATGCCAAGCCTCAAGGTACGGTAAGCCCTTTGGGTGAACCCCAGCTTCTGCAACACATCGGCCCATTCGCCCATCACCGGCTGGTTGAGGGTGTCAAGCCGGTAAGCCAGGGCGTATTGCCCTTCGGCCGCAGCCAGCTGGTTAAGTGAGGTGAACACCCTGGCCAGGCGGTGGGGATATACCGGATTTTCGGGATAGCGGTCCCTCAGGCGTATGAGGTATTTGATGGCGTCCGTATGGTTGCGCTGCTGCACGGCGATCTGTACCAGCATGCTTTCGGCCCGCGTCCTGAAGTCCGGATCCTCTTCCCACATCAACAAGCTGTCGCGGGCCATATCGAGGCGGCCGGCAAGAAACAGGGCGCGGGCATACTGCCACGAAAGCTCCCTGCCGGTATGCCCCTGCTCCCTCAGCGAATCGATGAAGTGGATCACGGCAGGCTGGTTTTCCGCGCCCAGCAACTCCTGCAGCCTTTCCTGGTATGCAGAAGGCTCGCCTTCCATAAGGCCCTGTGCGGGGGCCTCCCCGGCAAACGCCACGATAACGGTCAGCAAGCATAGGGTCAGGGGCCTCAGGATATGCCGGGCAATGGATGTCGGATAAATCAAACAGTGCATTTTTCAAGGGGTTTTTTCAGTTAGGGAACAAAGACTATTTTGTCCGGACAGGCAGATCAAATATATAACTAATTTTTTAGTTTTAAAACCAGGTGATCCGTTTTATCCTGGAAAAACGGTCCGGAACATAGTGGTCCGGCTGCTGCCTTTTTCGTTCGGGTTACAAACGGTTTAATTCGTATTTTTACAGGAACACCCCGATCGCGGGGTGTAAGAAAACCTAACAGCAATGCCGGCATGAAGATTCTGTTGACAGGGGCCACCGGGTATATCGGCAAACGGCTGCTTCCGCGGCTGGTCGGCGATGGGCATACCTTGGTGTGCTGCGTGCGCGACAAAGACAGGTTCTACCCTCCCGAATCGCTTAAAGAGCATATTTCGGTGGTTGAAGTAGACCTGCTCGATAAAGCCTCACTCGAAAAGATCCCCAACGACATCGACGGGGCCTATTACCTGGTCCATTCCATGACATCGACCGGCAATTACGCCGGGCCCGAAGAACGATCGGCCAAAAACTTCAGGGAAGCCATGGGCAGGACCCGGGTGAAGCATGTGATCTATCTGGGCGGCATTGTGAACGAGACCAGGCTGTCGCCACATCTGGCATCCCGAAAAAATGTGGAGGAGGTATTGAGCAAGGGCGATTACCACTTTACCGCTTTGCGGGCGGGCATCATCATCGGCTCGGGCAGTGCCTCCTTCGAGATCATCCGCGACCTGGTCGAAAAACTCCCCGTGATGATCGCCCCCAGGTGGATCAAAACAAGGTGTCAGCCCATCGGCATTTCGGACGTGCTGGACTTTCTGTCGGCATCCCTGCTCAATCGCCAGACATACGACCAGGATTTCGACATCGGGGGCACGGACATTTTGACCTACAAAGACATGATGATGGGCTTTGCCGGGGTCAGGCAGCTGAAGCGTCGCATTTATACCGTTCCGGTGATGACCCCCAGGCTGTCTTCGTACTGGCTATATTTTGTAACATCCACCTCGTACAGGCTGGCCAGGAACCTGGTCGACAGCATGAACGTAGAGGTTGTATGCCGCGACAACCGCCTGAGCAAGATCCTGGGGCTTTCCCCCTCCGGCTATCTTGAGGCCATCCGGAGTGCCTTCAGGCGGATCGAGTCGCAGGAGGTCGAATCGAGCTGGAAAGATGCCAACATCAGCAGCGGCTTCGGCTTCAAACTCTCCGATTTTATCCGGGTACCCGAATACGGATGTTTTACCGACCAGAGGATGAGGCCTTGCCCCGATCGCAAACGCTGCATCGAAAAAATATGGCGCATCGGTGGTGAGAGCGGATGGTATTACGGCAACTGGCTGTGGGAGATCCGGGGATTTCTTGACAAGGTGGCCGGGGGCGTCGGTTTGCGCCGGGGCCGCACCAATATAGGCACCATCCATGCCGGCGACACCCTGGATTTCTGGAGGGTGTTGTATGCCAACCGTCATGAGGGCCGGCTGCTGCTGTTCGCCGAGATGAAACTGCCCGGCGAAGCTTGGCTGGAATTCAACATGGACGGCGACACCCTGATCCAAACGGCTACCTTCAGGCCGCTGGGGGTGGCGGGCAGGATGTACTGGTATTTACTCTACCCTTTTCACGGGTTGATCTTCGGGGGGCTGATCAAAAAGCTCACGGCGCAGGATATAAAAGATACCGATGGCTAAATCATTTGACCACCTACGATATTTTTCCCATTACCGGGGATCTTTTTATCTTTAACAGGAAAAATATACCCACCATGAGCATCAACAAAACCAGAGGCTTCCTTTACTGGCTGGCGCGCTTGCTGGGCGACTGGAAGGCGCTTTCGAGCGGCAGCGGCAAAAAGATCGTGAAAAGGGCCGGGCGGCGGGCTGCCGGGAAACAGACCGGGAAAGCACTCAGGAAGTTCTTTTAGGCGGGCCCCCGGTCCGTTGTTCCGCTTCCACGACCACCCCGCCTCCGGGCCGTTCCCTGATCCGGCATCTGTATTTGCCGATGAAGCATTCGCGGCCGGTATACGCCTGCCAGGTACCGGCATAAAAGGGACGGGAACCGCCCAGCGCACCCGGCGCAGGGAATTCGATTGGCCGCCCCCGGGCATCGGTGGCCCTCTTCAGGCAAGCGGGGCATACATAGTTCGGAAAATCTTCCCAACGGGGCAGCCGGGTGCGGCATACCGGACAGGCATGGGTGAAGCAGTGGTTCAGATGGTAATGGTCCAGTCTGTTTGCCAGGTCGAGGATGTCCTTTTTCCTGGCCAGGGCATCAATCCAGTCCGAAGGAATGTTCCCGTGTCCGTGAACCAGTGCGGCCAGTCCGCCGGTAACGCAGCCGGTGGTATCGGTATCCTGGCCCAGGTTCACGGCCATCAACACAGCCTCGCGATAACTGCCGCCCTGCAGAAGGCACCAGATGGAAGCCTCCAGGGTGTCGGCCACATAGCCCGACGACCGGATGCTGCTGCGGGGGATGATGCTGATATAGGCAGCCGGGTTTACATAGGCCTCCCGCTGGATTTTGGCATCGAAGACAATGCGTCCGAAATGCTGTTTTTCAGCGGCCAGCTTGGGAAATAAGCGGTAGGTGTTCCTCATCAGCGGCTGGAGCCGCTCCAGGGCGGTAATGGGGTCGTCGTCGAGGAGGCAGCCGGCATAAGACAGCAGGATCACACAAGCCAGCACCGCACGCGGATGGGCGTGGGTGATCCCGGATACCTCGCTGATGATGGGTACGGCCTCTTTTGCCGGCAACATCCGGATGTGGGCCAGAAGGGGAAGTATCCGCATCAGGGAGCCGTTTCCGTTGTCGTGTTCGCCCCTCCCCCCTGCCCTGTCGGGATCGATGCCTTCCCTGAGGCGGCCGATGGCCGAACGGGTGGTACCCCCTACATCGAAGGCGCTTCCCCCTGGGGTCCAGTAGCCTTCATCGTGCCAGCGGACAAAGCGGCGGGCCATATCCTGCAGATCGTACCCCCGGCAGAGCGATTCAGCCAGGCAAAATGCGAGGGAGGAATCGTCCGACCAGCTTCCCGCAGGCTGATCGTGGGTGCCATAGCCATCCATACCGGTGATGGGGCGGCGGTCCATCTCTTCGCGGGAGCGGAATTCGGCAGGCACCCCAAGGGCATCGCCCACCGCCATGCCCAGCAGGATGTCTTTTGAAAAGGATGTTCTGACGTTCATTGCCCCGATCATTTATGGATGTTTGCCCGTATTCGGATCAACAAGATAAGGCACGTCTGCGCCAAAATATGTCGCAGAACCAAAACAGCGCTACTTTTTATTCGTTCACAGACAAAAAATGCACGCCGATTTTTCGTATGTTTACAGGATAAATACCAAAAACCATGTCGAAACACGGCAGCATCCGCCGCTACGCCCTCATCATCGAAAAGGCCGGGCAGCCTGGCTTCCCTTCGTTCAGGCAGATCAAGGACTACCTGTTCGACCATGGCTTCGAGGTGTCGGACCGGACCATACAGCGCGACATCGAGCAGATCCGCTTCGAATTCGGCATAGAGGTCGCATACAACCGCCACCAAAACGGCTACCATATCGACCTGGACAACAGCATCAACATCCCCTCTTTCCTGCGCTTCCTGGAGATCGTGAACACCGCCGAACTGCTCACCGACTGCCTGAAAGACAGCAGGGAGAACCTCAACTACCTGATGTTCGAATCACACGGGGAACTCCGGGGGCTCAAGCACCTCAAACCCCTTTTGTTTGCCATCAAGAACCGCCGCAGGGTCTCTTTCCTTTACGAAAAGTATGCCTCCGACGGGTTGCAAAAAAGGCATGTTGAGCCCTACCTCCTCAAGGAATACCAGAACCGCTGGTACCTTGTCGGCATTTCGGCCGTTGCCGAAGACTTCCGTATATTCGGCATCGACCGGATCAGGCAGCTCGAAGTGAGCGACCAGACCTTTGCAGCAGACCCAGGCCTGAAGCCCCACGAACTCTTTCGCCATACCATCGGCCTTACCTACACGGCCCATCCGGTACAGGACGTGGTGCTCGAATTTACCAGGCTGCAGGGAAAGTACGTACAATCGCTCCCAATGCATCCCTCCCAGCAGATCACCGACCACAGCCCCGACGGGCTGAAGGTGAAACTAAGGATCAGCCCCAACTTCGAATTCAGGCAGAAGATCCTGATGCTGGGAAGCCAGGTCAGGGTGTTGGAACCCCTTTGGCTGGCCGGCGAGATCCGTGAAGAGCTCCGGACAAGCCTCGGCCGGTATGATTAGGGCAATGAGGGTCTTCTACCTCCCATGCCGCTAAAACCCTATGCCCAGCTGTTCGGGCAAGGGTATGCCCAGCCTGAACCCGGTGTATTGGTGGCGGCTGCCCGAAAACCCGGTCACCACCTCGAAGCTGAACAGCAAAAACAGCTGTTCCAGCCCATAGCCAAGCTCCCAGTAGGGTTTGTGGTCTCGGACAAAGAGGGTGTTCACGAACAGGGTTTCGCGCATCAGATTGCCTGCCAGAAAAGGCAATCGTTTGACCAGGAAGCGGTGGTGGTTGTACCGTAAATGGGCAACGGCAAAGTCGTTGGTGGTGCTGCGGGCATAATGACCGAGGGTGCGGAACATATCGACCCTGTTGGTTGCCTTTACCCATACCGGGTTGGTGTGGAAATGCCTGAAATCGGCAAAGAACACCCCGTCTGTTTCGAAAAACCGGCCGGCAGCCAGATGATAGTCGAATTGCCCGATCAATTGCCACTGAAAGCCCTGCCGGATGGAGGCCTCCAGGAATGTGAACCGGGTGTCGCTGCCAAGCAGCCCGTCGATGCCCCTGCGGTAAAAAAGCGACAAGGTGGGATAGCGCGAATACGCCATCACTTTCCGCTGGTTCTGCATCCGGTAGTAATGCCGGTGTGTGTAGCTCAACCCGATATCTGCGGTCAGGGCACGATGGTCATAAAGCCTGGCTTTGGGCAGTTGCCCGGCGTGAGGAGGAATATTAGGTGTAAAGTGTTCGCCGAAGGGGTTGGTAATAAAGCTGTGACTGTGATTGGTCAATTGCCTGCGGGCGGCCAACTTCAGGCCTGTGTGCACAACCAGGCCATTGAATGGATCTGTCCGGTGGGCGATGCCCACATAATCCTTTTCATAGAGTTTCAGCAGGTTTTGTTTGAAATAGAGGGTGGTAACGGCATTGAACAGTTCGGGGATGCCGTGGCGGTGATCGAAATCGGCCGTGGCCCTTCCGCCCGAAACGTGAATATAGGCGCGCCGCAAGGGTTGATAGCCATACCTGAGGCTCATATCGGCCAGAAGGCGCTCACGGGCAAAAGCATAGGAGACATTTCCCGAAAGGTCCAGGTAGCGGCCGTGTTCCGGACGGTGCTGCAAGCCGAGGGATTTTTTATAGGGGATCCCGTCGACCGTGTTGTAATAAAAGGAAGAAGGGCCTGCCAATCCGTTATGGGTCAGCATAGTGGTCTCGGAGATCCGGTGCCGCCCGCCCAGCAGCAGTTGACGGAGCAGGGTATTGCTGCCCTCACCGGAAAATGTGCCCTTGGTATCAGGAGCAAGCTCCCCGAAACTTTCCAGTTCTTCGCTGCTCAGCGGTACCGGACGGTTGCGGTCCCAGTATTCGGGGCTGCGCACCCGGGCGCTGTCGTGCAGAACCGTTTCGTAAGGGAACAATTCCAGCGACTCCCCCCTTCGGGCGTTGCGGGCTTCCCTTCGTATCAAACGGTTCATCCTGCGCATATCGCGGTTGTCGGGATTTTCGGCCTGCCTCAGCTTCTCTATTTCCCGTTGCCGCTGTGTAAGCCCCTGTTCCTGAGGCATGGCGATCGCAGGGTCGGCCGGGGTTGCCGGCAGTTCGAAGCCCGAATGGTCTTCATCTCCCATACCCCTAAGATAAAAGGCATGATCCAGGTCCGGGTTCATGGTGATCTGGTAATCCCTTACCGAAACCATGTACTGATAGGCCACGTCAAAGCCCATCAGGGAGAAATCGACATCGAAATGCTGACTGACGGGCATCCAAACCTGATCGGCTACCCGGTTGTACTGCTGCCGGATGTCGATACTGAACAGGTTCTGTGCTACCCGCAGATCGACCGAGTGCAGGTTCCAACTCCCTTCCCTGATATAGATGGTTCCGCTGTACAGGTCAGGCCCGGGCCGTTTGGGGATCACCCGGATACGGTGGATCAGTTCATCTTCTTCGCGGAAGCTCCCCGACAGCTCAAAGCGGTATACCTGCATGGCGTTCCTGCTCAGCGGGGAGATGATCCCATTGATGTCGCGGTAAAAACTGATGGTTACAAAAGCCATCGGGCTCGACTGGTTGTCGTTGCCCGAACTGCGCAGGGAGATCACCTCGGTACTCGTTTTGTCGGGCAATTCGAAATGGACATCCGAAATGGTTTCGGTAACAAAATACCGGCCCTCTTCAATCCCTTCCCGTTCCAGCTGCCGCCGCATCAGTCCGGGCATGTTTTTGACAACACCCGAGCCTTTCAGGTAGACCCGGCACGAATAGGCCGAAACCTGGTTCAGGTAGTACTGGCTCATTCCAATGGCACGCCGCATGAAATAATACGCCGGGTCTTCGCCCGAAGCGGTCACCGTTACCGGGGGCAAGCGGTATTCCTGCACCTCCATCAAGATGTCCAACCGTTCGTATTCGTCTTCGACAAACACCTCGAGTATTTGTGTTTTATAACCGAGGTATTGAATATGCACCCGGTGAGCTCCGGGAGGAAGCGAAAGCTGAAACTCCCCCTCTGCGTTGGCAATGGTGCCGTGATGCAGTTCGGGAACATATACGGTGGCAAAGGGCACCGATTCACCCTCAGGGTTGTGAACCCTTCCTTCTATACCCTGAGCAATAGCCCCTGCGGGGTAGAGCAAACACAGGATCAAAACAAACAGGGCTGGTCTCATCATTTTATGCGATCATATTCAGGGTGCATTTCGTTGTCTTTTCTTGCATCCACGAATGCGTTTAAAAAACCTTTATCCGGGCTGCAAACAGCAATTTGCTGTTTCGGCCTGTCTTTGAAATTCAGTTCTTCCAGGCGTTCTTTTTCCGGACTTATGCTGTAAAAATACAACAATCTCCAACCGGAACTGTTTTAATTGTCTAATTTTGGATTTCAACCCAGATAAAGGAGACAGAAGACAGAAGACAGAGGACGACAGAACGAATGAACGAATGAACGATGGAACGAAAAAGTTGAAAAGTTGAAGAGTTGAAGAGTTGAAAAAGCCAATAGCTAACAGCTAACAGCCAACAGCCAACAGCCAAAATCGATCTTCTAATTTTATTTGACCTCTTAACCGTTCACTTTCCCAAAACCAATCAAATCCTGAACACATGATCCCAAAGAAAGCTGTAGCCGGGCTTCTTGCCATGGCATTCCTTTTTTCATCCCTGCAGCTCTTTGCCCAATCATCTGCAGAGGCTTCCCGGCAGGACTGGACAGACTTTTTGCACGAACAGATGGACGCGTTTACCCGGGATGAACACATCCCCAATGCGGTCATTGCCCTGGTTCGGGATGGAGAAATTGCGATGCTGAGGGGGTACGGCTATGCCGGTATGGAAGACTCAATCCGTGTCGATCCAGCCACCACCATGTTCAGGGCAGGGTCGGTCTCCAAGATCTTAACCTGGCTGTCGGTTATGCAGCTTCATGAACAAGGGCTCATCAGCCTGGATGATCCGGTAAACCGTTACCTGGATGAGGACATGGAGTTCAGGGCCAGCTACCGGGGTAAGGAAACGGGGACAATCACCATCATCGACCTGATGAACCACACAGCCGGATTTGCCAACACCTTCGAAGACCTGTTCTTGTTCAGCATGCAGCCCCCACTTGAAGTTTACCTTCGAAAGAACAAGCCACCCCTGATCCATCCCCCGGGAAAGGTCATTGCCTATTCCAACTACGGTACGGTCCTGGCGGGTTATATTGTGGAAAGGGTGAGCGGGCTCAGTTTCGAAAGCTATGTGGAGCAGCATATCTTCCAGCCGCTGCACATGCAGTATTCGAGCTTCAGGCAACCCCCCGAAGGCGCCCACAAAGCATCGCTGGCAAAGGGCTACAGGTGGCTGGAAGGGGAATTCCGAAAGGGGCGTTTCGAGCATATGCCGGCTCCTGCCGGGGGCCTCAGCAGCAGTGCCTTCGATATGGCGCAACTGATGATCGCCATGCTCGACCGGGGGGGCAATGGCCGCCTCTTGCAAGCCCAAACCATGGAGAAAATGCTGTCTACTTCTTTCAGCTACCATCCCCTTGCAGGCGGCATCGCCCATGGCCTTATTGAATCGCCCATCAACGGGCAGCACATCGTCGGCCACGGCGGCAGCACCACCCTGTTCGATGCAGGGTTCTACCTCCTCCCCGATCAGGATGCAGGCATCTTCATTGCTCACAGCGGCGGGGACTACACCGGACACTCAGGGATCATCCACGGCTTTGTCCGGGCATTCTTTCCCTCCGAACTTGCCGATGAGGCCCCCTTGCCCCCGGCACTGCGCGAACCGGGCATTTCGGAAGTGGCGGGGGCCTATATGCACAGCCTGCCCGTTGTCAGGGGCCCGAAAAAAGTACTGAACCTGTTCTTCGGCAGCATGCAGCTGGGAACAAGAAACGATGGTTTGCTGGATGTACGCGTTTACGATCAATCCTTTGTGTTTGAGTCCCTGGCCCCGGGTATTTATAAAAACACCCGGCCGGACCACCGGTATCCTTATGGCCCCTTGAACTACCTGGTGGCGGCCGAATCGCCAAAGGGCAAGCTCATGCTGGTAACCGACGGTCCGGCCAGTTTCATAAGCATCGCCTGGTACGAAAGGCCGGGCGTGGCCGCCCTGATCCTGCTTCCGGCCCTTTTGCTGGCCCTGGGCAGCCTGCTGGCCTTTCTAATCCGTTTTATCCGGTACAAACTGCGCAGGGGTGTTGTCAGAGGCCGTCGCCCGAAAACCGCCAACCGCCTGATCATTGCCCATGGGCTGGGGCTGGTGCTGTTTCTGGTTCTGTTCATGAGGTATTCAGAACCCCACCCGGTGCACCTTATGCCCAAGTCCTTTTTCGAATCCTTCGACACCCTGCTTCGCCTGCTTGGCATGGTCTCGTGGTTTGTGGCCGCCCTGGCCCTGGTACTGACCGTTGTGGTGACCCGAACCTGGTGGCATCAAAGCGGCAGGCTGATTACCCGGATCTATTATTCGGCATATGCCCTTTGGGCCCTGGCCCTTGGATGGTTGCTGTATTTTTATCAGTTTATGGGGATCTGACCCCCCTTTGGCTGGCCGGCATGATTAGGGCAATGAGGGCCTTCTACCCCCCGTGCCGGTAAAACACCTTGCTGACAATTTTCCAGTCGTCGCCAAATTTGTACAGTGAGAGGTAGTCGGTAAACAATTTATTGCCTTCGTGGTACAATTCGAGCTTTACCAGGGCAACGGTGCCGGCAATGTCCACATCCAGAAACTTTCCGGTAATACCGGGGATGGTGGAGCCGGGATGTTGCTTGCGCTGCTCCACCCGTCCGATCCAGGTGCCGATATCGAGTCTCTGAAGCTGGCCGTTGTTCAATATCAGCATTTCGAAATCGGGATGAAAGCCGTCGCGAATGGTTTGAATGTCGCCCAGGTTTTGCAGCCCGTCGATATAGGCGCCCTGGATCACTTTCTTAATGGCCGCTTCATCAGCCGGGCTGGCGACCAGCATCAATGGGAGGCACGATGCAAGAAGTAAAAGGATCAGTTTTTTCATCTTTTAATGGTTTGTTTTAAAAATGTTGAAAGGTATGAAAAGTAAAATGTATAAAATGTATAAAATTTCAAAAGGTCTGAAAAGTCAAAAAGTCTGAAAAGTCAAAAAGTCTGAAAAGTCAAAAAGTCTGAAAAGTCGAAATGTCGTTCCTTCGTCTTCCTTTTTCCTTACGTTTTCCTGTTTCTTCCTTTTCCTTTTGTTGTACTTTTTCTTTTGGCGATCAAAAGAAAAAGTACCAAAAAGAAAAATCGCCGCTCGCTGTGGACCCTGCTAAAATCTACGGCCGCTTCGCTCACGCAGGCCAAGCCGGTCGGCACCA
>PWJC01000168.1 GCA_003560165.1 Bacteroidales bacterium
AGGTAGCAGGTAGGAAGAAGAAAGTTGAAGAGTTGAAGAGTTGAAGAGTTGAAAGGTTGAATAGTTTAAGTATTGAAAATTAAACACTTAAACTTTTAAACTTTTAAACCTGTTGGGATTTTCCAAAGTTTTAGCAATCGCACTTCCTGTAAGCAGTGGATAAACGACGTTTTGACTTTTTTTTATCAAACAAACAACCATGTTCAGGACTGAATACGATACTTTGGGTCCGGTACAAGTACCTGCCGGCAAATACTGGGGGGCCCAGACACAACGCGCCATTGAAAACTTTCGTATAGGTACGGAGCTGATGCCCCGCGAGGTGATCATGGCCTTTGCCCTGTTGAAAAAGGCTGCCGCCATGGCAAACCATGAACTGGGGGTGCTTGACGAAAAGCTGATGCGTGCCATTGCCTCGGCCTGCGACGAAATACTCGATAAAAGGCTGGAGGGGCATTTCCCCCTGGTGGTCTGGCAAGCCGGAAGCGGCACCCAGACCAACATGAACCTCAACGAAGTGATCGCCAACAGGGCTCACGAGATCATGGGTGGCAGCCTGGACGAGAAGCTACGGAAGGTGCATCCCAACGACCATGTCAATAGATCTCAGTCGTCGAACGACACCTTCCCCACCGCAATGCACATAGCGGCCTATACCCTGATTACCCGCTCAACCCTGCCCTCGCTCAGGCAATTGCGTGATGCCCTCAACCTAAAATCAGAGGAGTTTGAGGGGGTGGTAAAGATCGGACGCACCCACCTGATGGATGCCACCCCCCTTACTCTGGGGCAGGAGTTCTCGGCCTGGGTTTCCCAACTCTCCCATGGCATCGTTTCGCTTGAATCCACCCTGGACCACCTGAGCGAGCTGGCCCTGGGGGGTACGGCCGTTGGGACCGGCATCAACGCACCGGAAGGATTTGACAAACTCGTTGCCCGGAAAATTGCTGAACTTACTGGCAAACCCTTCATTACAGCCCCCAACAAATTCGAAGCCTTGTCGGCCCATGACGCCATCGTGAAGGCAAGCGGTGCCCTCAAGGCCCTGGCCGTAAGCCTGATGAAGATCGCAAACGACATCCGGCTGCTGGCCTCCGGTCCGCGTTGCGGAATTGGCGAAATTTCCCTTCCGGCCAACGAACCCGGCAGTTCCATCATGCCCGGAAAGGTGAATCCGACCCAGGCAGAAGCCCTTGCCATGGTAGTGGCCCAGGTGACCGGAAACGATGCAGCCATTGGGGTGGGGGGGATGAACGGGCACTTCCAGCTCAATGTGTTCAAGCCTGTCATGATATACAATCTGTTGCAATCGGCAGGTCTGATGGCGGATGCCTGCCGGAGCTTTGCCGATAACTGTGTTGCGGGCATCAGGCCCAGGCCAGCTCGCATCGAGGCCCACCTGAAGAACTCCCTGATGCTTGTTACCGCGCTCAATCCCCATATCGGATACGACAATTCGGCCAGGATTGCCCGGCTGGCACACGACGAAAACCTCACCCTGAAACAAGCTGCCATGAAGCTCGGATTGGTCGAAGAAAACGATTTCGACCGCTGGACAGACCCCCTGGACATGGTATAAAAAAACTGCCCGATGCCATTGGCATCGGGCAGTCCCTGATTGTGACAAAGGTCCTTCTAATAGTTCCACAGATCCAGTTCGATATTGCGTATCCTTTCCTTGATCCGTGCAGCTTCCAGGAGAGCTTCCACGGGGTCTTCAATGTATTCGCTGATAACCCTGTTGTCGGGCCTTTCTTCGCGGTAGATGGTGCTGTTGAAGAAGCGGCGGATAAAATAATCGTCGTAGGAAATGCGTTGCGCACTGTTGCGGCGGTTATTCACCGCTGCATTGGCCAATACCTGTCTGGCCTCGGGGAAGTAAACCCAGAACAGGGGCTCAAATCCAAGGAATTCTCCGGTTTCGTCGTCCCTGACCTCCCTGGCCGGAGACAGCCCCAGAATGCGCACATCAAGCTGACCACGCCTGCTGTCGACAAACCACTCCTCCTTGATACGGAAACGGATGACATCGGTGGGGTCGAAGGGGATGGTCACCGTGGTGGTGGTGCCGTCTTCCTGCGTAAAGGTCACGGTACGGCTAAAGCGTTGAAACAGGGTGCGGGCCGGAACAGGCTCGCCCTCAAAGCTGTCGTCGTCAACGTCGTAGGCCCTGAGCTCCCCGGCCCGGATGGCATCTTCCAGCACCTGCATCAGGCTGCGGTATTCTTCTGTAGCTACTTCGGGGAAATAGAGGGGCTGATTGATCGTTTCGCGCAGGTCGATGACCTGCCATACCCTTTTTGACCAAAGCACATCGGCTTCCCTGATGTGGGGGAGCTTTACCGGCATGCGTTCTTCGACCGACCTTTTTTCATAGAAACTGTCTCGTGGCCTTTCCGGATCCACCTGTGCCTGCAGAGGCATGGAAAACATCAGCCCTGCTGCAGATAGGATAATGATGAAGTATTTTGGCATTGGATTGTCTCCTATTGTTTTCTGGTCATTAATTGATTGTAAAGGCAATGGCTCCCAGGTTCCTGGTGGTGCCATCGGGACCTGGCCTGGTAATGATGTCGCGGAATGTGATCTCCTGTCCGCTCCTGGCGTTGTCGAAGACGCTCAGCATATCTTCGGTAAATCTCGACCCCTCCGATTGATAGCTCCTGAACTCACCGGCGATGGTGGTGGTCATCCGGAAGGAGGCGATCTCAAACCTCATGTCGAACAAAAAGCCTTCCATCCTGGGAGCAATGCCGGCGGCCGCCCTGAGTACCTGACGGTCGATCCTGCCGTCCCTGCGGCCTGCTACCATGGCAATGGGATCGGGAACGGTCATGCCGCGAAAACGGCTGACGCCCATATTCCTGACCTGGTCGCCCACAACGGCATTCACGGTAATGCTCACTTCCCGTGTGCCAGGCGTCAGGCGTACGATATAGCTGCCATCGGGTTGCCTGATCAGATCTGCCCCTGAAGAAATGCTGGTGCGGATGTTCTCGGTGGGGACCCCGGGGGCAGAAATGGATACCGGGTTGTCGACCCCGATATAAAATACATTCATGGCGTCGGCCGATACCGTGGCCATGGGCCGCTCGACGGTGTAACTGGCCGAAAAACGATGCTCTTCCACAATACCAGCCGGGGAAGTGACCCTGATCACCCCGCTGTGCTGCCTGCTTCCTGGGCTGCCTGCCGGGATGCGCAAACGGCCTACCCCATCAGAAACCGGTATCCTCCCGATGCCGTCGACCAAGACCTCGGGGTCCTGGCGGGTATCGTAGGCTGCCACAAATACTTCGGCCTCGTAGTAATCTCCCTGCATCACGATCTGGCTGCGGGGAACTACCCTGGCGGCGATCTCGTCGAAGCGGAAATCGCCTGCGGTGATGAGTTCGTAAAGCATGCTCACGGCATCAAACTCGGCATTCCTGACCTCGGTCACAATCCTGTTCAGGTTGGTGGCTACCGCCACCGAAATAACCCGGTCGAATGTAAGCTGCTGCCAGGTTACCGGTCTGTCCTGTACGTAAAACGGGCCTTCCACATCGAGCCCGGGCGGACGGCTTTGTCCGTGGAGTGCCAGAATGCTGTCGATCTCGTTCTTGAAGTTCTCGATCATCCCTTTCAGGGTAAAAGCCCGTGATCCGGGGCCGCCATCGCGGGCCGAAGGGTCTTCGCTGCCTTCGACCAGCCAGAACCTTGAAGAAATGCTGTAATCGTCCTTGCGGCGCGAATCCATCAGGTCCATGGTGTCGGCTTCCTCAAAGGGGATGTTGTTCACCCGGGCAAGCATTTCCGTTCGGTTGTTCCGGATATAGTTCACCAGTGAGTCGGCCAGTACCTGCACATGCAGGGCCTGCCCGTAAAAGGGCGATACATGTTGTTCGGAGAAAAGCAGACGCTGCTCATTGAAGTCATCGTAAACCATGTCGACCTTCATCTCGAAGTTCCGGTTGGTCTGCTCAATGCTCTCGTTGATCAGGGGAAAGGAGTCGAGCACCTCCACCGAGACGTTCAGGGCCATTAGTGCCAGGAAAATCAGGTACATCAAACCGATGAGCCGTTGCCTGGGGGTTTGTCTTCCAGATGCCATAATATCTTATATCTAGATTATGTCGTTGTTCGGAGCGAACATACGCAGTTACCGGTTTGCATTGAAATTCATTGCCGAAAGCATGTTGCCGTAAACGCTGTTCAACGATTTGATGTTATTGGTAAGCTGTTCCATTTCTGTCTTGTATTCCCTGGCGCTTTCTGCTGAATCTTTCAGGTTGTCAACGGCCAGCCGCAGACTTTCATGGTATTGTTTGGAGGTTTCGACCTGGTTGCCGGCTGCCTGCATCTGAAGCTCATAGGCTGTGTTCAGGGCAGAGAGGTTCTTTGTCAGGTTGTCGGAAGCCTGAATGGTTTCGTTCGCCTTGTTGGCCGATTGCCTGTATGCATTGCCCATGTCGTCAAGAACGGTGGACGCATGCTTCAGGTTGGCGTTGTATTCTTCCGACAGGCTCAGGTCGTGTTTGAGGTATTCTGCCTTGTTCTTGTATGACTGGCTCAACTCCAGAACAGACTTGGAGGCCGTTTCCATATTCTGGATATACTGGTTGGTGGCCACGGTGGCATTGGACAGATCGGCCAGCCTGGCTGCATTGTCGCTGAGGTTTCTCAGGCCCCGACCCAGGTTGCTGATCAGCTCGGGTCCGATGTTTGCCTCTTCCATCAGCTTGTCGAGGTTGGCCGAGAGGGTGACGTTCTGCTGACCTCCCTGAATCCTCCGGTTTTCGACCTGGTATTCTGTTTCAATGCCCGCCAGTTCGGGATAGACCAGACCCCAATCAGGTTCTTCGGGTACCTGTTCGAATGCCGAGAAAAAGAATACAACGGCTTCCACGCCCATGCCAATTATCAGTGCGTAATCAGCAAAAGGCCAGTGCATGATCTTGAAAAGGGCACCGAGGATCACCAGTGAAGCTCCCCATCCATAGAGTCTGGACATGAATATTTTCCAGGATTTTGATTTTGCGAATTTCATCTGCTGCTGTTTTTGATTGGTTTGGATTAAAGCGCCCTGGCCTGAATGCTGTGTCTGCTGTTAGCCGGGACGGCTATTGATTAAACTGGGTTTGTGACTATCGATCAATATACATTGGAGGCTCCCCTGCCGTCTTCCCTGTCCCTCCCGGGATAGGTTTGCACGCTCCGGAACCCGATATAGGATTTTGTGGTGTCCTGGTATTCGTAAGCCCTGGTACTGACCTGCAGGAAATAGCCAAGGTCTTTCCAAGATCCCCCCCTGACCACCTTGCGTTTCATGGAGGGAGGATCGTCTTCGTTGGCATCGTACTGAAAATCGGGGCTCAGGTCGTGCCCGAAAATATAGAAGGACTCATCGTAGGCATTCCGGGTCCATTCGGCCACGTTGCCAGCCATGTCGTACAAGCCGTAATCGTTGGGGGGGTAATGACCGACAATGACGGTGTAGAGCCCTCCGTCGTCGGTGTAATTGCCCCTGAGGGGTTTGAAGTTGGCCAGAAAGCAGCCCTGGGCATTGCGCAGGTATGGGCCGCCCCACGGATAGGGGCTCAATTCGCGGCCACCCCGGGCTGCATATTCCCACTGGGCTTCCGAAGGCAGTTCAAAGTCCATGGCAAAGGGACGCTCGCGACCGGAAAGGTAGCTGTTCAAATATTGTGTCCTCCATACATTGAACGCACTGGCCTGTACCCAGCTGACCCCGACCACCGGATAATGGTCGTAGGTGGGATGCCAGAAATATTGTTTGGTCATGGGTTCGTTGTACGAATAGGTAAAGTCGCGGATCCAGGCCAGGGTGTCGGGATAGATGTTGACCTCGTGCTCCCTGACCAGTTCGCTGCGGGGAATGTCCCTGCCCCCGGGACTGGCTGCCCTCTGAAGATCCACGGTGAAATACCGGTAGTTCAACCTTCGGGTGTCGATCTCCCGGCGGCGGAAGAACCTCTCCTGTTCGGGAAGGTATAATTCGGAGAGAATGTCTCTTTCGTCTTCTCCGTCCCAGCGTATTCTCGGCCCCCAGTTCAATGCGGGCGGATCGAGCGGCATGCCGAACTCGTCCTCAAAAAAGGCGTATCTGTCGTCAAAGTCGGCCAGCAGGCTCCTGGCCAGGGAATCCCTCACCCAGTGTACAAACTGGCGGTACTGGTTGTTGGTGATCTCGGTTTCGTCCATGTAGAAGGCCGGCAGTGAAACCGTCCTGGAAACGGCATTGTGCGAGTAGGCGAAGTCCTGGTCGGAAGGCCCCATGGTAAAACTCCCCATCGGGATGAAGACCATACCGGGAGGATCTGCGTAAAAGGCGTCGGGCCTGTTCTGAACACCCACCAGATGCCCGCGGTCTCCCTGCCCGATCCAGCCGCAGCCGGAAAAAAGAATTGCAGCCAGTACAACTAAAAAGATACGCTTCATATAATTGTATTTTTATGTTTCGGTCATATAGAGCAATGTCGATAAATCCTGCCCGTTAGCCGCAGGCAGTGCGACAGTTAAAACCTGGGAAACCCCAAACAGGTTTATAGTTTAAGGGTTTAATAGTTTAATAGTTTAATGGGTTTAAGATTCAACTCTTCAACTTTTCAACTTTTCAACT
>PWJC01000120.1 GCA_003560165.1 Bacteroidales bacterium
ACTTACTACTTACTACTTACTACTTACTACTTACTACTTACTACTTACTACTTACTACTTACTACTTACTACTTACTACTTACTACTTACTACTTACTACTTACTACTTACTACTTACTACCTTCCACCTTCCCCCCGCCACAATTTTTCACCAATCATTCCGATATCTGACAAAATTAATTACCTTTGCACTTCCTTAAAATAAGAAGGACAATCCGATCATTACAAACACATTAAACCTATCGAAATGCTAAGACAGTACGAAACCGTTTTCATTATGACTCCCGTTTTGTCTGATGAACAGATGAAGGAAGCGGTAAGTAAGTTCCAGGACTACCTGAAGGCAAAAGGGGCAGAAATCGTTTACGAGGATTATTGGGGGCTGCGCAAAATGGCCTATCCGATCCAGAAAAAATCGACCGGCTTTTATCACCTGATCTCGTTCAGAGCCGATCCGCAGCTGGTCAAACAGCTTGAGGTGGAGTTCAAACGCGACGAAAGGGTCATCCGCTTTCTGACCATGGTCATGGACAAACACGCCATCGCCTATAACGAAAAGAAAACGCGCGAAAAGGAAGCCGCCAGGGAAAAGGAAAAAGAAGCGGAAAAATAGGTAGTGAACCGTAAAAAACATTGAGATATGGCCAACCAGCAAAGTTCAGAAATAAGGTATCTTGCCCCCATCGCGGTGGATATCAAAAAGAAAAAATACTGCCGTTTCAAAAAGGCAGGCATTAAGTATATCGACTACAAAGATCCAAACTTCCTGCTCAAATTCGTCAACGAACAGGGCAAGATCCTCCCCCGGAGGATCACGGGAACCTCGGTCAAATACCAGCACAAGGTGGCAAAGGCGATCAAAAGGGCAAGGCACCTGGCCATCATGCCCTATGTAGCGGATCTTTTAAAATAAGGAGGCATAAACAATGGAAATTATTTTAAAACAAGATATCCCCAACCTGGGATTCAAAGACGACCTGGTGGCCGTTAAAGACGGATACGCCACAAACTATTTGATCCCCAAAGGGATGGCCATCATGGCCCTTCCGTCGGAAAAGAAAAAACTGGCCGAAACCATCAGGCAGAGGGCCTTTAAGGAAGAAAAGGTAAAGAAAGAAGCCGAAAAACTGGCTGAACAACTCCAGGAAATCAACGTGAAGATCGGTGCAAAGGTGGGTACCTCCGGCAAGATATTCGGCTCGGTAAACGCCCTGCAGATCGCCGAGGCCATCAAAGACCAGTTTGGCATCGACATCGACCGCAAGAAGATCATGGTCGATGGCGATGCCATCAAGGAAACCGGCATCTATACTGCAAAGATCAATCTGCACAAAGAAGTCCGCTTCGACCTCAGGTTCGAGGTGGTACCTGAATAAACCTTCGGGCGAAATGCATGAAAGAAGACCCGGCCCGCCAAAGGGCCGGGTCTTCTTATAAAACCACGTATCTTTACTCCCGGCTATGATCAGCGCTGCCCAAATAAAGTACATCCGGTCGTTGCAACTGAAAAAATACCGCGACTTTCACCAGGCTTTTGTAGCCGAGGGCGAAAAGATCGTAGGCGAACTCCTGATGAGTTCCCTCATTGTCGATACGGTCTGCAGTTTGCCCTCCTGGATGGAAAGCCATGGCCATTTGATCGGCAAAGGCATTGAACCCATCGTGGTATCCGAAAAAGAACTCAGGCGGATCAGTGGTCAGAAAAACCCCGGCCGGGTACTGGCGGTGGGCAAAAAACCCCTTGTCGCCGAAACCGGGTCTGAATCGCCGGGCAACATCGCCCTGTTGCTCGACGGGCTGCAGGACCCGGGAAACCTGGGCACCATACTCCGCACAGCCGACTGGTTCGGTATCGGGGAAGTCTTTTGTTCGCCGGGCTCGGCCGATGTATACAACCCCAAGGTGATCCAGGCAAGCATGGGCTCATTTATCCGGGTAAGGGTAAATTGCACCCCCCTGCCTGAGTTACTGGACAAAATGGACAGAAACCGGACCATTTACGGCGCCTGCCCCGGCGGTGAGAACCTGTTTTCGGCTTCCGTTTCGCTGCCGGCTGCATTGGTCATCGGCAACGAATCAAGGGGCATTTCGGCCGGGGTAGACAAACGCATTCACCACCGCCTCAGCATCCCCCCTGCAGGACAACCGGCAGTGGAACAAGGGCCTGAATCGCTCAATGCGGCCATGGCCGCCGGCATCATGATCGCCTGGCTGCGGCATGGGAAACAGGGATCGTGAACAAACTGCCATGGCCCTTGTTGATTGATCAGGACAAAAAACGACCGGGAGGCAGGCCCCGGATGAACTTTTAAAACACCCCAGACCATGGAAGTCGTCATTCTTGCCCTCATCCTGGTGGCACTGGCCATCGGAGGAATCGCCATCAAAATGTTCATCAAACCGGGCGGCAGCTTTACCAAAACCTGCACCAGCGGCTACGATCCCGACTCGGGCAGGGCCACCTCATGTGCCTGCGCTTCGGGGGCCCCAGAAGATTGTGTGAACAACGAAGAAAGTGAGAAAGAAGGGGCTTAGCCCTGTATCTGCCTGATGTGCTCGTGTTTGAGCACCCCGAAAAAGCCTTTTACCGCCGGATGGTCCGATTTGAGGGCCGTGTCAAGATCTCCCTCTAAAGCCACCCTGCCGCTGTCGAGAAACACGATGCGGTCGGCCACCCGAAGTATGCTCGACACATCGTGGGTGACCATCACGATCGACATGCCCAGCATGTTCTTCAGGTTCAAGATCAGGGCATCCAGCGACTCCAGCATCACCGGGTCGAGGCCGGCACCCGGCTCGTCGCAAAAAAGCAGGGGGGGGTCCATGACAATGGCACGCGCCAGGGCCACCCGCTTGAGCATGCCCCCGCTGAGTTGCGAAGGATACAGGTGAAAGGCATGGGTCATGTTTACCAGCCCGAGCTTCATCATGACAATATCGTCGATCAGTTCGCGCGGCAGCCTGGTATGCTGGGCCAGCGGAAGGGCCACATTCTCTGCCACGCTGAGTGAGTTGAGCAAGGCCCCGCTCTGGTAAAACACCCCCATCTGGTGATACAGCTCCACCTGCTCCACTTCCCTGAGCCCCGACAGGTCTTTGCCGAGTACAGATGCACGCCCCTGGACAATGTGATAAAGCCCGAGCAAATGCTTCAGCAGCGTGGTCTTTCCCGAGCCGCTGCCGCCCAGGATAACGGTGATCTCCCCCTTATAGGCAGCAAAAGAAATATCGGACAACACTGTCGTGTCGTCAAATGCCGCGTGCAACCCCTGTACTTCAACCACTTTTTCCCTGTCCATACGCTTACTTCCTAATAAAAAATAACCCCCAGGATGCTGTCGGCCAGGATTACCAGGGTAATGGCCACGACCACAGCCGTAGTGGTCACCTTGCCCACGCCTTCGGCACCCTTTTCCACACGGAAACCGTAAAAACTCCCGGTAAGTACGATCAGGCCGGCAAATACCTGGCTTTTGACCAGGCCTGTATACAGGTCTTTGGCTTGCAATACATGCTCCATCCGGTTAATGAAAATGCCAGGCGAAATGTCCAGGTAAACCCAGGCGGCCATGGCTCCCCCGGTAATGCCCGAAACGTTGGCGAGTACAATCAAAAAAGGCATGGTCAGCATACAGGCATACAGTTTGGGTACCACCACAAAGCGGTTGGGGTTCAGGCCCATGGTCTTCAGGGCATCGAGTTCGGAGGTGACCTGCATGGTGGCGATTTCGGCAGCAATGGAAGAGCCGCTGCGACCGGCCACCAGAATAGCGGTGATAAGCGGCCCCATCTGGCTCATATAGGAAATGACCACGAGATCGACCACAAAGATGTTCGCGCCAAATACCCGCAACTGCCCCGCCGAATGCAGGGCGATCACATAACCGATAACAAAGGAGAGAAACACGACAATGAGCGCGGCATTCGCACCGATCAGCACGGCCTGGTTGACAAACTCCCCCTTTCGCCTGCTCCGTTTATTGAACAGATCCACCAGCCCCCAATAGGAAATATTGGCTGCAAGGATCAGAAATCCCATTAAGTAAGACGAAAAGAACAGATGCAGGCGGTAGCCGGCATACTCAAATGCCCCTGGACGGTAAGACCTGGGTCTTTCTGCCCTCTGGCCGGGAGAGAACAATTTTGTCTTTTCGTTGATGCTTTCCGAACCCCCTGTCAATTCGGTTTTTATCTTCTTTTTCCCCAGTTTGTTCTGCAAATAAGCCAGGGCCATCACCCCGGCACTGTCAATGTATTCCAGCCCGGAAAGTTCAAGGATCAGTCTTTCAGGCCTGAGCGGTCTGACGGTTTTCAGTGTCCAGCGGACAAAACCGGCGGCCTCGTCAAAGCTCAGCTTCCCGGAAACATGCAGGGTGTTGCCGTCAAGGTGGCAGACAATGCCCTGGGCACGAAAGCTGGTTGGATGGTGTTTTTTTTTATTGTTGGTCATGGGCAGAATGCACAACAGAAGATTAGGGGCTTTTGGAAAAAGACTCCGTATGCCTACCGGACTTCCCCGCCCAACGCCCGGACAAAGGCGGTGAGCTCGTCGGCAAACAGGCGGCTGACAGTTTCGGCAAACAGGTTCAGGCTTCTCTCCGGTAATTCGTCGTATCGATCGGCCCGGTGCCGGTAAAGGATTTCGCCGTTGCGCGCATTCGACACGGTGAATTCCAGGTGCAGCCTGGCCTGAAACAGCCCGTCCCTGTCATCCACCTCCAGGTGAAACACCTCCGTTTCGATCAGATAATCGACATCTTCGGTACGCCAGCCATGGATGATCTCTGTGAATGCTCCGCTGAGTTTGAAAAAATTGAAGGCTGCCGCGCTAAGGGCAACCCCCGGACGTATCGCCCATTCGTTGAACGAAAAATAACGGATCCGGTGACTTTCTTCCCGGATAGCGATCTGGTGGGAGGCATAGGACGGGGCCACCAGCACATCGAACACTTCGGCCTTCCCCAGAAACATCGGGGTTTCTGCCCGGACATTCTCAACCGCCTGCGAGGGCAATTCCAGCAGGTAGTAGTGGTTGACCACTGACCTGCCGCTGCGGCAGGCCGGCAGTATCGCGGCCAGCATCAGGAATATATACAGTGTTTTCTTCATGGGTCTTGAATTGTGCCCGGCCGGGTCGCGGGCGTTCTGGAGTCACATCCCGGGCATCAGGGATCGATCAGCCGCTGATCGGGCGCGTTGTGTATCCTTGGCCTTCTGACCAGCACCGAAGGGTTGGTGCTGACCTGACGGGAGATATCGTGGAGGTTGTTCAGGGTTTGTTCCAGCAGGTGGAGGTTCTCGGTGAGGCTAATGGCCCCCCGGTCGATATCGTGGCCGATCTGCGTAAGCAGTTTCTGTGTTTCGGTGGTGGCCACAGCCAGGCCCTCGATCAGGGCGTCGAGTTCGTTTTCCTTCAGTGTAATGGAAATGTCGCGAAAATTAGCAAGCATCTGCCCAAGGGTATCTCCCTGCATGATCTCATTGAAACGCGAAATGGCCATCGAAAGCTGATCGGCCGTCAGTTCAAGTTCACCGCTGATGCCACTCATCGCGGTTATGACCTGCCGGATATCGTCGCGGTTCTCGGCCACCACTTCGTCAATGCGCGAAAGGCTGCCCGATGCCTGCCCGGCAAAGGCGGTAATGCTTTCGGCCGTTTCACGGAAGGCCCTCATGTTTTCGGGTTCGGTAAACTCATGAAGGTTGTTCAGTACCAGTTCGAGCTTGTAGGCGATCACCTCGGCCTGCCCGGTAATGTCTTCTGCTAACGAAGCCCCCTGAGCAATGTATTTGCCCTCCTGCAGAAGGTCGGCCTCCTGGGTGCCTCCCCTGATCTCGATGGCCTTCAGCCCGGTAATGCCCAGCGAAATGATGTCGGCCACAGCATCTTCCTTCACGGGGGTATTTTCCTTAACGGCCAGTTCGACAATGATGGTATTTACGTCGTCGGGGTCGATCCGGATATCAGTCACCGAACCCACATTGATGCCCAGGAATTTCACCGAAGAGCCCACCTCCAGCCCACTTACCGATACGTCCTGGTAAGCCACATAATAGGTGTCTTTTCGCTCAAACAGGGCCTGGGCGGTCATGTAAGCGATCAGGATCAGTAACAGCGCGGCACTGACAAACAGAAAAATGCCCAATCGGATTTTTTTCGCTCTTTTCATTTTTTCATCAAGTATTTTGGTAAACAGGAAAATAAAGTCAAAACGTCATTTCACTTCAGCCCGCAGGCAGTGCGATTGATAAAACCTTGGAAAACCCCAAACAGGTTTAAAAGTTTAAAAGTTTAATGGGTTTAAGCTTCAACTTTTCAACGTTCTTCATCCTACCTACTACTTACTACATACTACTTACTACTTACTACATACTACTTACTACCTTCCGTCTTCCCTTTTCCTTCTGCTTTCCAGTTTCGTTTCTTTTCCCTTGGTTGTACTTTTTCTTTTGGCGATCAAAAGAAAAAGTACCAAAAAGAAAAATCGCCGCTCGCTGTGGACCCTGCGTCAAAATCAGTCTGAAAAGTCTGAAAAGTCGAAATGTCGAAAGGTCAAAAAGTCGTTCTTTCTTTCTTCT
>PWJC01000082.1 GCA_003560165.1 Bacteroidales bacterium
ACATTTCATACATTTCATACATTTCATACATTTCATACAATTCAAACATTCGACGCTTCACCATTTTTCCCTTCAGCTTATTACCGAAACATAGATTCATGAACAGATGACAAAACCCTATCCCCTATTGATATCCATTCCGCATGGGGGCGATACCATCCCTCCCGAAGTGGAAGACAAATTAAGGCTGGGCAAGCATGAGCTGATCGAAGACTCGGATGCCTTCACAAAAACTCTCTACCACCTCGAAGGGACTGCACTCAGGATTGTCAGCACCGATATCCTGCGGGCTGTGGTCGATCCGAACCGCCCTCCAGACGACCTTCCGCCGGCCAATCCCGACGGCGTGGTCAAAAGCCACACCTGCTACAATAAAAAAATATACAAAGACCATTACCACAAAGACGCCCATCTGATCGACCGCTTGCTGAGCAAGTATTACGATGATTTTCACCAGCGCATCCGGCAAGCCATCCGGCATCCCGGCATTGATATCGCCTTCGATTGCCATTCAATGGCTGCAGAAGCCCCTGCCATTGCCCCCGATCCAGGCAGCAAACGCCCGGTAATCACCCTGGGCGACAATTACGGAAAAGCCTGCGATCCGGCCGTTACCAGGATGCTGGCAGAGGCCTTCCTCGAGGTTTTCAACCTTGAAAAAGAACACCTGACCATCAACAAACCCTTTGCCGGTGGTTACATTACCCGGAAATACGGGAATGCCCCCATCCCTTGGATACAAATTGAAATGAACCGATGCCTTTACCTGGATGAGCGTTGGTTCGACCGGGTCAAAATGGAAATCAACGAAAACCGGCTGATTGTACTCAGGAAACAATTCGAGCGGGTGGTGGAGGTGTTTTTCGGTCGCTTCGGGAAGAAATGAGCCGGGTCAGGTGCCGTTAGCGCTTCCGGAAACATGGAGGATCGTGGGTGGAAGGTAGAAGGTAGAAGGTAGAAGGTAGAAAGTAGAAAGTAGAAAGTAGAAAACCAAAATCCAACAGCCAAAAGCCAACAGCCAAAAGCCAACAGCCAACAATAATGGTCTTTTCCAACTTATGGCATAAAAAAACATGCTGCGTACCGGACCATGAATTTGCCCGCAAGACCATCCCGGTCATTGATGAGGGGGTGATCCGGAACATAACCTATGCGGAGCAAACACCCTATTCGTAAGAAATGCTGATGTTGTCAACTACATCGACAACCCCGGTGGTAAAAACGGCAATGTCGATGGCTTCCCTTTTCATGGCATAGAAAGGCACCGTACCGCTCAGATGGGCGATCCCGTTACTGACACTGACATCTACGGAAGTTTCGTCGACCAGGGCGCTTCTGCGAAATGCCCTTCTGATGTCTTCCTCCACATCCGCATCGATGGCAGAGATTTTGGGCACCACCACCAATTCGTTGATCACCTGCATCACGCCCTGAGAAGAAGCGGCAATGCCTTCTGCCAGGTTCTTTTCCCAATAGCTGTCTACACTGCCCGTTAGGGTGACCACCCCGTTTTCAGAACGGACGCTGATCCCGGCCGCATTGATCTGGTTGTTCCACAACAACTTGGATTCTACATTCCGGGCAATCTCCACATCCCCGGGAGGAGGCACCTCTGCAGGCAATTCCACCTCAATCAGGTTTTCTACTGAAGTAACTCCGCTTACCAGGTAGGCCTCACGTTCGGCGGCCATTTTTGCGGCATAACTGGGCACCGTGCCTTCGAGGGTTACCATGCCGTTGATCACTTCCACACGCACGTCATTGGCGTCGACACTGTTGTTCCAGACCAGCTGGTCAACGATTTCCTGTTTTTTGATCTCATCAGAAGTAGGACTCATTGTTTTGTTCTTTACATATTACCGTTTGTTTACTTAAGGAATGCATGGCCAAACATTGTTCCAAAAAAGCCGAAATCGCCGGGGTTTACACCCCTGCCCCGGATAATGGCGATAAGACGGCTTTTTTATCGTCCGGGATGCTGCCGGTCCCGGTCTTTATGGGGACAAACATACCCGTTTGTTGCCCATCTTCCACAACATCGCCTGCCCGGCCCCCGGGGCTGCACAAAAAGTTCCAGCCAATGTTTGAGGTTTTGAATATATTGAGTAACTTGATGCTCTCTTCCAAAAGAGCATTGTGTTTCATTCTTAAAAAAACTGTCATGAAGAAGGTACCCTTTATCAGAATCCCATTACTGGCTGCAGCAAGCCTGCTGCTGGCCCTGATCGTTTCGGGATGCGAGCCCAGGCCCGACCCCGCCAACGAGGTCGAAGCCGAACCGGTAAGAATGGTCGAAGCACTGGACGAAGACATGGGACCCAACCCCTGGGTGCTGGACATTGAAGCTGCCACGCTGGCCAACCCGCATTACCGCATTGCGGTCTGGACCGGACCCTATATGCAGATGGTGCTGATGACGCTTCAACCCGGCGAATCGATCGATCTGGAAGTACATGAGGACCACGATCAGTTTATCCGGATCGAACAAGGGCAGGCCAGGGTACTGATGGGGCAGACGGCCGATGAGCTCGACTTCGACGCCCACGTTGAAGGAGACTGGGCCATCATGATCCCGGCCGGGTACTGGCACGAGATCAGGAACACCGGCGTCAATGAACTGAAGTTGTATACCCTGTATGCGCCCTCAGAGCATCCGGCAGGCACACTTCACGAAACCTATGAGGATGCAGCCGGCCATTATTGAACCCGGCCCCTGTGCATTTTTGCTGAGTCGGCGCATATAAACACCCTTCTGCCCGGTTTCCGGCGGCCATGAACAAACCGAACCGCCGGCCTGATCCCTGTACCCTAAAAGCAGCCTTGTTGCAGGTGTAAACTTTTCCCATAACAGGAAAAACATTCCACAAAGCTTCCTGCTTAACCCCTTTTTGCCTGGGACAAAAACCTGCGCCTCCTTTCCTTGCTAAGCGTTGCATATCAACTCGTTAGGCCTCCAGGGGCCAAATGGGTCACCGGATGGCAAGCCGGTAGGTGGTATGTTATTTGGATTATGGATGCATGATGCCCATCTATCGATGGGTCACCAGTATCCAACCCAATCCAAAAAAAATACCCACCATGAAGCTACGCGCCTGCATTGCCCTTGGACTGATCCTATTGCTGTTGTCCGCCCACCATTCCCCGGCCCAGCATTTCGGGAGGAACAAGGTCACTTATGAAGACTTCGATTTCAGGATTTACGAAACGCCTAACTTCCTGCTCTATCACTACCTCGACAACGAAGAAGTGGTCAAAGAGTTCGCCCAGTTGTGCGAGCGGTGGTACCAGAGGAATCAGCGCATCTTTCTGGACACCATCGACGAAAAAACCCCCATCATACTGTACAACAACCATGCGGATTTCCAGCAAACCACCGTAATACAGGACCTGATCGGGGTTGGCGTCGGGGGGGTCACCGAAGGCACGCGGAGGCGGGTGGTCATGCCCCTGTCGCCCTCAAAAAGGGACACCGACCATGTGCTGGGCCACGAAATGGTCCACGTTTTTCAGTTTTATTTAATTACCGGACCCGACCGGCAGATCGGGATACGGTCATTGCAAAACATCCCTTTCTGGATGATCGAAGGCATGGCCGAATACCTGTCGATTGGAAGCTCGGATGTGCATACGGCCATGTGGATGCGCGACGCCGTGGGCAGGGACGACATACCCACCCTGCGGCAAATGAGTGAGGAACCCCATAATTACTTCCCTTACCGCTGGGGACATGTATTCCTGGCATATGTCGGAGGCAGGTTTGGCGACGATGTCATCCTGCCGCTGTTCATCAACACTGCCCGTCAGGGTTTCGCCCCTGCCCTTGAGGGCCTTACCGGTTATACCCCCGACTCGATCTCTGAAGTGTGGGCCGATGATCTTCGTTCAACCTTTGGACCGCATATCGACCAAAAAGAAGTAAGCGTCGGAGAACGGCTGTTCGACGCCGACAATGCCGGCGAAATGAACATTGCACCTGCTGTGAGCCCCGATGGGGAAAACCTGGTGTTTATTTCGGACAAAAATGTCATCACCCTCGATTTTTTCCTGGCCAATATACCCCGCCGGGAAATCAGCCAAAGGATCACCAACGTTATCCGCGATACCCGGATCGATGAGTACAGCTACCTGGAGTCGGCCGGCACCTGGGATCCCGGAGGGACCCGCTTTGCCCTCACCGTCTTTGCCCGGGGCCGCAATCAGCTGGTGATCGCCGACCTGGAAACCGGCAGGATAACCGAAAGGATCCGCCCGGAAGGGGTCGATGCCTTCAGCAACCCCCACTGGTCGCCAGCCGGCAACCTGATCGCCCTGTCGGGGCTGCAACATGGCAAAAGCGATCTTTATGTATACGACCTCGACAACGAAGAAACCACCCAGCTTACCGACGACAGGTACTCGGTGATGCACCCGGCCTGGTCGCCCGATGGAACAACCATTGCCTTTGTCACCGACAGGGAGAGCGATACGGATTTCGAAGAGATCCGGTACGGGAGGTTCCGTCTGGCCGAATACGACATGCAAACCGGTGAGGTAAGCGTGATCGACATCCTTCCGGGAGCCGACATACTCAATCCCAAATACGGTCCCGGAGGCGAGGAGATCTATTTCATTTCCAACGCCGACGGCCACCGCAACCTGTTCCGCTATCACCGCAACAGCGGGGAGGTCAATAAGGTGACCGATCTGGGAACCGGCATCAGCGGCATCAGTTCCCGGTCGCCGGCTTTCGACATTGCCATCGACAGTGGAGAACTGGTATACATCCTCTACTACGACAGCGGCTACGAATTGCACAAGGTCCACGTCGACGATCTGGACGGGCCGGAGTTTACCGCAGCGGATGTCGACCTTTCGCCGGCAAAACTGATCCTTGCCGATATTGACCCGCCCCAAAATATTGTGGACGAATACCTGGAATGGCGGCCGCTAACCGATCCGGCAGAGTTTACGCTCCGGGATTACGAACCGCGTTTCACCCTCGAGCACATCGGCAGCGCCGGCATCGGTGTCGGCGTCAGCCGCTTCGGCACCGGTATGGCAGGAGGGGTCAGCTTCCTGTTCGGCGACATGCTGAGGGAAAACATCCTGATGGCCGCCATACAAGCTCAGGGCCGCATCTACGACATTGCCGGGCAGGTGGTCTACCTCAACCAGTCCAGCAGGACAAACTGGGGCGGTGTGTTCTCCCACATCCCCTACCGCTCGGCCTTTGCCACTGCCCAACGCGACACCATCGAGGGAACCATTGTCGACAACCTCATTGTGATCGAGCAAAGGGTTTTCGAGGATGAACTCGGGGGCTTTGCACAATATCCCCTGTCGCGGCATCTCCGCTTCGAGGGAGGGGCGTCTGCCAGCATGTACAGCTTCAGACGCGACAGCATCAACCACTATTATTCGGGAGGGGTGCTCATCGGGCGGGAAGAACATCGCGTCGATGCCCCTGAATCCTTTTTCCTGTACAGGGGCCACCTGGCCTATGTAGGCGATTATTCAAGGTTCGGCATGACCTCGCCCATGAGCGGTCACCGCTACCGCTTCCAGGTCGACCGGACATTCGGGGAGTTTGGCTTTTGGGGCCTTATGGCCGACTACCGCAATTATCTGTTCATACCCCCGGCAAGCTTGGCGTTCCGCATCATGCACTTCGGGCGCTACGGCCCCGATGCCGATGCCGTACAGCCCATTTATGTCGGGAATCCATTTTTCGTAAGGGGATATAGCTTCAGGGCCCTGCGGCAACCCACCGGAACAGAAGCCGGGCTGCTGTCGATCAACAACCTGGTGGGCAGCAAGATCGCCGTGGTCAATGCCGAACTGCGCTATCCCTTTACCGGCCCCGAACAGCTCGCCCTGATCAGCTCCCGTTTTCTGTTCAGCGATCTGGTGCTGTTTGCCGACGGGGGGCTGGCATGGCACGATTTTGACAATATCGAATTCCAATGGGAACCTCCCCGGGAGGAAGACCAACGCATTCCGGTGTACAGTGCCGGCATCGCCTGGAGGATTAACCTGTTCGGGGCCATTATCCTGGAGCCTTATTTCGCCTTCCCTTTTCAGCGCCGAGCCGACAGAACATCGGGCACACTGGGCTTCCATCTCTCCTTTGGGGGATTTTAGGTCGTAAAAACACAAAACAAAGCCACCCTGATGCACGTACATATCGGCTGCAGCGGTTATGCCTACGACGACTGGAAAGGGGCGTTCTATCCGGCGGATATCCCAAAGGAGGAATGGCTGGGTTATTACGCCCGGCATTTCGATACCGTCGAGATCAATGCCACCTTCTACTCCTTCCCGAAAAAGGAAGAGCTGGAGAAATGGGCGAAGCAGACCACGGAGCATTTCCGTTTTTCGGTTAAAGCCAACCGGTACCTGACCCACATGAAAAAACTCAATGCCGACGGCGATTTCAGGCAAAGTCTTGCCACCTTTCAGAAAACACTCCACAAGCTTGGCGATAAGCTTGGCTGCGTTCTGTGGCAGCTGCCCGGCAACCTGCACAAAGACACGGAACGGATAGAGGCCCTGGCCAGGGAACTCGACTCCGGTTTTTGCCACGTTATGGAATTCAGGCATCCCTCCTGGTTCGAAGATGGGGTGTACGAGGTACTGGAAAAGCACGGGCTCACGTATTGCATGATTTCTGCACCGGAGGGCTTGCCCGAAAATGCCGTGGTCACCAGCAACACCGCCTACCTTAGGATGCATGGAAAAAAACAGTGGTACCACGATCTTTATTCGACCGCACAGCTTAAGGAATGGAGAAAAAGATTAACGGGATTGAACGGTATAGACCACCTGTATGTATATTTCAATAACGATGCCCAGGCCAATGCCGTAAAAAACGCCAGGGAGTTTCAATCTATGTTTCAATAAGGGATGGCCTGCTGCATCCAGGTCGCCAATCCCCGAAAAAAAACAAACGTCATGCCCGAACTGCCCGATGTGGAACTGTTCAAAAAGCAGGCCGACAAGGCCCTGGATACCACAATCGAAGATATTGAGGTAACCGACAGCAAATTTATCGGTGTTGCCAAATCCACCCTCGATAAATACGTTAAGGGAAAAAAGCCCCAGGAAAGTTCACGAAGGGGAAAATACCTCTTTTTGCTCATGTCCTCTTCAAACGCCCTGATCATGCATTTTGGCATGACGGGTCTTCTGAAGTATTCAAAGCAAACCTCCGATCTGCCCGAATACACAAAATGCCTGTTTTTGCTCGATAACGGACATCAGCTGATGTACATAAGCAAACGAAAACTCGGGAAAGTCGAATTCACCAAAAATCTGGATGCATGGATTGATAAAACCGGTCTGGGGCCCGATGCACTGGAGATCAGCGAAGCCGATTTTTTATCTGTCTTCAAAGAGTCCAGGTCGGCCATAAAAAGTTTTCTGACAAATCAATCCCTTATGGCAGGCATCGGAAATATATACGCCGACGAGATCCTGTTCCAGGCCGGAATGCACCCCAAGCAAAAGACGAACAGTTTTGACCCGGATGATGGGAAAAAACTCTACGGCCATATGCAAGAAGTATTGAAAAAGGCCATTGAAAAGGAGGCAGATCCCGCCAAACTCCCGGATTCCTATTTGATCCCCAAGCGAAAGCAGGGAGCGAAGTGCCCGGGTTGTGGCGGAAAGGTCAACAGCTATACATTGTCGGGCAGAAGAGGTTATTTCTGTCCCAAATGCCAGAAAAAATAAATCATGAGCCGCAATCCCTTTATAAAAACGCCTTTCCCGGAATTCAAGGATCCGGAACAACTTTCCGAAAAACAAGCCGGGAAAGAGATCGGACAATTGCGGGAGGCCATTGAAAAGCACAATCAGTTTTACTATGTGGAAAATGATCCGCAGATCAGCGACAAACAATACGACCGGCTGTTTGAACGCCTCCTCGAACTGGAAGAAGCCTTTCCCGGGCATCGCTCCAGGGTTTCCCCGACCAAAAAAATTGGAGCCCCTCCGGCCGGCGCCCTGAAAAAAAAGAAGCACGCCGCTCCGATGCTCAGCCTCGATTCATCCGAAAAAAAGGAAAAGGCGGAACATTTTTTAAAGCAACTACGCAAAAAGACCGGAAAGGACAATCCGGAGTTTATCATGGAACCAAAGTTCGACGGGCTGTCCGTTGAAGTGGTATATGAACATGGGGAGTTCAGCCATGGAGTGACCCGGGGCGACGGCGAAACGGGCGAGGACATTTCTGCCAATGTAAAGACCATAGGCTCGCTTCCGCTCAGGCTGAGCAACGAAAACGGGCTGCCCGATTTTTTGCCGGTAAGGGGAGAGATCTTTATGGGCAAAGACGACTTTCATGACCTGAACAAAAAAAGGATCGAAAAGGGAGAAAAGCCCTTTGCCAATGCCCGGAACGCTGCTGCCGGAATTGTCCGGCAACTGGATCCCGCCAAGGTAGCCGACAAACCACTGGATATCTTTTTCTACGAGATCATTGAACCTGCGGAACATGTGTTTGAAAGCCACTGGGAACTGTTGAAACGATTCAAAAAGTGGGGGCTGAAAACCAATCCGGAAGTACGCAAAGGCAACTCCTTCGAACAGATCAGCGACTACCACCGGTCGATGGAGAAAAAAAGGGAGGAGCTGCCTTATGAGATCGACGGCATTGTGATCAAACTCAACGACCGTCCGTTGAGAAAAAAACTGGGCGTGCGGCAGCGCAGCCCGCGGTGGGCCTTTGCCTGGAAATTCAGTCCGAGGCAGGAAGTATCGACCCTTAAGGAGATCGTTGTGCAGGTTGGGCGCAGCGGGATCCTGACCCCGGTGGCACTCCTTGAACCGGTGGATGTGGGCGGGGTTACCGTTAGCCGGGCCACGTTGCACAACGAAGACGAGGTGAACCGCAAGGATGTGCGCCCCGGCGACAGGGTAAAGATATTCAGAGCCGGGGATGTCATTCCCGGTATTTCGGGACGGGTGGAAAAAACGGGAAAAAAAAGGGAAAAAACCTATAAAATGCCCCGAAAATGCCCGGCATGCCATACCGAGGTGGTCAGGGAAGGAGCCTATGTGGTTTGCCCGGCAGGATTATCCTGTCCTGCCCAGCTGAAAGGCAGCCTGAAGCATTTTGCTTCCCGCCCGGCCATGAACATTGAGGAACTGGGCGCAAAAACCATCGGGCAACTGGTCGACCGCGAAATGGTGAAACGCCTGCCCGACCTCTACACCCTAAAAACCGAAGATCTGAGCCAGTTGCCCGGATTCGCAGAAAAATCCTCAAAAAAACTGCACGATTCCATCCGCAATTCGCGAGACACTACCCTGAGCTCGTTCATTTATGCCCTGGGTATCCGCCATGTGGGCACGCGAACGGCAAGAATACTTGCCCGTGAATACGAATCGCTCGATCGCCTGATGGAAGCCAGTGCCGAAGATCTGGCTTCGATTAGCGACATCGGGAAGGAAACGGCCGAAAGCATCGCGCATTTTTTCAGCAATGCCGACAACCGGAAAATGATTGAAAAACTCAAAGAGGCCGGATTGAAGATTGGTCTGGACATGCGGGGAACATCATCCAGGCTGGAAGGAAAGACCTTTGTGATCACCGGAGAGCTGGAAGACTTCCGGCGCGAAGAAGCAAAGGAAAAAATCGAAGCCCTGGGCGGACGGGCCACCTCTGGCATCAGCGACAATACCGATTACCTGGTGGTGGGGGAGAATCCCGGAAGCAAGCTCGATGAGGCAAAAAAACGCAACATCCCCACCCTTGACGAAAAAGAGTTCAAAAAAATGATAGAAACCTAAAGATTGCTCCAAATGAAAGACAACAACAAGTTTTCCCTGTCGTCACTGGCAGAGGTCAACGACAAAAAGATCGTCATGCTGGTTCTTGACGGCCTTGGCGATACCAACAACAATGGCCGGGGCACGGCCCTGCAAATAGCCGATACGCCCAACCTCGACGCCCTGGCCCAACAGTCGGCCACCGGGCTGGCCCATCCCATAGCTCCGGGCATCACTCCCGGCAGCGGACCGGGCCATCTTGGGCTTTTCGGTTACGACCCCATCGAATATCAGATCGGCCGGGGTGTGCTCAGCGCACTGGGGGTCGACTTTTCGCTGAAGAAGGGGGATGTGGCAGCAAGGATGAACTTCTGCACTCTTGATAGCCAGGGTAAGATCACCGACAGAAGAGCCGGCAGAATTTCCACCGAAAAAAACAGGGAACTGCTCGGAAAGATCAGAAAAGAAGTAAAAACGGAAAAAGCGGAGGTTTTTTTCGAAACCGAATCGGAACACAGGGCATTGATGGTGATCAGGGGTCATGAGCTTAATGCCGAAGTGGGCGATACAGATCCTCAGCAAACCGGCAAAGCCCCCCTGGAGGCAAACCGCCCCCCATTCGAAAACAGTACGGCAGCCGGTATTGCCGCAAACATACTGGAACAGGTAAGGGAGGTTCTGAAAGATGAGCCCAGGGCCAATATGCTGATCAGCCGGGGTTTCGCCCAACTGCCCGACTGGCCGTCATTTCATGAAAGCTACCGGCTGAACCCGGTGGCAGTTGCCGGTTATCCCATGTACAGGGGCATTGCCCGGCTGCTGGGCATGGAGCTGTTCTCGGATGCAAAAACCCCTGAGGACATCCTGAAAGATACGGTAAAGGCCATGAAAGATCACGATTTTGTGTTCGCCCATTTTAAGGATCCCGACAAAAAGGGCGAAGACGGCGATATAGTAGGTAAGGTGAACGCCCTTGAAGAAATGGACAAGGCCCTGCCGCTGATCACAGAAAACCCGCCCGATGTGCTGGTCATCACCGGCGATCATTCAACGCCTGCAGCTTTGGGCAATCACAGCTGGCACCCGGTGCCTCTTTTGATCATGGGACCGGGTACCCGGGGACCCTACCGCATGAAGTTTGATGAGGTCAGCGCAGTGGGTGGCGAACTGGGCATGATACGGTCAAAGGAGATCATGCCGCTAGCCATGGCCCATGCAGGGAAGCTGTCCAAGTTCGGGGCTTAGGGAAGCTGCAGTCAGTATTTCCCCATGTATTCGGCCCTGTCGAGGACCAGACCATTGATGGCCTGATAGAAATCGGTGCCGTTCTGAATGGATTCGAAGGGCAGCTTTTTTTTCAGGGCAAAGATCCTGAAATAATACCGGTGCTCCTCCCCTTTCGGGGGGCAGGGCCCCCTGTAACCGATCTTGCCGAAATCGTTCTTTGCCTGTACAGCGCCGTTGTCGAGCTTCTTGCTGATGGGGATGATTTTTTCCAGTTCGCGACAATCAGGTGGCAAATTATAAACGACCCAATGGGTGAAGGTTCCGTCAGGAGCATCGGGATCTTCCATAATCAGTGCGAAACTTGCCGTTTCTTTCGGTTCCCCGTCCCAGCGCAGCAAGGGGGATACATCGTCCCCCTCGCAGGTATGGTTCTTTGGTATCCTTACGCCATATTCAAATGCGGTACTTGAAAGGTTAAACGCCATATTTTTGAACTTTGTGAATTATTTACCCTCAGTGCTTTCGCGGAACAGCCCCTTGAGGTCTTCGGGAAGCTGGGCAATGATGTCCTCGAATTCTCCTTTTGATACATATTTATTCAGGGCGGAGATTACCGTCTGTATGATCTTTTCGGTCGACATATCCCAGCTGAACTCACGTTCGCCGTATTGATCCTGATGTTTTTCGACCTCCCCGGCAAATTCTTCGCGGGTGTTCAGGTCGAGGGGTTTTTCGCGATATTTCCAGTTATCCACATACACTCCCTTAAGAAACATGGGCAATTGCGAAAGCAAATGCAGGGATTCGCTGATGGTGATCCGTTCGCGCAACGAATGCAACACTGCCCGCAAAACGATGCTTGTTCTTCCGGTTTCTTCGGGATGGCCAAGCGACCGGGCCAGTTCGTTCACAAAATGATTCCCTTCCTGGGCAAACTTATCAAAATTTAATGCCATGGTCGTTTACAGTTTTTATGGTTCAGTAAATAGCTTGCGCCCAAAACAGTGGCTGCAAATCAACAGGTGTGTAATTTTTCATCATCATATGGCCACGCCCGGCTCACTCTTCTTCGAAGTGGATCACTTCGACGGGGCAACTTTCGGCCGATTCCCTGATCCCTTCTTCGTTGGCAGAGAGGTCGGCACCGTCTTTTACTACAGCCACATCGCCGGGAAGTTCAAACACCTCCGGGCAAATGTCCACGCACAGCTCACAGGCCGTGCAGTCTTCATCAATCCATACTTTTTTGATCGCCATAATGATTGGGTTTAAAGTGAAACAATGTATATCGGCTATTGCGCCGGATTTACCGACAGGAATAAAAAGACAAATATTGTACCATCCGGCACCTTGCGGCCCGAAGGTGAATCGGAGACAAACCAGATACAGTGAGACCCGAGCCGGTTGTGGTCATGGCTCCCGTTACATTGGTTTCGTTTTTGCATGGGTTACAACATAAGATCTGAAAAAAAACCCGTCATGAAGTTGTTTACAAAAAACCGCGGAAAAAAGAATGAACCCGGCGTGGCCGGCCTGATGGCTTCCCTCTCTTACGATGCAGAAAGCAGCCTGGAACCCTTGTACGATGCAATAGGGGATGCCCGGATCGTTCTGCTCGGGGAGGCTTCGCACGGCACCCACGAATATTATACCTGGCGGTCGCGCATCACCCAACACCTGGTAAAGGAAAAAGGATTCAACATTATAGGGGTAGAGGGCGACTGGCCCGATGTTTACCGTATCAACCGCTATGTGAAGAATTATCCCGGTTCGGAGAACAGTTCGCTGGAGGTATTAAAGCAATTCAGAAGATGGCCATCGTGGATGTGGGCCAACTGGGAGGTGGCTGCATTGATGGAATGGCTCAAAGCCCATAACCGGCCAAAAACATGGGATCAACAGTCAGGCTTTTACGGACTGGACGTGTACAGTTTGTGGGAATCACTGGAAGCCGTTATGGGTTATCTGAAAAAGCATGACCCCGATGCGGTAGCCACCGCACAAAAAGCTCTTGAATGCCTCGAACCATACCACAGGGAAGGTTCGGATTATGCCGCTGCCACCCGCTTTGTATCCGAATCCTGCCAGAATGAAGTGTTGGAGCTGCTCAACAAGATCAGGTCCAGGGCCGTTTATTACGACGGCGACCGGGAGGCACCCTTTAATGTAGAACAAAATGCCCTGACCGCAGTAAATGCTGAACGCTACTACCGTTCAATGATAGCCGGGGGGAGCGGCTCCTGGAATATTCGCGATACCCACATGAGCGATACCCTCGAAAAACTGCTTGAATTCCATGGCGAAGGGTCAAAAGCCGTTGTCTGGGAGCACAATACCCATATCGGCGATGCACGTGCTACCGATATGGGGCGGTCGGGCATCGTGAACGTGGGGCAGCTGGTCAGGGAAAGATGGGGCCGGGAAGCCTGCGTTTTGGTCGGCATTGGCTCCTACCAAGGATCGGTGATCGCCGGCAGAAGCTGGGGCGCACCCATGGAAGAGATGAAGGTCCCGGAAGCGCGTGAGGGCAGCTGGGAAGCCGTCCTGCATGAAACAACTCCCGCCAGCAAACTGATCATAACCTCGCATATGAAGGACAAAGCACCCCTAAAAAGGCATTTCGACCACAGGGCCATCGGGGTGGTATACCGCCCTGAAATGGAACGCCACGGCAATTATGTACCAAGCCTGATCTCCGATCGTTACGATGCCTTTCTTTTCCTGGACAAAACCAGGGCATTGCACCCGATCACTTCGAAGGCCGACCTCAGCATGACCCCCGACACCTACCCCTGGGGTTTATAGACCACAATTGTGGAAATCCGTTGTGGCCAGGGCGCAACAGCTTCGTTCACGATGTTTACCCCTGGTCTTCGCCTGTCATGGGCACAAAACGTACCGGGATCAGATCATGCTCCACAAACTCGTCCTCTGCCTTTTTTTCGATGCGCATCAGTTTTTGCAACCCGCTGCCCACAGGAGCCAGCATCATGCCCCCCAGCTTCAACTGCTCTTTCAGGGGTCTGGGGATAACGGGAGCAGCCGCCGTGAGCATGATCTTGTCGTAGGGCCCATGATCGAACCAGCCCTCGTAGCCGTTGCCGTACCGTACATTCACATTGATGATCCCGGCCTTCATCAGGTTCTTCCGGGCCAGTTTGGCCAGCCACTCAACAATTTCAACACTGTATACATGGGACACCATTTTTGACAGCACCGCCGCATTGTATCCGCACCCGCTGCCCACCTCAAGCACCACATCGTCGGGCTTGAGGTCCATTTCCTGTGCCATATAGGCCACAATATAGGGCTGGCTGATAGTCTGCCCACGGCCAATGGGCAGGGGATTGTCGTCCCAGGCCCTGTCTTTGAGATCGTCGGGCACAAACAGGCTGCGGTCTACCTCCCTCATGGCACGGATTACTGTTCCGGCGTAAATATCCCTGTCTAAAAGCTGCTCCTGGATCATTCGCTCTTTCTCGTCCATAACAAAAGATTTTACTAGTGTAAAGGCAAAAATCATTCCGGTGTTAATTTTACGTATTTTTAAAGTCGATGCAATGCACAGAATAATAAGCCAAAATTATGAGATACAATTGTGCCTTAACCGTTGATTGTGTACTATTTGATGGTAATGCCGTGGTCCTGATCAGGCGCAGCAACCCCCCTTTTGAGGGTCGGCTTGCCTTGCCGGGGGGGTTTGTTGAAGAGGATGAAACCGCAGAAGCCGCCTGCATCAGGGAAACCAGGGAGGAAACAGGCCTTGTGATCAGGAATTTGCGCCTGGTGGGCGTTTATTCGAAGCCCGGACGGGATCCCAGGGGACGCAGCGTATCGGTGGCTTTTCTGGCAGAGGCCGACCTGAATAACCTGAGTGCCGGTTCCGATGCCGCAGAAGCCATGGTGGCAGCAAACTGGAGGGAGGCATCCCTGGCCTTCGATCACCGGCAAATCATCACAGACGCCCTGAAACTGAAACCCATGTAACCCCCCGGGCCGGTTCGGCTTCAACCTCGGCGGCATTCCGGAAACCGGGAGCAATCTGTTGGTGGGACAAAACAGCAAAAAAACAGAGTGCGCCCAGGCGGGCATGTTACCCGGCAGCCGATCCGCCCGCCAGCCAGGCTGTCGAAAAGGCGATCTGAAGGTTAAATCCTCCTGTATTGGCGTCCAGGTCAATCAACTCCCCTGCAAAGTACAGGCCATTGACGATTTTGGACTCCATGGTCCTGGAACGGATCTCGGCGGTAGGGATCCCGCCGGCGGTGATGATGGCTTCCTGAAAGCCCGGATGCCCCTTCACCACAAACCGGAAGTCTTTCATCAGCAACAATATCTTTTTACGTTCCCCTGCCCCCATCTGGTGACAGGGTTTTTTCCCTTCGATGTTGAGCAGATCGAGGAATACCGGGATGAGCTTGGAGGGAAGCCAGGACTTGAACAGGTTCTCCAGTTGTTTTTTCCCATGTGCGTTCAAATCGCGCAGCAACCTGGCATCAAGTTTTTTCTGGTCCAATGCGGGCTTCAGGTCAATAGCGATCTCCACCCGTTTGCCTTCCGACAAGGCCCCGACCACCCCGCGGCTGAGGCTGAGTATGATGGGACCGGTAAGCCCGTAATGGGCAAACATCAATTCGCCGAATTCCTCCGCCTGCTTTTTTCCATCGGCCCACACCACTGCATTCACATGCTTAAGGCCCAGCCCCTGAAGCCTTCCGGCCAGATCGCCTTCGGTGAGCAGGGGCACAAGGGCCGGGTGTATGTCGGTAAGGCTGTGTCCCAGGCGGCGGGCCAGGTCATAGCCATCGCCGGTCGAACCCGTAGCCGGGTATGATTTCCCCCCGGTACAAAGGATCACCTTGCTGCCATAAAAAAAGCTGCTCCCACCCTCCCCTTCAACACAGACGCCCTTGACCCGGCCATTCTCTGCCAACACCTCCGTGACCCTGGAGCGGTATCGGACAGTCAGGGGGTATTCGCTCATCCATTGACTGAGGGCCCTCACCACGTCAAGGGCGCTGTTGCTTACCGGAAAAACCCTTCTGCCCCTTTCGGTAGTGGTGCTTACCCCCCTGTCGTGCAGTATTTTCAGAATGTCGGCCGTAAAAAAGACCTTGAACGCATGCCTGAGGAAACGTCCTTGGGGAAAAATGTTCTGGTAATATACCTCCGGGACGGCATCGTGGGTGATGTTGCAGCGGCCCTTGCCGGTGATCAGCAGCTTCCGTCCCGGCCGGGGCATTTTCTCGACAAGCAACACCCTGGCTCCCATCCTGGCCGCCCTGCCAGCCGCGATCATCCCTGAAGCCCCGGCTCCCACCACGATCACATCGTATACTTCCCGTGTTGTCATGGGCTTTTTTTTCTGATCTGTCTGAGGCCACTTCCAGGCCATGGCTGCTCAGGCCCCGGCAAAAGACAATGCCGCCCTCAGTCCGTCAGCGGCACTCGAAACAATGCCCCCGGCATAGCCGCTCCCCTCGCCGACAATATACAAATTGTCGAAGCCGGCGCAGCGCCCGGAGGGTTCCCTGACTACCTGAACGGGCGATGAGGTTTTGCTTTCCAGTCCGAGCAAATTGCCGGTGTCGAACCCCTTCATTTTCCTCGCAAATTCTATCAGGCCGGCTTTCATTGCACTCACCACGGGCGGGGGCAGCATTTCCCATAAAGGGGCGGGCACAACTCCCAGCGGATAGCTGGTCTCAAAGGTGGTTTTACGCAACAGGGCCTGCGTAAAATCGCGGATGCTGCAGACCGGGGCCGCATACCCACCCGCCAATTCGTAAAAAGCCCGCTCAAGGTCTTCCAGAAGATCCAGTGCTTCGGCAGGGCCGACATCGCGGCCGGCAAGTTCGGCCGGATGGATGCCTGCCACGCAGGCAGCATTGGCAAACCGCCCGCCCCGGTTGTAATAACTCATCCCGTTCACGATGTTGGTATGGGCATAGGCCGTGGCCGGAACCACCGTTCCCCCCGGGCACATACAGAACGAATACACCCGGTTTTTTCCGTTGGCCGGTGAACTGAGGCGGTACTCCGCCGCCTTGACACCTGGAAGCGACGGCCGCCCCCATTGGGCCAGATTGATCACCTCCTGGGGATGTTCCATCCGGCTGCCGATGGCAAAACCCTTGGTCCGGAAGGCCACACCCCTCCGCATGAGCATGCGGTAGGTTTCGAATGCCGAATGCCCGGGAGCCAGAAAAAACGCATCGGCTGTCAGATGCCCCGCCGTGGTGACGGCTTCAACAACCCGGCCTTTTTTGACCACGATGTCTTTCAGTAGGGTATCAAACAAAATCTTTCCCCCTGCTTCCAGGTAGTGCTGACGCAGATTGCCCACGATCTTTACCAGCTTGTCGGTACCCAGGTGCGGGTGGGCCATGTGGCTGATTTCGGGGGGCGCCCCGGCTTCAATGTACTTAGAGAGGATGAAACTTCGTTCCAGGGAAATATGTTTCGACCGGGAGGTCAGTTTGCCGTCTGAGAAAGTGCCCGCACCCCCTTCGCCAAAAGCATAATTGTTGCAGGGGTCAAACAGGCCGTTGCGTTCGAAACTGTTTACCGACCGCTTTCGTTTTATCACCTCCGAACCCCTCTCGATCAGGGTGGTGGAGAAACCGGCTTTCTGCAGTGCATAGGCACAGAAAAAACCGGCCGGCCCGCTGCCCACCACCAGGATGCCGGCCTTTCGCAGGCTGCGGGGTATCACCAGGCTTTCTTCTGCAGCGGCCTCTGTGCCGGCGATCTCGTCCGAAACTACCTTCAGCTGCAGACGCCAGTGGATATTGCGCTTGTTGCGTGCATCCAGGCTGCTGGCTTCCAGCTGCCATGAAAAATGCCGAATCCCCAGTTTCTGGGCAATGGCCTGCTGTAGCATCTGACCGGAATAATCGGGGGGCATTTTGAAGATCAATGTCGTGGTTCCCATAACAAGCGGTATCGGATACAAAATTAGGATAATATGTTTAGCCGGGAGGGGGCCTATTTAGACGATTTTTATTAAATTAGTCAGAAAAATAGTCTTTGGATTATGAAATATTTCAAACGTTTTGTCTCACCGGTACTGATCATCCTTGTTGCCATGTTCATCACCGGAGGCGTCGGCCTGATGGATTTCATCCCAAAAAACATGCACCCTACTGTCCGGACCCTGGGCGCCATACTGATGGCCGTGGGCATTACCTGGATTGTCATCGCCATCATACGCACCGCCAAGAACAAGCTGCTGGCACGTTACGACACCGGCATTGCCGATAACCTCCGTATGCGGAAGGTGCATACCCAGTACAACATCCTGGAAAAGATCCTGGTGTTTATTGTGATCGTGATCGCTACCGGCTTTACCCTGATGCTCTTTGAGGGGGTCCGTAATATCGGGGTCAGCCTGTTCGCCTCTGCAGGCATTGCCGGCCTTGTCATCGGCCTTGCAGCACAAAAAGCGCTCGGGACCGTACTGGCAGGCTTCCAGATCGCAATAACCCAGCCCATCAGACTCGACGACGTGGTGATTGTCGAAAACGAATGGGGGTGGATCGAGGAAATCAACCTCACCTATGTGGTGGTCAGGATCTGGGACAAACGCCGGCTGGTGCTGCCCACCACCTATTTTCTCGACAGCCCCTTTCAGAACTGGACCAGGACTTCGGCCGATATACTGGGCACAGTATTCATTTATACCGATTACACCATCCCCATCCCGGCCCTGCGCGACGAACTTACCCGTCTGCTCGAGGGCAACACTTACTGGGACAAAAAGGTGAACGTGCTCCAGGTAACCGATGCCAAAGAACATACATTGGAGCTCAGGGCCCTGATGAGTGCCGATACCTCGCCCAATGCCTGGGAACTCAGGGTATACATCAGGGAAAAGCTGGTGGAGTTCATCCAGCGCGAATACCCTCAATGCCTGCCCCGGACCCGGGTGATCCTTGAGGGTCGGAACAAAGACTGAAACGGCCATTGTCCGTTCTCCACACCGAAATAACACGGTCCATACACATTCTCTACCAAACTACCTGTCCACTATGCTACGATCCGCAAATCCCGTCAACAACCAGACCATCACCACCTACGAAGAACATACCCCCGAAGAGACCCGGGAGATCATTGAACTGGCCGCTGCCGCCCAGGCTCAGTGGGCCGGGAGCGCTTTTTCGGACCGCCGCCATCTGATGGAAAAGGCGGCCTCCGTGTTGCGGCAGCATTCGGAACAATATGCACGGATGATCACCCTGGAAATGGGCAAACCCATCAAACAGTCGGTGGCCGAGGTGGAGAAATGCGCTGGGGTCTGCGCATACTATGCAGACCATGCCGAAAGCTTCCTGTCCAACGAGGCCGTGCCCACCGGGGCAAGCCGCAGCTACATTGCCTACCGTCCCCTTGGTGTGATCCTGGCGGTCATGCCCTGGAACTTTCCATTCTGGCAGGTTTTCCGTTTTGCCGCCCCTGCCCTGATGGCGGGAAATGCCGCCTTGCTCAAGCATGCTTCGAACGTCACCGGATCGGCCCTGATGATCGCCTCGGTCTTCATTGAGGCGGGCTTTCCCGAACACTTGTTCTCTGTCTTGAAAATACCCGGGAAAAAGGTGGCGCAGGTTATTGAGGATCCGCATGTACAGGCAGCTACCCTTACCGGAAGCGTCGGGGCCGGCAGGGCCGTGGCCGCAAAGGCCGGAGAAAGCCTCAAAAAAACGGTACTCGAACTTGGGGGCAGCGACCCCTACATCATCCTTGAAGACGCCAACCTGGAGCAGGCCATCAGGACATGTGCCAACAGCCGCCTGATCAATTCGGGGCAAAGCTGCATCGCAGCCAAACGCTTCATCGTGGCAAAGCCGCTGCTTAAAGCCTTTGAGGAAGGCCTGGTCAGGGAAATGGCTTCGAAGGTTATGGGCGACCCCATGGATCGGGCAACGGACGTAGGACCCCAGGCCAGCATCGACCTGCGCGACGAGCTGCATACACAGGTGATGCGCAGTATTGAAAAGGGAGCCCGCTGCCTGCTGGGGGGAGAGGTGCCCGAAAGGGAGGGAGCCTGGTACCCGCCGAGCATACTCACCAACGTGAAACCGGGCATGCCCGCCTGGGATGAGGAGTTATTCGGCCCGGTAGCGGCCATCACCGGGGCAGCGGACGAAGCAGAGGCCATCCGCAAGGCCAATGACAGCGTGTTTGGGCTTGGGGCTGCCGTATTTACTTCCGATACATCCAGGGGACAACGGATTGCCGAATACGGATTGAATGCCGGTTGCTGTTTTGTGAACGAACAGGTACAGTCGGACCCCCGGTTGCCTTTCGGAGGCATTGGCCAAAGCGGTTATGGAAGGGAGCTCTCTGAAGTGGGCATCCGCGAATTCACGAACATCAAGACCGTGTACGTAAAATAAAGCCTGCTGCCTTATTTCTCCTCCCCGGACTTAAGCTTTTCGAGCAAATCAATGGCTTCCTGTTGTTGCCCCATCACAAAGCGGGCGGACGTTTGGGTGACCCCCACCCTGATGGTCCAGGACTCGGGCGGAATGGTCTGAAACAGGATCTCGTCCGACCATCCCGCACCCAGGGCCAGCACAAAGTCATAATTCTTCCTGCGGAGCCAGTGCATGGCCAGTTCTCCCTTGTTGATGCCGTTGTTGGCTACTTCAATGATCCCCGGCCCCGTCACTACCTGGGCGTCGCTGTTTGTGGTGATCGACAGAAGATGGTCGCCGAGTTCGGAGGCCAGCGGAGCGGCATGTCCCCGGTCGGCCCTGTGGTAATGCCAGGCAACCGAGTATTCGTGTTCCTTGATATAGGCTCCGGGCAGCCGGTCGGCATACATTTCCATGATGTCGGTCACGTCGGGCTTCCAGTTATTGGACAATGGTTTGAACAGCTTCCATTTTTTCTGCCCCCCCTGCCGTATCCAGGCCCCGTGTTCGGCTGTCAGGTTAAGCGGCAAATGGCCCAGCCATTCGTTGAGTTCCTCCTTGCTTCGCCCGCTGATGACCACCACATCGTTATTGGGCAGGGCATTCAGGTCGCGAAGCAGGTCGAGCAGTTCGGCCGATGGTTCGGCCGCCGCCGGGTATTTGGTATAAGGCACCAGGGTTCCGTCGTAATTAAAGATCATCATCCGCCTGCCGGCCTCTCTGAACCCCTTAACGATCTGCCGGGTCATTTCGGGGTTCAGCATTTTGTTCCTGACCGAATCCTGCGAAAGCTTGCTCGATTCCAGCACCCCGCCGACAAATTCGGTGGCCCACCGGGTCACGGTATACCTCCGCAGCCGCTTCTGCATGATGCTGTTGCCCCTGACCTTTTCCTTTTCGGGAATTTCCAGCCCCTCGGCAATGGCATCGGCAATGGCGTGATAGCTGTTGGGGTTGATCACCAGCGACTCGCTAAGCTCCTTGGCTGCCCCGGTAAATTCACTCAGGATCAACACCCCCCTCTGGTCGGTAAGGGAGGCAATGTATTCCTTTGCCACCAGGTTCATGCCGTCGCGAAGCGGTGTCAGCAGGGCGATGTCGCTGCGCCGGTACTGGGCGATCAATTCATTGTGGGGCAGGGATGTGAACTGGTACACCACCGGGGTCCACGATATGCTGCCATAGGCCCCGTTGATGCGCCCCACCAGCTCATCCAGCTTTTTTTTGATCTGCATATAGGTGCTCACCCCCGTTCGTGAGGGGACCACGATCATGTTCATATATACCTTGCCGTGCCATTGAGGGTATTTCTGCAAAAAGAACTCGAAGCCCTTGAGCCGGTTAACGATCCCCTTCGAATAATCGAGGCGGTCGACCGAAAGGACCATTCTGGGCTCATCCGGACCGGCCTTGTGCGAGCGGTGGGGAGCAACATCCATGGTGTGAAACTTTTCAAAATCAATGCCCATCGGAAAGGTTCCCACCTCAAGAACATGCGTGGGCATTTCAATCTGCCCCATATGGTTTTCACGGCCCAGAATACGCATAACGCAACGAAGAAAATACTGGGCGTAATCGTGGGTGTGAAAACCGATCAGGTCGGCCCCCATAAGTCCTTCGAGCACCTGGCTGCGGCTTTCACCGGGCAACATTCGGTACATTTCATAGGAGGGGAAGGGGATGTGCAAAAAGAATCCGACCGGATTGTCCACCTTTTCGCGCAACATCCGGGGCAATAGCATCAGGTGGTAGTCGTGTATCCAGATGATGTCGCCGGGTTGGACAATCTTCAGGATCTCATCGCAAAAGATCCCGTTCATTTCCTTGTACTGCTCCCAGAATTCCAGGTCGAACCGGGCATGCTGGGGAAAGTAGTGGAAAAGGGGCCAGATGGTCTTGTTGCAAAAACCCAGGTATACCTTGTTCATCAGGGTTTCGGACAAGAATACCGGAGAAGCACTGAACTCCGTTTTGACCTTCTCCCTGACCAGCCCTTCATCGGCTTTATCGACGGTAGTCCCCGGCCATCCCATCCAGATATAGTCGGTGACCTTGTCTTGTTGTGCTCCGAGTGATTTCAGATAGTCGCTCATCCCGGAAACCAGCCCCCCGGCGCTCTTTGAAACGGTATATTCGCCGTTTTCCTTGCTCACAGAAACAGGCAGTCGGTTGGATACAATAAGTAATCTCATGGTTTAATAAATGTTATAATATATTGTTTGTTTTATCTTACATAATAATAAGAAAAAAAGCTGAAAAGCAGTTTATCCACTGCCTTCAGACAGTGCGATTGCTAAAACCTTGGAAAATCCCAACAGGTTTACCAGGTATTAAGTTTAAAAGTTTAAAAGTTTAAGTGTTTATTTTTCAAATACTTAACTCCAACTTTTCAACTCTTCAACTTTTCAACT
>PWJC01000065.1 GCA_003560165.1 Bacteroidales bacterium
CATTGTTTTGTTTTTTTATAGGTATGGTAAATTTATGAAACAGTTGAATAGTTGAAGGGTTGAAAAGTTGAATAGTTGAAAAGTTGAATAGTTGAAAAGTTGAATAGTTGAAAAGTTGAAAAGTTTAAAAGTTTAAGTGTTTTATTTTTAGCTCTTAAACTCTTAAACTCTTAAACTCTTAAACTTCCTTCTTCCTACCTACTACTTACTACTTACTACCTTCTATCTTCCTCCTTGCGAATTTAACAAATCAACGGATATCAGCCTTCCTTGTTCATTGCCCGCCTGGCCTGGTCTATCTCACGGATCAGCTCCGGGCGGGTTTCGGCCGCATTGCCTACAACCACCATATCGGCGCCGGCCTTCCACATGTCCAGGGCCCCGGCGGCGCTGCGGATCCCGCCTCCGGCAATAAGGGGGCAGCCGATACTCTGCCTCACTGCCCGGATCATCTCCGGTGAAATGGGCCTGTCAGCCCCGCTGCCTGCGTCCATGAACACCAGCTGCAGTCCGAGCATTTCCCCCGCCATGGCCGTGCAGGAGGCGATGTCGGTCTTGTCGCCGGGGATGGGGATGGTGTTGCTCATGTACAGGGCAGAAGTACAATGGCCGCTCTCGATGAGCATATAGGCCGTGGGGATGATCTCCAGCTTGCTTTGCCTTAGCAGGGGGGCGGCCAATACATGGTTGCCGATGAGCATTTCGGGGTTGCGGCCCGATATCAGTGAGAGCAGCAGGATGGCATCGGCAGTCGGCTCCACCTGCATGATGCTGCCAGGGAACAGGACCACGGGGAGCTTGCAGTGGTTGCGGATGTTTTGTATGCATGAGGCCATGTTGTACCTGGTCAGCAGGCTGCCTCCCACAAAAAAATAATCCACGCCCGATTCTTCGGCCAGAAGGGCCCGTTCTTTCAGCCCCTCAGGATCGCATTTGTCGGGGTCGGCAAGGATGGCCAGCTGCCGGATGCCACCTTGGCTACTTTGCTTTATGGTGTCGAGGATGTTCATTGGGAAGTGGGATCGGGTTCTTGCTTATTTGTTTCGAGGGCGTAGGCCAGCATGTAGGGCCCGATGGTTTCGTAAAACACTTCGCAGCCTCTCTGATTCCCCTCTTTGGTGATCATTCCGTGCAGCCGCCCCCTGTTTTCGAGCCGGAAGGGCGGGATGTGTATGTCCTGCCGGAACGACAGCCCCCCGCTGCCGTGCAGTTTGTACAGGGCCTCCTTGGCGCACCATATCAGGTAAAGGCTTTCCATGGCCTTGTGCGAGCGATCATAGGCGGCCTCATGGGCTGAAAGGAATCTGTGCGACAGCCTGAAAATTTTCGGGTGCATGAGCTCGATGTCCACTCCCACCCTGCGGGCCTTTGAGACGGCCAGACAGGCAAAGTTGCCCGAGTGGGCCACCGAAATATGTCCGCTTCCGCTCTCCAGCCGTGGCTTTCCGTGGGCATCGTAAACAATGCCCCCGGCCGGGGAATTTTCCAGGACATGGGGAAGGATCAGCCGGTAACTCAGCCAGTGTTTCTTGCGCAGGGGGGTTTTCAGCCCCGCATAATACCTTTGCTCGTAGGCCGTCAGCGAAGCCTGCTCCAACAGTTCACCGGCTGTCTCGGTAATCTCCCAGATGCCCAGGGTGGCACCGCACAGCTGCTTTTTCCCGAATAGCCCCATAAGCCCGCACCGCCCCTGTAAGGAAATAGGCGGAATGTGTTATCTTTGCAAAAATAAACATATAAAGGTATACTTTTCATGGAAAAGACCGGTACACAAACATTCACTGACTATAAGATCAGGGATATCTCCCTGGCCGATTTCGGCCGCCGGGAAATAGAGATCGCCGAAAAGGAAATGCCCGGGCTGATGTCGCTGCGCGAAAAGTATGGCAGCGAAAAGCCACTCTCGGGTGCCCGCATTACCGGCTCCCTGCATATGACGGTGCAAACCGCCGTGCTCATAGAAACCCTCAGCGCGCTGGGGGCAGAGGTCCGCTGGGCCAGCTGCAATATTTTTTCGACACAGGACCATGCCGCAGCCGCCATGGCAAAAGCCGGCATCCCGGTTTTTGCCTGGAAGGGTGAAACACTCGAAGAGTATTGGTGGTGTACCCTGCAGGCCCTCAGTTTCGCCCGAGGCAAAGGCCCCCATTTGATCGTTGACGATGGTGGCGATGCCACCTTGCTGTTGCACCAGGGATACCGGGCAGAAAAAGACCCTTCTCTGCTCGGACGCACCCCCGCAAACAGGGAAGAGGGCATTGTCCTTAAGCTTCTTGCCGAAACCCATGCTGCCGACCCGGACAAATGGCAGCGGGCGGCCTCCGGCCTCAAAGGCATTTCCGAAGAGACCACCACCGGAGTCAACCGTCTTTACCGCATGATGGAAAAAGGGGAGTTGCTGGTACCCGCCATCAATGTGAACGACTCGGTCACCAAGTCGAAGTTCGACAACCTTTACGGCTGCCGCGAATCCCTTGCCGACGGCATTAAACGGGCTACCGATGTGATGATCGCAGGCAAGGTGGTGGTGGTTGCCGGCTACGGCGATGTCGGCAAGGGTTGTGCCCATTCCATGCGCAGTTATGGTGCCCGGGTGATCGTTACCGAAATAGACCCCATCTGTGCCTTGCAGGCCGCCATGGAGGGGTTCGAGGTGAAACCCCTGGAAGACGCCCTGGATGAGGGGAATATTTTTGTCACCGCCACGGGAAACCGCGACGTGATCACCACCGCCCATATGTTGCAAATGAAAGACCAGGCCATTGTTTGCAATATCGGGCATTTCGATAACGAGATCCAGGTGGAGCAGCTCGACGAAATGCCGGGGGTAAAAAAGGTGAACATCAAACCCCAGGTAGACAAATACGTATTTCCGTCGGGCAGGGAGATCTTTATGCTGGCCGAAGGCAGGCTGGTCAACCTGGGTTGCGCCACCGGCCACCCTTCTTTTGTGATGAGCAACAGCTTCACCAACCAGGTACTTGCCCAGATGGATCTCTGGCGCAAAGAATACCCCCTGGGGGTCTACTGCCTGCCCAAACACCTTGACGAGGAAGTGGCCAGGCTCCATCTGGGAAAGATCGGGGTGAATCTCACGCGGCTCACCGACGAACAGGCCTCTTACATTGGCGTAAAGCCCGGAGGGCCATACAAGCCCGACCACTACAGGTATTAGTGGGGCACCCTGGCCAAAAGGCCTGCCACAGCATGACTAATTGGTGATTCTCAGCCTGTTGGTTGCCGGATTGAACACAGTGCGGTATGCCTTTAGCGGAAAGTCCGACGGGCCTTCGAGGACCGAACCATCGGTGAGGATGAATACCGATCCGCAGCAGTCGTCTTCGGCCAGCACCGCGCTGGAGGCAGAGATGCTCACCAGGCAGTTGGCCGCATGGGGCTCATGGGGGCAGGCCCTGTCATAGGCCCTGAACTCATCCATCGACAAACGGTATACGATAATGCCACGGTAGCCTCCCGATTCCTCCCTCGAAAATTGCGCAGACAACCCGGGGTTGCTGAGGTTGTAGTGAAGCACATTAAAATTGAAATCAATTACGACGTCGGGTACGGGGTGTTGCCGGTCTTTCTCACAGGAGATCAACAAGGGCTGTGTACAGAACAGTACCGCGAGAATGGCCGGGAAAACAGATCGCAGTTTATTCATTCGGTTCGTTGTCTGCCATCTTCGAAACAAAGACGCTCAGTCATAACGCAAAGTTAGTTATTTTTGGTATTTTTGTTACAGCGGGATCTGGGGCAGCACCCGTCGTTGCCCCCCTGCCGGTAAAACAAACCCCCGGGAATGGAAGAATTCGTATACATCATTTTGGTCGTTGTGTGGCTGCTGGTCAGTTTTTTAAAGCGCAAAAAACCCCGGCAGCCGGGACCTGCCCCTGACAGGAAACCCAAACCCCGTGAACAGGAAGCCCCCCCCGGCGAGGAAGTGAGCATGGAGGATCTGCTGGAAGAATTTCTGGGCGGCAAGAAGAAGAAAAAAGAGGAAACCGCCACTGCCGAGCCCAGGTACCAGACGGAGGAAAGGAGGGAGAGGCCCGATCGGGAGCGGAACATTTCCCGCAGGGGCTGGGAGGAAACCCCTGCCGAAGCAGAGGTTGAAGAAGCCTATGCGGAGCATACAGGCAAGGCAGGCGTTGACGAGGATTTTGAATTCACATCAGGGAAAGATGACAAGGGTGCCATCGGCAAGGTGCAAACCGTGGAAGAACTGATCCGGATGCATGCCGGCGAAGAGGCCAGGGCACGGGCCAGGGCAGAAGAGGAAGAGGCAGGCCTGCATGCCGGGCTGGAAGATTTCGACCTGAGAACAGCCGTGATCTTTTCGGAAATACTCAACCGAAAAGACCACTGATTTTTTTAGCAACGTATTGGTTTATTGTTTATCTTTGTTGAAGAAGTATAGCAATAACATGTTAAGCCTGATTTTGGATACCTTCCTTGATCAGGTATTTTTTCTGTATACCCATTGTTTTATATGGCCCCATAGAAATGATCCGTGGAGGCCGGCCAGGGCCGGGGCATTGTAACGGATGCCTTGTTGCCGGGCAAGGTAAGGACCCGATAACCAAACATATTCCAGGCGTTCGGGCCGGGTTGTTAAGCCGGTCATGCGAATGTCTGGCATTATTTTAAGATACAGGCATATGAACCAGGTAAAGTATTTTACAAAAGAAGGCTTGACCAAGCTCCGGGATGAACTGGAGAGGCTCAAGTCGGTGGAGCGCCCCGCCATATCGCAGCAGATTGCCGAAGCCAGGGAAAAGGGAGACCTTTCGGAGAATGCCGAATACGATGCGGCAAAAAATGAGCAGGGAATGCTGGAGCTCCGCATTTCCAAACTGGAAGAGACCCTCAGCAATGCCCGTATCATCGACGAGAGCCAGCTGGATGGCAAACGCATATCCATCCTTTCGAAGGTTAAGCTCAGGAACCTGAATAACGGGAAACTGGTAGAATATACCTTGGTCCCCGAAAACGAAGCCGACATAAAAAGCGGGAAGATCTCTGTGAGTTCTCCCATTGCCAGAGGGCTGCTCGGCAAGGAAAAAGGCGAAAAGGTCGAAATTCAGGTACCGGCGGGCAAGTTGTCGTTCGAAGTGCTCGATATTTCCCGATAAAGCCCCCGGGGCGGTCTGTTGACTGCCACCCCCTGATTTTCAGGACCCAATTTGTTCACGTATTGCAAATACAAACCCGATGGCAAGCATCTTTACCCGGATCGTGAACGGCGACATCCCGGCATACAAAGTGGCCGAAGACGAACATTACCTGGCTTTTCTCGACATCAACCCCCTGGCCAGGGGACATACCCTGGTGGTCCCCAAGCAGGAAACAGACTACCTTTTTGATGTGGACGACACCACCTACAGCGGGCTTTGGCTTTTTGCCAAGCGGGTTGCCCTGGCCCTCGATCAAAGCGTGGAATGCGAGCGCATCGGAGTGGCGGTATTGGGGCTGGAAGTACCCCATGCACACATTCACCTGGTACCCATCAAAGGGATGCACGATATTGATTTCAGTAAGCCCAAGCTCGAATTGAGCCAGGATGAATTCAGTGAAATTGCGGGCAGGGTCGCGGCCGCCTTCAAAAAATAGATTATCCCGAAATCCTTCCGGGGTTGCCGGCCACAAAAGCCTTCCAACCCGTATACCCCTTGCTTTCCTGCCCACCGGCCTTGCTCCCCTGAAAAAAATGGCAAAGGGCGGCAGCCAGGGCATCGGTGATGTCGAGGTTGTCGGGTACCCCGTCGATCTTCAGTACCCGGTAGAGCATGGCCGCCACCTGCTCTTTGGAGGCCCCTCCCTTGCCTGTAATGGATTGCTTAATCTTGCGGGGTGAATACTCAAATACCGGGATGTCGCGGTGCAGGGCGGCGGCTATGGCCACTCCCTGGGCCCGGCCCAGCTTCAGCATCGATTGTACGTTTTTTCCGAAAAAAGGGCTTTCTATGGCCAATTCGTCCGGATGGTAGGCGTCAATATTCCTGACCACGGTTTCAAAAATCTTTTTTAGCTTTAGGGCGTGGTTAGGGAGTCTGTCCATCTTCAACACATCCATGGCCACCAGATGGAGGTCCTGCCGGTGAACCCCGATCACGCCCAGGCCCATATTGTTGGTGCCCGGATCGATGCCCATGATGATTTTTTCGTAATGCAAAGCGTGAATGTATGGGTTTGACAAAATGGCTGGCATGCGGTAAGGCAAAACTACGCAAAATAATCCGTGTTTTTATGCAGGTTGTGCTGCCTGCTGCGGCCGTCGTTTACCTTATAGTGTCCCTGTCGCGGCTGCCTGCCGGGGTGGTCTCTGCCTGGGCAGATTCCCGGCCCTGGTCGGCCTCCACACTGTGGCTGTTGTTGCTGCTGGCCGTACTGAGTTTTTCACATTGGCTGATGGAAGCGGTAAAGTGGAGGCTGCTGGCCGGTAAATTGGAACAGATAAGCCTGGCCGGAGCTTTCAGGGGGGTGTTAGTGGGAGTGTCGCTGGGCATGATCACCCCCAAGCGAAGCGGCGAATACGCAGGCAGGGCCCTGCTGCTGAAGGAGGGAAACAGGCTTTCGGGCATGGTGGCCCAGGCAGCCGGCAGCCTGGCCCAGTTGATGGTGACCCTGACAGGGGGCATGATCGCCCTGGGCCTGCTCTGTGCCGGCCTGGCAGGACCTGATGCTTTTTCCGGCCCCGATCCCTGGCTGTGGTTGTCGGGAGCCGGTGTGTTCATGGTGTTGCTGTGGGTGGTGCTATGGCTTGTTCGGGGGCCGTTTTGCCGCTATGCCGCGCGTCCCGGATCAGGAAAACGGCTGCGATCGCTGTTGGTGGTCAGGCAGCTGAGCCGGAGTGACTTCGGGTTGCTTTTGCTGATCAGTGCTGCCCGCTACACTGTTTTTGTTGTTCAGTTTGCCCTGCTGCTGCAGCTGTTCGGTACCCCCCTGGGTCCCCTCCTGGCTTTTGCCCTGCTGGCCATTATTTTCCTGGTAATGAACTTTATTCCGGTATCTGCCCTGGCCGAGGTGGGCGTAAAGGGCTCGGTGGCCCTGGTAGTGGTTCCGGTGGTCTATACTTCCGGACCATATTCGGTGGCCGATGCAGGCCTTGCAGTAACTGCGGCCGTAATGGCCCTGTGGCTGATCAACCTGGCCCTGCCCGCACTGGCCGGAGCTTTGCTGGCCATGAGCAGCGGCAAGCGATCCAAACCTGGAACCCAATGATGGTGCTAACTGCATTGGTGGTGTTGACGGGGATGGCCTATGCCGGTCTGATTGCGTGGCTCAGCTTGGGCTGGCTCCGCCCGGCTCCCGCAGTCAGGGCTTCTGCCCCCATCACTGGCTTCAGTGTCGTTTTGCCGGCCCGCAATGAGGAAGGGAATATCGAAAGGGTACTTGACTGCCTGCGCCGGCAAGACTACCCCCCGGAACAGTTTGAGGTGATCGTGGTAAACGATCACTCTGCCGACAAAACGGCCTCCAGGGCTGCCGCTTTCATCAGGAAGCACCGTCTCGGGCATTTCCGTTTGCTTGATGCCAGCTTCCCGGGCAGTTCTCCCGGGAAGAAAAAGGCATTGGCACTGGCCATCGGGGAGGCCAATGGCGATTACGTGGTGACCACCGATGCCGATTGCAGCATGGGAAGCGGCTGGTTGAGAACCATTGCAACCGAACTGGCTGCACACCGGGCCCATATGCTGGCCGGACCTGTGGGCATTGGTCCCGAAAGGGATGTTTTTGAACGCTTGCAGGCCCTGGAGTTGCTTAGTCTGACGGGGGCCGGCGCAGCTGCTGCCGCACAGGGGCGCCCCATCCTGTGCAGCGGGGCCAACCTGGCCTTTAGCCGGGAGTTATTCCATAACGTGTGTGGTTACACAGGCAATGAGCACCTGGCTTCGGGCGACGATGTGTTCCTGATGCACAAGTTCAAGGCCCGGCCGGGGGTCGCAGTGGCCTTTGCGAAAGACCCCGCCGCGCTGGTTCGCACACTTCCCGTGGGCAAACTCAGGCAATTTTTTGTTCAGCGCCGAAGATGGGTGGCGAAAACCGGACATTACCGGGATGGGTTCACCAAACTGGCCGCCCTGGTAGTGGCCGCCTTTAATGCTTCCCTTATCGTGGCCCTGATAGGGGGGGCAGTTGCCGGGGGGGGATGGTTTGCTGTGGCGGGGGCCTGTTGGCTGGCCAAGGGACTGGTTGATCTGCCCCTGCTGATGATGGTGGCCCGGCAATACCGCCAGCTGCCCCTGCTGTGGGTTTATCCCCTGGCGTGGCTCATGTATCCCTTCTATGCCCTTGCTGTTTCTGTTTCTGGACTGGCCGGCCAGGGGGGGTGGAAATAAGGTCCGGGAGGGATCAGGGTTGTTCGGGAAGTTCGACAACCCCGTATCCGGCCTCCTCGATGACCGATGCGATCTCTTCGGCACTTGTGAGGCTGCGGTCGTACACCACCCGGGTCTGACCGGTTTCGTGGTCGGCCTCTGCAAGCTCAATGCCCGGCAGCCCGGCAACCCGCCGCTGGATCTGGTCTTCGCAACCCGTATGGGTCATTCCCTCCACTTCCAGGATGATCTCCGCCCTGTCTTCGGGGGCTACCACCGGGGTGATGATGCGGTGCCGGTCGGCAGGAGGGGCTTCGAGGGTGCCCAGGTACCAGGGCAGGGCCAGCAGCAACAGGGCAAAGATAGTCACCATACCGAGTATGATGACGGGATTGATCCCCGGCCGCCTTCGTCCCCTGGCCTTTTCGCGCCGCATTGATTTGATGTGCTGCATCCACAGTATGGTCAGCAGCAAAAGCACCAGTACGATGATAAACCACCACGATGCCAGGATGGTGTCGATGATTCCGCTTGCGATCATAAAAGCCATGGTTTTCTGTGTTTTGGTTTATGCTGTTGAGTTATTTGTGCTGGCCTGGGCAGGGGTCAGAACTCGTCCACCAGAATGTCCCACCATATCCTGTCGAAGATGGTTTCGTCCTGGGGGACGTTTTGCTCGTTGAAATCAAGCTCGTCCTGGGGGTAGAGCTGCCTTCGGGGGATCATGCCGTCAGCCTCCCCGTATGGCGGCAGTTCGGGGTATCCGGTCCGCCTGAAATCCGACCACACCTCATGCTGCAGAAACAGGGCGATGTATTTGGCCTCGATGATCTGACGCAGGCTGACATTCTCCACCTGGGCATGTGTTGCCTCCCAGCCGGGGTCGCTGACACCGAAATAGGCCAGGGATGCTTTGACCCCTTCGGCAAAGGCCTGGTCGGCCTGGGCAAATTGCCCGTATCTCCAGTAGGCTTCGGCCTGGATGAACTTCAGTTCGGGGTAGATCACAAAGGCTATGGGCGCCTGACGCCCTGCCACAGCCAGGCCGGGGTAGGAGGCCTCGTGCAGCCCTTCTCCGGGAGCCGACCCAACATACTGATTGTCTGTGTTCCTGCGGATGAGCCGGGGCAGGCGGGGATCGCCTGTTTGGGTCAGCATGTCGACAAAAAATTTGCCGGCCCTGGTGTTCCTCACGTTCTGATCGTAATGGTAGAATGGGTTTTCGGAGCCCACCGGATCAGGAAATGTATAGAGCATATTGTCGGCATTGCCGCTAAAGAGTTCATCTCCTTCGGCCTCCTGCAAAATGCGGGTATAGTCTTCCTGATGATGGGAAAGGCGGATCAGGTACCTGAGCCGGATCATGTTGGCGGCCCGGATCCATTTGTGAAGCGCCCCGCCGTATATCAGATCCTCACTGCCACCGGGCAGCATGCCCTCGCCCTCCATGGCGTCCCTGAGGTCGTTTGTGGCACTTTCCAGCATGTTGATGAGGTGAAGGATGAGTTCCTCCTGCTCGTCATAGGCCGGGCGTTCGAAACCCGACAGGTATTTCTCGGCCTCAAAAAAGGGGATGTGCCCGAAGGTATCGGTCATCATGCCGAGGGCCTTGGCCTGCATAATCCTGGCAATGCCCCGGTAGGCCTTTGCATTGACCTGTTCGGCATAGAAAATGGTGTTTTCCAGGTAGAGGTTGACAAATTCGTAGTAATTAGACCACATGTTGTTGGTATGCAGGGGGTCGGCCTCATATACATCTATTTGTTGTTCTTTTCCCCTAATGCCTGCAAGTTGCTGGGTCCATATAGCCGGAAAACGGATCATGTCGGCTGTTTTCCAAAAGGCCATGTTCCTCTGGGTCAGGGGCAGCAGTTCCTGGAGCACCTCCTCGGGGGTGAGGGGGTCGTCGTCGTCGATGCCATGATCGCAGGCGCCCAATGCCAGCAGGGCGGTGAGGGCAACCCATATAAGCCCTGAGCGCCAAAAGGCCGGGGCGTTTGTTTTTGTCTGACAGATCATTGTAAATCCTGTTGTGTTGTGCTGTGAATGACAGGAACCCCTGCTGAGGACAGAGCTTTCTGCTTTGCAAAGATACGGCCTTTTATCGATTATCCCACCATACCGGGTCGAAGATGGTGCCCACTTCGGGCACGTTCTGGGGGTTGCCGGTGATCTCGTTGCGGGGATAAAGGAATTTTCGGGGCACCTCCATCTGGTCGTAGGGCTCAAGGGCGGGATAGCCCGTGCGGCGGAAATCGGCCCATACCTCCGGCTGCAGGAAAAGGGCGAGGTACTTGGCTTCGATGATCTGCTCCAGGCCCACACCATCAATCTCCGCATGGGCGGCTTCCCACTCCTGGTCCCTGGCATTGAAAAAGGCCAGGGATGCGCTCACCCCTTCGGTAAATGCCTGGTCGGCCATTTCCTGCTGCCCGGTGCGCCAGAAAACCTCGGCCTTGATTAGTTGCTGTTCGGCATACGAACCCATGACCAGGGGAGCATTGGCCGCGGCGATGCCCGGGCCCAGGTAAGAAGCCGTAGTCAGCCCCTCTCCGGGGGCGGAGCCCACATACTCGTTTTGCACATTCCTTCTGACAAAACGAGGCAGGCGGGGATCCTCACGGCCTTCGAGCAACTCTGCGGTATGGGCGCCTACCCGGCTGTGCTGAACATTGGTGTCGAAATAATAATAGGGATTGGTGCTTTCCGGGACCGCCCCGTCGAAGGCATAGAGCATGTTGTCTTCGTTCCCTCTCAGCAGTGGGCGGTTGCCGAGGGCCTCAACCACTTTTTTGTAATTCCCGTCATGATTGGCCAGCCGCAGCTTCACCCTGATCCGTACCAGGTTGGCCGCCCTGATCCAGCGTTCGAGGTCGCCTCCGAATATCCGGTCGGCAGATACCCCCGGTTTCAGGCCGCCGGATTGCATGGCCGTTTCGAGATGTTCTACGGCCTGGTCGAGCTCACCGAGCAGATGTTGCAGTACATCCTGCTGGGTGTCGTAGGCCGGAAGCCCTGCACTGCCGAAGTAGAAATGGGCTTCTTCGTAGGGGATGGGGCCCCAGGCATCGGTCATCATGAGCAGGCTGTACCCCTTCAGGGTTTGGGCAATCCCCTCGAAAGCCGGGGCATCGGCCCTGGAGGCCTGGCCACGGATGGCTTCGAGCCCGTAAAGACAATAAGTGTAATAGAAATTCCAGAGATTGTCGGCAAATTCGGGATCGAACTGGTAGCGGTCGATGCGCTCCATGGTGGTGCCCGACCTGACCCCTGCCAGTTGCTGCATCCAGATGCTCTGGAACATGGAGAACTCGGTGCCCTGCCAGTGCGCAAGGTACATTTGGGTAACGGCCAGGTTATTGTTCAGCTCCGATCCGATCTCGGGCTCTTCGGTGGGCACATCCAGATCGCAGGAGGTGCATAAAAAGGGGAAAAGAATGGACAAAATAAGGACTTTTGCCCGGTAAAAATATTTTTTTTTCATTTTTTAATAGTGAATTGATGTACTTTTTATCTATGAAAGCCAATCCTGCTTATTCGGTAAAACGAACAACAGCCCAGTAAATTATGCGTTTGCTGCCATGGACGGCTGAAAAACCGGCTAACAAAAGTAGTCTTTCCCGACATTCTTTTCGTCGAAGAAAAATTCGTTTGTTTGGTTTTTTGCCTATATTTACCCATTGAAACAGCATGAAAGTTTCGCTAAACTACCAAACCAATGCAGTTATTCACTAAAAACCAATCAAACATGAAGCGAATTCTGATTCTGATAGGGATACTGTTCTTTGCGGGCGGGTCCCTATTTGGGCAACAGATCCGTGTTGTCGGTACCGTCATCAATGCGCAGGACGGTTTGAGCCTGCCAGGCGTTACCGTTGCTGTGGTGGGAACCACCCAGGGTACAATAACGGATGTCGACGGGCGCTTTGAGCTCACTGTTGCACCCGATGCCACGCTGGCCTTCTCCTTTATCGGGATGGCCAGGAAGGAAGTGCCGGTCGACGGGCGCACCACCATCAATGTGGAGCTGGACCCCGACGTGGCCATCCTTCAGGAAATTGTCATCACCGCGGGTGTGGCCGGGGCCACCCCCAGGAACAAGATGAGTGTGACTGTAAACCAGGTGGGTGCCGAGCAGCTCGAGGCTGTTCCGGCCACCTCGGCCTCATCGGCCCTCCAGGGCAAGGTGGCCGGGGCCACCATTGTGCAGGCCAGCGGGAACCCCGGTCAGGCAGCCGGTATCCGGCTCAGGGGTTCCACCAACCTTTTGGGCGATTCCGATCCCCTGATCATTATTGATGGGGTAATGATGGAAGGCTCCCTTGCCGATATCAACGTAGACGATATCGCCAATATGGAGGTGGTGAAGGGGGCAGCTGCATCGGCCCTGTACGGCTCCCGTGCCGGCGCCGGTGTGATCGTGATCACCACCAAGCGCGGGAATATTGCCCGTGAAGGCACCACGGCCATCCGCATACGCAATGAGTACGGCTTTTCGGCAGTGCCCACCCGGGTGCCCTTGTCGATGAGCCATCCGTTTACGCTTGCCGACGACTGGCAGCAGTACTCACTGTTTACCAAATACGGCGGGGTGACCTATCCCGCAGGCTATGCCGGCGGGCGCGACGGCCGCATTTCGGGCAACCGCACCGTGAAATACGACGGGTATGCCGACAATCCTTTCGCCCGTACCTCCGACCATCAGGATCTGATCTTCGAGGACGGGGAGTTTTACACCAATTACATTTCTGTAGCGCACAACGCCGGACGCACCAGGATCTTCACCTCGTTCGAGAACTCCAACAACAGCGGTGTTGTATGGGGCACCGACGGCTCCGAGCGAAGGAACTTCCGGCTGAATGCCGACCACTGGTTCGGCGACAGGCTGTCCTTCTCTTCTTCCACATTGATCGCCCAGACCCAGATCGATGTGGCCGAAGGACGTTTCCTCACCGGCTGGGGCGGCGGCCAGGGATCGGCATTTTTCAACATGCTGTTCTTCGACCCCGATACCGACCTGATGATGGAAGCCCCTGCCGGGGAGCCCCTTCCGCTGTATTATGCCCACGCCAACCACTGGCAGAGCGACAACTCCAACCCCCTGCATGCATTGCACTACCAGGACCGCGACCTGCAGCGCCGGAACATACTGCAGAGCGTCCAGTCGAGTTTCTATGCCACCGACTGGCTGGTGTTTGCCGGTAACTACAGCTACGAAAGGTACAACAACTTCAACAACACCTTCCGGCCCAAGGGCTTCAATACCGGACAGGCCACCACCGAAGGGCAGATGTACAAGTCGAGCAGCGAGGGCGTCAGCCAGACATTTGCCCTGACGGCCAACTTCGACCAGGACTTCGGTGAGTTGAGCGTGCGCAGCAGGCTGCAATACCTTTTCGAAGACTTCCAGACCGAGTTCTTCTCCATACAGGGCGCCGACCTGGCCGTGGGAGGGATCCGCACCCTGAATGCCATCGCCGGGGGGAAAACCATCGCCTCTTCGGCCACCACCATCCGCTCAAGGAATTACTCGGCCATTGTCGATATGGACTACATGGACCGTTACATCATTTCGGCCCTGTACCGGATGGACGGCTCCTCCCTTTTTGGTGCAGATGCCCGCTGGAACCCCTATTACAGGGTATCGGCTGCCTACCGGCTGTCGGAAGAATTCGACATTCCGGGTGTCAGCGAGCTGCGGGTGCGTGCCGCCCTGGGGACCTCCGGGCAGCGGCCCGGCTTCAGCTGGCAGTACGAAACCTATAGTGTGTCTTCAGGAGCCCTTTCCAAGGCCACCATCGGTAACCGCGATCTGCGGCCCAGCGAGACCCGCGAACTCGAGTTCGGCCTCAATGCCGAATTCCTTGATATCTTCGATCTGGAGATCACCTATGCCGACATTGTGACCGAAGGCGCCTTTTTGAACGTGCCCCTGCCGGCGGCAACCGGTTTCTCCTTCCAGTGGAGGAATGCCGCCGATATTTCTGCCCAGGCCTTTGAGGTCACCCTGGGGATAATGGCGGTCAACACCGTCGATTTCCGCTGGAGGATGGGCTTCAGCTTCGACCAGATTTCCCAGAAGGTCACCCGCCTGGATGCGGCCCCTTTCCGTACCGGCCCCACCATCAATGCGTTGCAGGCCTTCTATATCCGCGAAGGGGAAGCGTTCGGTATAATGTATGGCGGCGACTGGGTACGTACCCTCGATCAGATGTCGCAGCAGCTTCCGGCCGGCAGGACCCTTGATGATTTCACCATCAATGCCGACGGTTATGTGATCCGCCTGGGTACCGAGGGTACCGTGAACGAGGCCCCCATCCGCCTGCTGGACGAGAACGGCAGGGATGCGTTTGTGCAGATCGCCGACATGAACCCCGATTTCCACCTGAGGTGGACTAACAACATGAGCTACCGGGGTTTTGCCATCAACATGCTGTGGGATTGGAAACAAGGCGGCGACGTCTACAACCAGACCAGGCAATGGCTGTTCCGCGACATGCGCCACGGCGATTTTGACCAGGCCGGAAAGCCCGCCAACGAGAAGAAAGTGGCTTCCTATTACAATGCCTTTTACCGTGTTAACGAGCCCAACTCCTTTTTTGCCGAAGACGGCACCTATTTGAAACTCAGGGAAGCTTCGGTATACTATACGCTGAACAGAGAGTTGCTCGGCAATGTCGGGATCGGTTTCATCGAAGGCGTCAGGCTGGGCGTTATCGGCCGCAACCTGCTGACCTTTACCAATTATTCGGGATGGGACCCGGAAGTGGCCCAGGTAGACTACGGACAGTCGAACACCACCAATTATTTCATCGACATGTTCAACTACCCGAACTTCCGCACCCTTACCTTCTCCATTGAGCTCAATTTTTAAACAACCAAAAAAACGATCATCATGAAACGACTATTGAATTATATCATAGCGATCACCCTCGTCGTTGCGATGGGAATGGTGACGGGTTGCCAGGATCTCGAGGTGGAGAACCTGAACCAGCCCGACCTGGCCCTGGTGCTCGCATCGCCCGATGACGTGAAGGCAGCTACCGAGTCGGCCTTCCTTTCACTTTGGTATTCCATGAAGCTCTATACGATCAACATGTCGGCCACCGTGGCGGCCAACCACACCAGCGTGAGCTGGGGTAACTTTGCCTGGCGCGACAGCTCCGAAGAGCCCCGGACACCGTGGAACAACGACCCCTCGTACGGGGACTCTGACATGACAGAAACCCCCTGGTACCAGTTCTATGCCACCATATCGCAGGTGAACGATGCCCTGTTTGCCATCAATGTGGAAGACATGCAGATCGGTATCGACGGCAGGGACAACGACCTGGTGCTGGCCACCTCCTACCTGATCCGCGGGATCAGTTTCGGACAGCTGGGCGTGGCCTTCGACAAGGCCATGCTGCCCTATGAAGACAGCGACCTGGCCGAGCTGGAATTCCAGCCCTGGGACGAGGTGATCGAAGCGGGCATTGCCGACCTGATCCAGGCGGCCCAGATCGCCAACGCCATGGCCCCCCATTCCTGGAGTGCCTCGGCCGTACCCGGCATCACCATGAACAACGACTACATTGCCCGGCTGGCCAATTCGTACATTGCCAGGCTCCTGGCTCACGGTTCACGCACCAAGGCCCAAAACGACAACGACATTGCCTGGTCGGCCTATGGCTGGAACGACGTGAGGACCTTTGCCGACAACGGCCTGACCATCGATTTTGCTCCCATCGGCGACGGTTTGCCCTGGGAAGGCGGTACCTGGTGGGATCTGAACATCAAATACCTGCGCAACCCCGGCTGGGGGCGTATCGACACCCGGGTGATCAACAAGATGGATCCCCAGCATTGGGTACGCTATCCCACCAACGAACTGGGATTGCCCCTTTCGGTAGACGATCCGGGATTCAACGACCCCCATGGCATTCCGGGCGAGCCCGGAAGGGCCTTTTCTGACGATGCCCGTCTGGTGACCGACTTTCAATACCAGCCCAGCAACGACTTCCCTGCCGACAGGGGGGGCTGGCACTACACCCACTACCGTCACGGGCGCTACGACTTTCCGGCTTCGGTGAGCGATGAGGGGTATTATATGGGCGAAAGCCTGGGTCCGCTCCGTGAGTTCAGGGTGTATGATGTATTGCTGCTTAAGGCCGAGGCCATGGCACGTACCGGCGATGTGGCCGGTGCAGCCGCCATATTGAACGATCCGGCCAACGAGCGTAAGGCCAGGGGCCAACTTCCCGATGTGGACGTGAACCTCGAAGCGGTACTCTCGGCCATCTTCTATGAGCGGATGATCGAACTGAGCCACAACGGCTGGATGATCCATTTCGGCGACATGCGCCGCAGGGACATGCTGCAGCAGGGAACCCCCCTGCATTATCCCGTGCCCGGAAGGGAGCTGGAAACCCTGGGCCTGGAGATCTATACCTTTGGCGGCTACGACAATGCCGACGGGGTGAATACCTCCGACGGGGGCGACTGGATCAAGCCATACTACCATTTTTAATCAGTTCCATTAGTTTTACGAAATGAAAAAAGCAAATGCCATGAAGAATAAAAGCAACATCTTTTTGAGCCTGCTGCTGGGTATGCTGGTCTTCTTTAGTGCCTGTGAGGACGACAATGACTATAATTACGATGCCATTGTCCCCATCGTGATGAGCATTACCGGACCCGATATAGTGGCCGCCCACGGCCTCACCGACTTCCCGACCACCTTCCGGGTGCCCTACCGCGGCGGTTCGACCTTCGAGTGGAGCGTATCCACACAGTCTGGCCGCGGGGCCACCGTTGTACTGGACGAGAACTATAGCAGTATTGCCCGGATCACCTTCGACCAGTCGGCAGAACCCGACGTGGCCACCATTACCGTGGTAGAGACCACCATGGGGGGCATTACCAGCGATCCGGCCAGCCGGAACGTGAACCTTTCACCCTTTTGCCCGGTTGATGTGGACGAATGGGCCGGTACATGGGCTTCGCACAACTTTTTGGGTGAAAGTGATTTTGGAGTTACCGAGATCACTGCCGAGCCGGTAGCGGATGTCCTGAACACCATCCGTTTCAGGAACTTTTTCGACTGGGTGGTGGTCGGTTTCTGGGATGAGAACTGGATTCCCGGCGTTGGCGGCGACGGACATTTTGTGCTCGAGGTCGATTGCGATTTCCCCGAATTTTCCGGGACGACACTGCTGGGCGAAACCTACGAATGGACCACCTACTGGATGCACTACGAAGGGGAATTTGACCTCGACAATATGCAGATTACCGTATATTACGATATCGGCTGGACCGAGACCGGTGCCCCCTGGAACTCCTTCACCGCCAATATGAGCATGAGCAAGGAACTGGTGGAGGTCATCCGCAGCATGCAAGAACTTCCCGCCCGGTAAACCGGCGGATCACCTGATCATCACAAAGGGGGGAGGAGTGTCTTCCCCCCTTTGGTTTTTATTGCTGCCGGCGGGCCGGGCTTCGCCCCGAAATGCGCTCCGGCATACTTTTGACTTCACTTTTTCGTTTTTCATCCAGAACTAATCCCTAATGATCTGCATGCAAAAAAAAAGAAAATGTTCCATGGTGCTTGCCTTTGTGGTGGCCTGCCTGCCGGCCTCCCTGCTGCTTTCTTCCTGCCAAAACAGCAGTACCCGGCTTTTGGGCGAATGGGAACTGGAACAGTCGTGGATCTTTGAGGTGCCCGATGACTATGTGACCCCTACCCTGTGGCGTTTTGAAAAGGACGGCAGCTTCTATCAGCAGATTGAGCGCCCCTGGGGGCCGGTTGAGGAAAGGGGTAGTTGGAACTACGATCCGGATTCGGCCGAATTGCTGCTGCATTACCAGGAATCGGGCAACCGGGTGCTGTGGATGGTGACCGCTCTCGAACCTGGCCGGCTTTCGGTCGAATACACCGGGCTGGGTTTTTTTGTGCAATGGACATTCGTGAAAAAGCCCTAGCCTTTTCCCTGCCCTTTGCTTACCTTTGCGGGAGTGCAGCCCCTTGGCCGCATGTTCAATCAACCATACCTTCATTTAAATGGAACAGGCAGATCAACAGAAGTTTCCTGTGCGCGTCGGCATCAGCCACGGCGACGTGAACGGCATCAGCTACGAGATCATCCTGAAGACCTTGAACGATACCCGCATCCTCGATTTTTTCACCCCCGTGGTTTACGGCTCGTCGAAAGTGGCTTCGTATTATAAAAAACTGTTGAACTTCAATGAGTTTAATTTTCACGTGATCCGTTCGGCCAACCAGGCCTTGCCCGGCAGGGCCAACCTGCTCAATATCGTGAAGGAGGAGATCCGGATCGACATGGGGCAAACCACCGATGATGCGGGCCGGGCGGCTTTCCTGTCGCTGGAGGCCGCCACCGGCGATTTGCAGAAGGGCCAGATCGATGCCCTGGTCACTGCGCCCATCAACAAACAGAACATACAAAGCCGGGATTTTTCGTTTCCCGGGCATACCGAATACCTTACCCGGAAGTTCGGGGCAGGGGAAAGCCTGATGCTGATGGTGAGCAACCAGGTACGTATCGGGGTGATCACAGGGCATGTGCCCCTTCGTGAGGTGCCCGGTATGGTCAGCAGGGAACTGATCCTGGCCAAGCTCAGCATACTCGACCAGGCCCTGAGGGTGGATTTCGGCATCCGCAAGCCCCGAATCGCCGTCTTTGGGTTGAACCCCCATGCGGGCGACAAGGGTGTGATCGGACAGGAAGAACAGCAGGTGATCATTCCCGCCATAAAGCAGGCCTTTAACCAGGGCATCCTGGCCTTTGGCCCCTATGCGGCCGACGGCTTCTTCGGGTCATCTTCTTTTAACCACTTTGATGGCATCCTGGCCATGTTCCACGACCAGGGGCTGATCCCCTTCAAGACCCTGTCGTTCAAAAGCGGGGTCAATTACACAGCCGGCCTGCCGGTGGTCAGGACATCCCCGGCCCACGGCACGGCCTTTGACCTGGCGGGCAAGAACCTGGCCTCGCCCGATGCCTTCAGGGAGTCGGTGTACCTGGCCATCGACATTGCGCGCAACCGCCGCATGCACAGCGAACTGACATCCGATCCGCTGGATGCAGGGGAAGCGGACACTCAGGATATCGAAACCGGGTAAATGGCCGGCCATGACCGGCCCAAAGTTGCCACTGGGTCATGACAAAATGGATGGGCTATCCCGCGGCTGAAGTAGCCGTGATTACCGGAGGCACCCTGCTGGGTCCTGCTAAAGATGCCCCTGGGGTCAGGTTCCTCCTTACCGATAGCCGGCAATTGCTGTCGCCCGACAGCACCTTGTTTTTTGCCCTGCGCACCCCGAAAAACGACGGGCATCGCTATGTAGAAGACCTCTTGCAGCGTGGGGTCAGACATTTTGTGGTGGAAGACATTCCGGAAACTTGCCGGGAACCTTATCCGGACGCCTGCTTTGTTGTTGTGCCCGACCCCCTGCTTGCCCTGCAGCAGCTTGCCGCCCATCATCGCTCCCGGTTTGCCCTCCCTGTTGTTGGCATCACCGGCAGCAACGGCAAAACCGTGGTCAAGGAATGGCTGGTGCAATTGCTGGGCGAGAAACAGCGCGTTGTCCGCAGCCCCAAAAGCTTCAATTCGCAAATCGGCGTGCCCCTGTCGGTATGGCTGATGGACAGCGAACATGAGCTGGGCATTTTCGAGGCCGGGATATCCCGCACAGGCGAAATGCAGGGTTTGCAAGAGATCATCAGGCCCGACACAGGCATTTTCACCAATATCGGCCCGGCCCACGACATGGGGTTTGCTTCATGCCGCGAAAAAATCCGCGAAAAACTGAAGCTGTTCACCCGCTGCCATACCCTGATACACTGTGTCGACCACCACGAGATTGTCCCGGAGCTGATGCAGTGGCAAAAACTTCATCCACAAGTGACGCTTTTTGGATGGGGCCGGGGCGATGTTGCCCGCCTTCGCCTGGGCAGCGTCAGCACCATGGCCGCGGCCACTCATATGGAAGTATACTCCGGTACGGAGAAGATACAGCTGTCCATTCCCTTTACCGACGATGCCTCCATTGAAAATGTCCTGCACTGTGTGGCTTACATGAAATATGCGGGCTTCCCCAACGACTACATCCTGCGCAAGGTTGCGGGCTTGCAGCCCGTGGCCATGCGTCTGGAGATGAAGGAGGGGGTGAATGCCTGTACCCTGATCAATGACAGCTACAACAGCGACCTGCATTCGATGGGCATCGCCCTCGAATTCATGGGAAGGCAGACGAGCCATTCCAAAAGGACGGTCATCCTGTCCGATATTTTGCAAAGCGGACTGCCCGACGCCCGGTTGTACGCCCAGGTCGATGAGTTGCTGGTTTCGCACCGCATCGATCGCCTGGTAGGGATCGGCCCCGGCATTGGTTCCCAGGCTGGCCGCTTCCGGGTCGCGGCCGAATTTTACCCATCTACCGAAGCCTATATGCAACGCATGCAGCTTTCGGATTTCCACGATGAGGCGGTGCTCTTGAAGGGGGCCAGGAAGTTCGGTTTCGAACGCCTGAGCCAGCTGATCCAGCGAAAAGACCACCAGACCATCCTGGAGATCGACCTCGACGCCCTACTGCACAACCTCAACGTATACCGGTCGATGCTGGCGCCCGGAACCCGGCTGATGGGGGTGGTAAAGGCCTTCTCATATGGCAGCGGGGGGGTGGAGGTGGCCAGGATGCTTCAGTATCATCAGGCTGACTACCTGGCCGTGGCCTATGCCGACGAAGGCAGGCAGCTGAGGGAAGGGGGGGTGCATTTGCCCATCCTGGTGATGAACCCAGAGGTCAGCACCTTCGACACCCTGCTTGAGCACCGGCTGGAGCCCGAGATCTACGGCTTTCCCTTGCTCGACAGGTTGCAGGGGGCGCTTGACCGCTGGAAAGGTAAAAGCTCCGGCGACCCCTATCCCGTTCACCTGAAAATTGATACCGGGATGCACCGCCTGGGCTTCCTGCCCTCCGAAGTGGATAAACTGGCCGGGGTGCTGAGAAAAAGCCCCCGACTGAGGGTGGCATCGGTGTTTTCCCACCTGGCGGCCAGCGAAGACCCTGCTCACGACGAATTCAGCCTCCGTCAGATCGCTGTGTTCAAACAGCTCTGCCAGGAACTCGAACAGACCCTGGGCTATCCTTTTGTGCGCCATATATGCAATACAGCAGCCATAAGCCGCTTTCCCGCAGCCCATCTGGACATGGTGCGCCTGGGCATCGGGCTCTACGGTCTCGGCGGGGATCCTTCCACCCGGAAGTTGCTGAGGCATGTGGGTACCTTCCGGTCGGTGGTGTCGCAGATCAAGTACATCCCGGCGGGGGAAACCGTGGGGTATGGGCGATCGGGGGTATCGGATGCCGGCATGGAAGTGGCCGTTGTGCCTGTGGGCTATGCCGACGGGCTGAACCGCCGCCTGGGCAAGGGGCAGGGAAGGCTGCTGGTTGGTGGCCGGGAGGCGCCCATTGTGGGAAACATCAGCATGGATATGTGCAGCCTGGATGTTACCGGCATGGAGGTGAGTGAAGGGGAGGAGGTGATCGTTTTCGGAAGGGATTTCCCGGTAAGCCGGATGGCCCAGGCCCTGCAAACCATCCCTTACGAGATACTTACTTCGGTATCCCAGCGGGTCAAACGGGTGTATTACCAGGAGTAAGGCCCACCCAGTTTTGCAGGATCTGCCGGCCCACTCCCGTCATGATGCTTTCGGGGTGAAACTGCACCCCCCTGATGTCGTATTGCCGGTGGCTGACGCCCATGATCAGCCCCTGATGGTCGGTAGCCGTGACCTTCAATACTCCGGGCAGGTTTTCGGGATCGATCACCCATGAGTGGTAGCGGCCTGTATCGAAGCTGGCAGGGCAGCCAAGGAAGAGGGGCTCTTCCTTGTCGGTCACAAAGGTGGTGACCACTTTACCGTGCAGCACTTCCCTGAGGTTCATCAGCTTCCCCCCGAAGGCGACGGCCATGGCCTGGTGGCCCAGGCAAACACCCAGCATGCTTTTTTTACCTGCATACCGGCTGATCAGTTCGCAGCTGATGCCGGCATCCCGGGGCAGCCCCGGTCCGGGCGAGATGATGAACTTGTCGTAGCGCCCGGCCCCGGCGATCGTGATTGCGTCGTTGCGCCTGACCTCCAGCCGCCAGCCCGTGGGGAGGACCCCCTCTACCATGTGGTATAGATTGTAGGTGAAGGAGTCGTAGTTGTCGATGATGAGGATGTCCATACCGGGGTGCCTGGTGAAAACAAAAGTACATAAAAAGCGGCGGATTGTTTAACTTTGGGTCGCGACAGGCGGAGGGGAGGAGGAAGGTAGTAGGTAGTAGGTAGTAGGTAGTAGGTAGTAGGTAGTAGGTAGTAGGTAGTAGGTAGTAGGTAGTAGGTAGTAGGTAG
>PWJC01000119.1 GCA_003560165.1 Bacteroidales bacterium
ACCTTCCACCTTCGATCTTCAAAAAAAAAATCAAAAAAAACGCCCCACTCCTTGTTTTGTATTGTTTCTTTATTTAAATTTGGTCTAAATAAAAACAAGGAAGTCTCACTTAAATACGACAACTATGAAGAAATTAGCATTTGCGGCCATCGCCGGCTTATTCATTCTGGCAGGTTCGGTGCTGGTGATACAGGCAGAGCAGCCCGTTAAGGACCACAGTGAAAAAGTTGCTTCCTGCTGCAGTTCAGCGACGGCCACTGCCGAAGCAGCTGCCAGCCAGGTATCCGCTGAAACAGCAGCATGCGAAAGCTCAGCTGCCAAAACGGCTGCTGCCGAAGCTTGCGGCGAGGTTCCCGCTGTGCGGACATCCTCCGCTGAGCCTTGTTCCGGCACAGTGTCAGAAGCTGTTGCTGCAGCAGGCGAATGCGGAGAAAAGGCTGCAACAGCCACCACCGAAAATACGGCCTGTGGCGATGAGTCTGCAAAAGCAGTTCAGACAGCCAAGGCCGCTGCTAACCCGGCCTGTGCAAACCCCGATTGCACCAAAATGGCCGAAGTGATTGAGAAAACGGAGGTAAACTGATTCCCTCCGCTGTTTGTTTGATGCAGGGCAAAAGTGTTTGTTCCTGTGGTTTTTTGGTTTGAATGTTGGGAAGCCGTCCCTGGAGAGATCCTGCGGACGGTTTCTTTTTTTTACTTTTGTCCAAAACCCGATCGACATCATGAACATACAAGCCGGTATCACAGCAAGCAAGGAACACATGGTGAGCAAGGACGACACGGCCCTGGCCCACGGTTCGGGAACGGTGGAAGTCCTGGCCACCCCGGCCCTGATCGCGCTCATGGAAAACACCGCAGACCGCAGCGTGCAAGCGTCGCTGCCGCAGGGACATATCACGGTGGGCACCGAGATCCACATCAGACACATCAAAGCCACCCTCATCGGCGGCTTGCTGAAGATCAGCTCAAGGCTAACCCAGGTAGAAGGGAAAAAACTGCAGTTCGAACTCGAAGCCCATGACGAAAACGGTAAAATCGGCTTCGGCACCCATACCCGGTACGTTGTAGAGGAAGAAAGCTTTTTGGGAGGGGCGGTGTGAGGGAGGAAGGTAGTAGGTAGTAGGTAGTAGGTAGTAGGTAGGAAGAAGAAAGTTTAAGAGTTTAAGAGTTGAAGAGTTGAAAAGTTGAAAAGTTGAAAAGTTGAAGAGTTGAAGAGTTGAAGAGTTGAAAAGTTTAAAACGCCAAAAGCTAACAGCCAAAAGCCAAAAGCCAAAAGCCAAAAGCTAACAGCCAATAGCCAACAGCCAAAATCAATACGACAATCAATATGTTCATCGTTTCCTACAACGTAAACGGCATCAGGTCGGCCATTGCCAAGGGCTTGCCCGAATGGATGGGGCAGGTGATGCCCGATGTGCTGTGCATACAGGAATCCAAGGCCCAGACCCTGCAGATACCCCTGGAGGGCTTCGAGGCCCTCGGTTACCGCTCGTACTGGCATCCGGCCCTTAGGCGGGGCTACAGCGGAGTGGGCATTTTGTGCCGGATGCAGCCCGACCACGTTGAATACGGCTTAGGCATCGATAAATACGATGCCGAAGGCCGGTTTATGCGGGTCGATTTCGGCGACCTCAGCGTGATCAGCGTGTACCATCCGAACGGGAGCTCTGGCGAACAGCGTCATTTCTTCAAAATGCAATGGCTCGACGACTTCCTCAATTACGTACAGCAGCTGCGCCGCGACCGCTCCCGCCTGGTCATATCGGGCGACTTCAACATCTGCCACCGCGATATCGACATCCACGACCCCGTCAGGCACGCCACCTCCTCGGGCTTTTTGCCCGAAGAGCGGGAGTGGATGAGCCGTTTTATCGGTACCGGCTTTACCGACACCTTCAGGCATTTCAACAGCCAGCCCAATCAGTATACCTGGTGGAGCTTCAGGGCCAACGCCCGGCAGAAAAACCTGGGCTGGCGCATCGACTACAACATGGTTACCTCCAACCTGCTTCCCCGCCTGAGCGATGCCGGGATCATGCCCCAGGTGAAGCACTCGGACCATTGCCCGGCCTGGGTAAAACTGTGATCTGCCCGTTTTTCTATGGCACGAAGCTTGATGTTGAGTGAAAAGGCGGCCTTGCGGGATGCCCTACGACAATTATAAGGTTTTTTAACAAGCCGGGATGCCCGCCGTAAAGGAGGATTCGCTAATTTTACGCCTTGCCCGGGAGGGCAATTAACGGCAGTCATTTTTTTATGAAACAATGAACAAAAAAAGGATCATTCTTATCTCAGCAGGTGTTTTCATAGTGGCATCGCTGTGGTATTTTTTGCGGAGCGAGGCAGCTCCCATGGAAATGATCTGCGTTCCGGTCGAACGCGGTGATTTTACGGTGAGCGTGCTGACCAGTGGAGAGCTCGAAGCGAAGTATTCGGAAAACATACAGGGCCCTTCCAGGCTCCGGCAGGTGGGCGTGCACAGTGCGCAGATCGCCGAGCTGGTGCCCGAGGGCACGGTGGTAAAACAGGGCGACTGGGTGGCCACCCTCGACCGGACCGATATCAGCAACCGCATCCTCGACAGGGAAACCGAACTGGAGAGGCTGGAGACCAGTTTTATCCAGACTCAGCTCGACACCACCATGGAAATGCGCAATGCCCGCAACGAACTGATCAACCTGCAGTTCAACTACGAGGAGGCCAAGATAAGCCTCGAGCAGTCGCAATACGAACCCCCGGCCACCATCCGCCAGGCCGAGATCACCATGGAAAAGGCCGAAAGGGCTTACGATCAGGCACTGCATAATTATGAGCTGCGCAGACAGCAGGCCGATGCCAGGATGCAGGAGATCAATGCCCAGCTGAACCAGGTGAGGCGGCGATACAGCGAAATGCTTGCGGTGATGGAAGAATTTGAGATTTTTGCTCCCCGCGAAGGAATGGTGATATATCGCCGCAACTGGGACGGCACCCGATTCGGGGTGGGTTCGCAGATCAATGCCTGGGACAACACCGTGGCCACGCTGCCCGATTTTTCGGTGATGATGTCGCGCACCTATGTGAACGAGATCGACATCAGCAAGATCAAATTGAACCAGCCCGCCGAGGTGGTAGTGGATGCCTTTCCCGACAAGCGCTTCACCGGCTTTGTGACAGAGGTGGCCAACATCGGCGAGCAGCGCCCCAACCAGGATGCCCGTGTGTTTGAGGTGAAGATACAACTCAACGAAACCGACACCATCATGCGTCCGGCCATGACCACCAAGAACACCATCGTTACCCATGTGGAGGAAGATGTGCTCTATATTCCCATCGAAGGCATCCATGTGAGCGATACGATCACCTATGTGTTCATATCAGCAGGCAACCGCCCCTTCAGGCAGCAGGTGATTACCGGCATGCGCAACGACAACCAGATCATCATCCGTCAGGGTCTTGAAGAAGGCGACCGGATCTATTTGACCGTGCCTCCCGATCCGGAGAGCATCCGCATGAATACCCTGTAAACTGCGCCCGCATGAACTACATGGAAAAATATTTCTATAACCTGAACATCGCCTTCGAGGCTGTGGTGGCCAATCGCTTCCGTTCGGTGCTCACCGCCCTGGGCATCATTTTCGGGGTGGCCGCCGTCATCGCGATGATGGCCATCGGCAACGGTGCACGGCAGGAGATCCTGGAACAGATGAAGATGGTTGGGGTCAACAACATCATCATCCGTCCGCTCTACGCCGATGACGACAGCCGCGACGAGAGCACCCGGGGGAGGTTCTCTCCTGGGCTCACCCTGCAGGACGTGGAAAGCATCGCCTCCATTGTTCCAACGGTGCAACGCATCAGCCCCGAAGTGGAGATCAGTGCCTACGCCATGACTGGGGGGATACGCCGTCCGGTAAGGGTGGCCGGGATCACTCCCGAATATTTTAATGTGTTTTCGCTGGGGCTTTCGAGAGGTACGATGTTTTCGCCCGACCAGATGAAGGAAGGGGCGCCGGTGGCCATTATTGGCAACAACATCCGCGCCATCTTTTTCGGGAATACCGATCCCATCGGCAAGCAGATCAAAGCCGGCAACAACTGGCTGACGGTGGTGGGCGTGGTGGAAGACCGCATGGTTACCGAGGAGGCCACAAGAAATCTTGGCGTCAGCGAGTTCAACAACGTCATATATACCCCGGTACAGACCATGCTGCTACGCTTCCAGGACCGTTCGGCAGTAAAGATCGAAGAGATACAGCGTACCCGCATGGGTGGCCGTGGCCGTGGAGGGGTGGTCATTATCTCCGGCTCTGCGGGCAATGGAAACGCCGAAGAGGTACAGTACCAGAACTACCACCAGCTCGACAGGGTGGTGGCCCAGGTCGAAGAATCCGAACAGCTTGCCCCCACTGCCGAACTAATCAGGCGGATGCTGGTGCGCAGGCACAACAATGTGGAGGATTTCGAGGTAATCATCCCCGAATTGCTGCTGGAGCAGGAACAACGTACCAAAGATATCTTTAACATCGTGCTCGGGGCCATTGCCGGCATCTCCCTTATTGTGGGCGGCATCGGCATCATGAACATCATGCTGGCCTCTGTGATGGAACGCACCAGGGAAATCGGCGTCCGCCTTGCCGTGGGGGCAAAGAAAACCGATGTGGTCTTTCAGTTCCTTTCTGAATCGACCCTGATCAGCGTGGCCGGTGGCCTGCTGGGCATTTTCCTGGGGATAGCGCTTTCGCGCGGCATCATGCATTTTACCGACATCCTGTCGATCGTTTCGCTGGGCTCGGTGATCCTTTCCTTTGGCGTAGCGGCCACCGTGGGCATTGTTTTCGGCTACATGCCGGCCAAAAAGGCAGCTTCCAAAGACCCGGTCACCTCGCTGCGATACGAATAGAATCCCGGCTTCCTTCCCGGCCTTTTGCTTTCGCTGCCTTATCACCGCCTTATGAATTGTGTGGTAGATTGCGTATTTTTGGTATAAATACTTATTGTGCTACAAAAAACCCACTGATCATGAAGAAATTTGCTGTTGTGCTTTCGGGTAGCGGTGTGTTTGACGGCTCGGAGATCCACGAAGCCACCCTGTCGATGTATTTTATCAGGAAACAGGGGGCCGCCTACGATGTGTTTGCCCCAGATATCGAACAATACCATGTGGTGAACCACCTCACCGGCGAGGTCGCCGATGAGAAACGCAATGTGAGGGTTGAATCTGCCCGCATTGCCCGGGGCAATGTCCGGCCGCTCGATCAGTTCGACCCGGCAGCCTACGATGCCCTGCTGCTGCCAGGGGGCTTTGGCGCGGCCAAGAACCTGTCGACCTTTGCCTTTGATGGCGCCAACTGCAAGGTAAACCCCGATTTAGAACAGGCCATAAAGGGGATGCATGCTGCCGGCAAACCCATTGCCGCGCTCTGTATTTCGCCGGTACTGCTTGCCAAAGTTCTGGGTGAGGTGAAACTAACCATAGGGCAGGACGAAGGAACTGCCGCCGCCATCACAGAAATGGGCGCCACCCATCAGGCAGCGGATCACGGAGAGGTACTCATCGACGAGAAAAACAAGATCTTCACCACCCCCTGCTATATGCTTGATGCCGATATTGCCCAGATAGGCGAAGGGGCCGAGAATGTGGTCAGGATGGTGCTCAGTCACGGTTAATGGGAGGCAGTAAGAGACCCGCTCTCCCCGAAGTTGCCTGAGAACACCAGATCCCGGGCCGGTTTGCGCTGTCGTGGGGCCGTTTCCTGCTGCTCCAGGTCGGAAGGAAGAACGCTGGCCTCGTCCTGGTAGCCTATGGCCATCATGGTCAGGGGCTCGAAATCGTCCGGTATGCGGAACAACCCCCTGGCCCTTTCCTTGCTGAAACCTCCCATCTGGTGCACCATCAGGCCTTCGGACACTGCCTGAAGGGTGATGTAGGCCATGCTCTGCCCCACATCGTAATGAAACACCGCATTGGGGCGCCCGTTGCGTGTCAGGGTTTTTTTGCCCACAGACATAAGCAGTACCGGCACGTTGTGGTTCCATTTCTGGTTGAAATCGATCAGGCAGCCATAGAGTTTGTCCCAGGTATCCCCGCCCTTGCTTCCGACGATAAACCGCCATGGCTGTTCGTTGAAACTGGAGGGGGCCCACCTGGCCGCTTCGAATATCCTGCGCAGCTTTTCGGCTTCAACCTCCCTGGTCTTGAAGGCGCGCGGACTCCACCTGCTTTTGATCAGAGGGTGTATGTCCAATGAAGTAACGGCTGGCTTTTCCATGAAGAACTGGTTTATAAGGTGTATTTATTAAGGCTACGCGTATATAACAAGGCCGCATGGGCTTTGTTTGACTGCAACATACCGCTAAAGTATGTATCTTTGTTACTACCGTAGGGATGACGATGGGAAGGT
>PWJC01000113.1 GCA_003560165.1 Bacteroidales bacterium
GCGAAGAGTTTCATCCTATCACGAACAGTCACAGACCAGCGGCTGCGTGAGGCCGGATACGTTTTCTTATCGGAACATTATAAAGTGGTAAGAGTTGTTTATTAAGGAACCGCCGTATACGAGAACCGTACGTACGGTGGTGTGAGAGGTCGGAAAACAAAGTAGGAGAAAAACTACTTTGTTTTCCTCCTACTCGATTGTGCACCTGCGGCGCTCATATATTAAACTGCTGATAAACAGGGCAAATTTTATAATTTTTTTTTTTCAAACAATTTCAAAACCTTGTTTGTTTTAAAAAAAAGGACGGTTTATGCATTGTAAAAAACAAACAATTATATAAACCTGATTTAAATTGGAGGATTGTTATGAAGTCAAACATGTTTTTCTCAACAATTGTCGCTTTTATCTTTATACCGGGATTGCTTGTGGCTCAGGAGAGCATGAGGGATATGGATAAAGGCCCGGAACATCACATTGTTTTTACCGCAACCGATGAGCTGGACTGGCAGCAGTCGCCTGTACTTGAGCCAGAATTGAGGGTGGTCGTGCTGGAAGGGGATCCATCGGAATCAGGCGTCTTTACCCTGCGCATCAAAATACCTGACGGGGGTTATATCGCCCCCCACTGGCATCCCAACGTAGAGCGGGTAACGGTGCTTTCCGGCAGGTTTTTGCTGGGTTCGGGGGATAGAATCGACCGTGAACGTGTTAAAATACTCGACCCCGGAAGTTATACCTCCATGCCGCCGGGTATGCGCCATTTTGCCATTGCCGAAGGGGAAACCGTCATTCAGCTGACCTCGGTCGGACCCTGGGTGATCAATTATGTAAACCCCGAAGATGACCCCCGCAGGTCGAATAATTAGCATACCTGAAACATTGCGCCCGATAGCGGTCAGGATGTTGGCCTGCGGAATTGTCCCCTGGGTCAATCATGGCCCTGGTGCATTCTTCCTGAAAGGAACAATGCCACAGATCACGGCACGCAGTGAAATCGCGTGATCCTGAAATAGCCCGCCAGGCCAAACCGGCAGGCATCGCCCGGGATTATTTGCCGGAACAGATTGTTTGCGCACATCGTGGGCAAGCAAAAAACAAACCCCTTGCAAAAACTTTGCAAGGGGTTGATCTTCAAGTGACTCCGCCAGGACTCAAACCTGGAACCTTCTGATCCGTAGTCAGATGCTCTATTCAATTAAGCTACGGAGCCGTTTGCGGATGCAAATATACGAATTTATTTGCTTCCGCTGAAAGCTTTTTCCTATTTCAGGGCTACTCATACTTTAATGCCGCCGCTGCATTGGTCTTCGATGTCTTGATGCCGTGGTAGGTAATGGTAAACCAGGCTGCAAGCAGCGAAATGCAGGTGGCCAGGATAAAGTACCCGTAATGGATGTCCTGTCGGTAAGCGAAGTTGTCGAGCCAGTGGCCCGCCACCAGCCAGGCCAGGGGCCAGGCAATCGCCGAGCTGATGATCACCAGCAGGCTGAACTCGCGCCCGAACATAAGCAAAACCTGCCTTTGCCGGGCTCCCAGTACTTTCCGTACGGCGATCTCCTTGATGCGGAATACCATGACAAAGGAAGACAGGGCAAACAGCCCCATCAGCGATATGATCAGGGCCAGCCCCATAAACAGGTTCAAAAGCTGCCTGGTTTGCTCCTCTCCCTGGTAAAGCGCCCTGCTTCGGGTTTCGATCAGTGAATGATTAAAAGGAACACTGCTGTGTTCATCCCCCCATAGTTCGGCGGCTGCACGAATGGCCCGGTCCATCTGTCCGGGGGTACTTTTTACCAGTATGTTGCCGTAGGCGGGCTGTTGGGACCCGGTGGTAAAGATCATGGGGGTAATGAGCTCGTGGAGCGAATAATAATGGATGTCTTCAATGACCCCGATTACGCGCAACCGGCCTTCGAAAAGAGCCGTGATGACCTCATTGCCGACAATATCTTCCGGCCGTTCGAACCCCAGCGCCCTGGCAGCGGTGCGGTTGACCACAATATTCCGGTGCTCGTTGCCGTATTCCTCAGAAAAGAACCTGCCCGCTATGAGCCGGGCACCTATAGCCCTGAAGTAATCGGCATGCACGTTCACCTGTCCGCTCTGGAACTCGTGGTCGTCTTCGGGAAGCATGATGCCCGTGAAATTCCCGATGCGTTCGGTGGGTACATTCATGCCGGCGCTGACCACCCCGACCGAAGGGAATTGCTCCAGGGAGAGCTTTATTCGCTCAAAGCGGCTTTCCTGCTGTTCGTCGTAGGGGTTGTGTATCAAAAAGAGTTCCTGAGACTCGTATCCCCGGTCGGCCGACAGCATATACCGGATCTGCCGGTTTACCGACAGGCTCATGACAATCAGTGCCGTGGTGCAGGCAAACTGGAATACGATGAGGGCCTGCCTCACCCTCAGGTTCATCAGTTGCCCCCAGAAACGGCCGGCTGCATTGCCCGGAATGCTGCCACGCAGTATATCGGCAGGGCGAAACCGTCCGAGTACCATGCCGGGGTAAAAGCCCGACAAAAAGGTCACTGCGCCCAAAACCAGGACGATCCAGGGTATGGCCGGGGGGGTGAGCAGCAGGCCCATATTCAGGGGTTTGCCGCTTAAGTCCCTGATCAGGGGGGAGAATATTTCTGCAAGCCCAATGGCCAACACGAAGGCGATGAGGATGATGATCAGGCTTTCGGTCATGCTTTGCCAGAAAATATGTTTGCGGGTGGCTCCCATGACCTTGCGGATCCCCATTTCTTTTTTGCGGCGGACCGACTGGGCGGTATAGAGGTTGATGTAGTTGACCGATGCCAGCAACAGGATGATGGCGGCAATGGCGATAAGTCCCAGCAACAGGCTGTAATTGCCGTGGTTGTCGATATCCCAGGCGATGCGCTGCGACTTCAGGCGGATATCCAGCAAGGGCTGCAAATGAAAAGTGGCATCGGCCCCTATTTCCGGTGCTATTTCGCTGAAAGTCTGGTTGATCGATTCGGCCACCAGCAAGGGGTCGGCCAGTGGGTCGAGCAGCAGGTAATAGTAGAAGCCGAAACTCCCGTAATGGTTGAATATGAAATCGGGTGCAAACCGCCTGATGGTTTCCACATTGACGACTGCTGCAGCTCCGAAATGGCTTTGCCTGGGCAGGTCTTCCATGACCCCGGTGATGTGAACGGGATGTTCTCCCTGCAAATACAAGACCTTCCCCACGGGGTCTTCTTCACCATAGAGCCGGGTAGCCAGTGAGGAGGCGATGACCATGCTGTGCGGATCCTGCAGCACCTGATCCGGTTGCCCCTGGAGCAGGGGAAAAGAAAAAAAGGAAAAAAAGCATGAATCGACCAGCATGATGTCCTGGTCCAGGTGTACCTGATACCTGTCGGTCAGCCACAGGAACATGGCCTCTCCGGGCCTCAACCGGCTTGTTTTCAACAGGCCGGGGACCTTTTCGTCCAGATGGCTGTCGAGCAGGTAGGGCCCAAGCGGTACCCTTTCGCTCTGGGGGCCGAACTGGGTATTGAAACGATAAATATGAGCCGCATTTTCGTGAAAACGGTCGTACCGGTATTCGTCAATGGCGTACAAAACAATAAAAATGGTGCAGCAAAAAGCGGCAGCAAGGCCCAAGATGTTGACCGATGTAGAGAAACTGTTGCGAAGAAAGTTCCGGATGGCGGCGAGAATGTAGCTGGATGCCATAAATGAGGGATTTAGGTAATGATGATATATGGCAACAATAAATATACCATCGGCATTAATACTTTGACTGCTAATGGAATGTTGCCGGGAGCACATCCCATAATGAGTGTGTATACTTTATGATTGTCCGTTTGCGTACACATCCCGGAAAAAGGCCTCCTGTGCGGTCGATGAGCATTGTTTCGTTCACCCCGCTTCGGGGATGAAGAAAAATTCGCGTACATTTGGAAACACAATCGAACCTGTTGTACGTTTACCAACCGATTATGGAAACCAGCGAATATGCCATTGGAACAAAAGTCGAGCACCCACAATTCGGGGTGGGCATTGTAACAAAGAAATCACTGACAACCACCCGGGTGTTCTTTTTGCACAAAGGAGACAAGGACATTGCCAATTCCTTTACCGGGCTGAAACTGATCGAAGGTTCACATGCCGCCGAAGGGGCGGAAGGGGGTGGCCCGCAGATCAGCCTGGCCGAACTGGAAAAGGTGTTTTCGAACGTGTTGAGGCGGTATGCCGATTTCCCCGAAACGATAGAGATGGGAGAGCGCTGGAGAAAGGGGCTGATGATCCTCAAACCCGGTTCGCCCGAACTCAAGGCCAAGGAGATACCCATCGATATGTTCTTTAAAAAGATCGTGCTGATCAGAGACAGGCTCAGGGTGCTGGAACAGCGGATCAACAGCAACGAGAAGCTGGACGATCAGGAAAAGGTAAACCTGCAGCAATACATTACCAGGGTCTATGGTTCGCTGACCACCTTCAACGTGCTGTTCAGGCACAAGGAGCAGTATTTTGTAGGGGAAAAGGGCACCGAATAAGGCTTCCCTTGTCTTCCGCATCCGCTGCTGCGGGCATTCACAACACCCCGCTGTGTTTTATCACCGCCTTGCGCTTCCAGCGGCCGGTGCGGTAATAGGTGTAGGATGCCACCAGCCCGAATACCCAGGCAATGGGGATGCCCCACCAGATACCCTGCACCCCGAAATGCTCCGACAAATAATGGGCGGCGGGGATGCGCAGCAGCCACAGGGCCACCAGGGTGATGAACATGGGAATGAGGGTGTCGCCGGCTCCCCGCATCACCGCCTGGGTGACGAACATCGACGAAAAAACCACGTAAAACGAGCTGATGATCACCAGGTAACCATAGCCGATGGCGATCACCTGGGGGTCGGAGGTAAATACCCCCATCAACTGCTTGCCAAACACCCAGGCCACCAGGGTAACGCTGAGCGACAGCGCGGCCGTCATCATCAGGGTGGCTTTCAGGCCCTGCTTCACCCTTTCTGGCCGGTTGGCCCCCAGGTTTTGTCCCACAAAGGTGGTGAGGGCCAGGCCGAAATTCATGGCCGGAAGGGCAGCGAACGAATCAATGCGCCAGGCAATGGTATAGGCGGCAATGGTATTGGTGCCAAAACGGTTCACGATGCTGATCAGCGCCAGCATGCCCAGCGACACAAAAGTATGCTGCATGCCGGTGGGGATGCCGATGCGCAGGCTTTTGCGGAAGATAGCCGAGTCGAAGGTGAGTCCCCTGAGCGAGAAACGGATCAGTTTGTGGGTGTGGTTCAGGTAAATAACCGACAGGGCAAAGGCGATGCCCTGGGCCAGCACGGTGGCAAAAGCCACCCCGCCGATCCCCCAGCCGAACACCAGCACAAACAGCAGGTCGAAGCCGATGTTCAGGATGCTGGAAATGATCAGGAAATACAGCGGGGTCCTGGAGTCGCCCAGGCCCCTCAGCACCGCGCTGGTGGCGTTGTAGCCGAACATCAGCACCAGCCCCCCGGCGTAGATGCTGAAATACAGGGTGGCATCGGGCACCAGGTGTTCGGGCAGTCCGATCAGCCGCCAGATATCGCCGATGAATACCAGGCCCAGAATGGTCAGCCCGATGGAGGCAAAGAAAAGGAAAATGAATGCGGTGTCGATGGCCCGGCGCACGGCCGCAAAGTCCTTTGCCCCGTAGTATTGGGAGATGATGATGGTGATGCCCGTGGTAATGCCGATAACCAGGCTGATCAGCACGAAGATGACCGGGAAGGAGGCCCCGGCGGCGGCCAGGGCCTCGGTGCCGATGTACTGTCCGATGATGATGGTGTCGACAATGTTGTACATCTGCTGAAACACATTGCCCAGCAGCATCGGCAGGGCAAAGAAGAAGATCTGTCGGCCAACGGGCCCCTTGCTCAGGTCGCGCATACGACTGCAAAGTTAGGTTTTTCGACGGGGATTTGTGGACGGAGAACGGAAGGTGGAAGGTAGTAAGTAGTAGGTAGTAGGTAGTAGGTAGGAAGAAGAAAGTTGAAAAGTTGAAAAGTTGAAAAGTTGAAAAGTTGAAAAGTTTAAAAAGCCAAAAGCCAAAAGCCAAAAGCCAAAAGCCAAAACCCAACAGCCAAAATCCAACAGCCAAAATCCAACAGCCAACAGCCAACAGCCAAAACCCAACAGCCAACAGCCAACAGCCAACAGCCAAAACCCAACAGCCAAAATCTATCTTATCATATGAAAAAAATTCATGTACTTTTGTTTTATAGCAACCTTGCTTTCTCAAACTCCAGATCATGGATATTTCTGTGGTGGTGCCACTGTTCAACGAAGAAGACTCCCTGACCGAGCTGA
>PWJC01000001.1 GCA_003560165.1 Bacteroidales bacterium
AAAGTTGAAAAGTTGAAAAGTTGAAAAGTTGAAAAGTTGAAAAGTTGAAAAGTTGAAAAGTTGAAAAGTTGAAAAGTTGAAAAGTTGAAAAGTTGAAAAGTTGAAAAGTTGAAAAGTTTAAGTGTTTGATATTAAACTCTTAAACTCTTAAACTCTTAAACTTTCTTCTCCCTACCTACTACCTACTACCTACTACCTACTACCTACTACCTACTACCTACTACCTACTACCTACTACCTACTACCTTCTACCTACTACCTACTACCTTCTACCTTCTACCTACTACCTACTACCTACTACCTACTACCTACTTCCTTCCCCACCGCCACATTCCTAAGATAACTCACCAGGGGGTTCAGGATAAGAGAGCTCAGCATCCCAATGGTGCCGGCCTGGGGCGAGGGCATGCCGCCGGCATAGAGCAGCAGGCAAACCAGCAGCCCTCCCGTGCCGGAGGCAATAGCCCCGCTGCGGCGCACCGAAGGACTGTACAGCCCCCAGATAAAGGGCCCCAGGAAAAAGGAGCCAAGGGCTCCCCAGGAAATCCCCAGGATGGCGACAATGCTGTCGAGGTTCATATAGGCCAGAATGACCGCCATGAATATAAAAACGGCGCTCATGATGCGCATTAGCAGGGTCATGGAGCTGTCCTTCACCCCGGGGTTGATGAATCCCTGGTAAAAGTCCTTTACAAAAGTAGAGCCCGACACCAGCACCAGGGCGGCCAGGGTTGACATCGAAGCCGAAAGGATCAGCAAAAGGATGATGACATTCAGGGAAGCAGGCACCACGTTGTTCAGCAGTTCGGGCATCAGGATGTCGTAAACCGGTAAGCCGTCGATGCCAAAGGCAGCCGGGGCCGTTTCAGAGCTCAGGAACACCCGGGAGGTGGCCCCGACAAAATAAGCCACCCCCCCGATGAGCACGGCAAACAGGGTGGATACGAGCATACCCCGTTTTACGGTATTGCGGTCGCGAATGGCATAGAACTTTTGTATCAGCTGGGGCATGGCAAAAGGAGCGAGACTTGTCAGTAGCACAATCGACAACAGCGGCCACCAGCCCGGAGGTCCCACAGCCCGGGTAAGCCGGGGATCGATCTCATTCAGGGAAAGGGTCAGGGTAGGAAGCCCGCCGCCCTCGTACAGGGTGCTGAAAAACAAGATCACAACGCTGACGGCCATGATCATGCCAAAAATCATGTCGATCAGGGCCATGGATTTATACCCCCCCATTACCATATACAGGGCCGTAAAAAATCCCATGGCCGCCAGTGCATGCCAGTAAGCAATATCGAAATTGGCGGTGAAAAGATAGGACAAGCCCATGAACACAGCTGCCGTATAGGGGATCATAAACACGAAAATAACCAGGCTCGCCAACAGCTTCAGCTCAGGGCTGCCATACCGCCGCTTCAGGTATTCGGGCAGCGTATTGGCTCCCAGGGTAACCCGGGGATCTTTCAGTCGCATGCCCACTACCCTCCAGGCCAGCAGCACGCCCACCAGGGCGTTCACCAGGGCAACCCAAAGCCCCGAATACCCGAAATTCCAGCCGATGTTGCCGGCAAAACCGATGAAAAGAACGGCGCTGAAGTATGCCGTTCCATATGAAAAAGCAGTCATCCAGGGCCCCACATTGCCCCCGCCCAGGTAAAAGTCGTTGAAGGTGCGCGTTCCGCGCAAACCACGGATACCTACCAGGATAATCATCAGGGCATAAAGGGAAAGGACAATGATCTTGGTTGTCATCAAAACATGATTTGAGTCAGTAAGGATTTTGCGTTTTTTCCCGCTGCGGCAAAAGTAATAACAATCTTCAGAACCTGTCCGCTTTTTATACACCCGAATGCCCGATAACGTACAACAAAATTACGGTTACCAGTGACTTGAATCCTTAATTGTGCTGATATGTTAAACAATCATAATTAAGGCATGGAATTTGTTGCTCTTGAAGAAAATTGCACAACCCGCATTAAACAAGCGTTTCGGGAAGGGCTATGCCATAGGGGCCAGGACCCGAATAAGGCCATGCTGACCGAAGATTACATGCTGTTAGTGGTGAAGGAAGGAAAGACATAGGATTTGTTCTAATATTTTATGAAATTTGCGGCCGTTGCATCCCGCATACCGGACCAAACTAATTATGATAACCATGAAAGCCATTCTGATTGCGTTTTGCATTTCGATTACAGGATTTATTGCAGAAGGGGGGGGCAACCGGGCTTCCGGGGCAAACAAACAGCCTGCAGCACAGGATCAGATGCCGGCCGAAGAACTGCTGGGCCGGCTACAGGAACTACACAACACCTCCATTTTTTACCTGCCTTACTGGTTCAGGGACAAGCACCTCGACAAAGGCTTGCTGGAACTCTCACTAAGCGAGGCGGTGTTCGCCATTGGGCGGGAACTGAACCTGACTCCCTTGTTTGTCGACGACAACGTGATGTTTGTGCCCGCCGAAGGCCGGGACGAAAGGGGTGTGTCGGTGAACCTCGATCAGCTTACCGTTGGCTCGCCCGAAGAGTTCGGCCGGCATCCACGGGCCACCCTTTCGGGAAAGGTTGTATGCGGTACCACCGGTGAAACCCTGATCGGGGCCGTTGTGTATGACCCCGTTTCGGGCGAAGGAGTTGCGTCCAACCTGGATGGCCGGTTTTCCATTGTGCTGCCCACGGGCGATCTGCGGTTGCGGCTTTCCTATGTCGGGTATGAGGTATTGTACCAACCCCTGCGTCTTTACAGCGACGGGGAGGCAAGCTTTGAACTCTTTGAAAGCAGCGTGCAGCTTGGCGAAGTCACGGTAGTTGCACGCAGGGCCGAAGAGAATGTGTCGCGCACCCAGATGAGCCTGATCAGTCTCGATTCCAAAGCCATCGAAGAACTTCCGGGCACTTTCGGTGAACGCGATATCGTTCGCAGCATCACCCTGCTCCCGGGGGTCCAAAGCGTGGGAGAGTTCGGTACCGGGTTCAATGTCAGGGGCGGAAGCGCCGATCAGAACCTGATCCTGATAGAAAATGTTCCCCTGTTCAATTCATCCCACCTGCTGGGGCTGATCTCGGTGATCAACCCCGACCTAGTGTCGAACGTCACCCTGATGAAGGCGGGGATCCCTTCAAAGTATGGCGAAAGGGCTTCATCGGTCATGGACATCAGGCTGAATAACGACCTGACACAGGAAACCACGTCGGTTATGGGCGGCATCGGGATACTCAACTCCAGGGCATTGCTCGAGACCCCCATCATCAGAGACAGGGCAACCCTGTTTCTTGGCGGCCGCACATCCTATTCCGATTTTTTCCTTCGCAATGCCCGCAACGAAGACCTGATGAACAGCACCGCCCGCTTTCACGACCTGACCGGCACCCTGAATATCGCTCTGAATCCGAACAATCGCCTCACCCTGTTCGGATACCACAGTTTCGACCGTTTCGGCTTCGGCAAGGAAACCACCCACGAATATTCCAATATGCTGGCCTCCATGCGGCTAAACAGCGCCATCAGAGGGAACCTCAGCTCCAGCCTGATACTGGGCATGAGCAACTACCGTTACCGCATCATGGAAGAAATGGAAGTCATGCCGCAACTGCATTACGATATGAACTCGGCCATCGACTACCAGACGCTGAAATATTACTTCACCTACAACCCCTGGCCCAATCACACGCTGGTGGCCGGCATACAGGGGGTGCGCTACGAAATAGAGCCGGGTGGCATTGCCCCTCTGGGCGAGGGATCCCAGATTGTTCCCAGGACCATTGACACCGAAAGGGGGGTTGAACTCTCGGCCTTTGTCTCCGATGACATCTCCCTTTCGGACCGGATGAGCCTGGAGGTGGGCTTGCGCTACACCCAATATCTGCAGCTGGGGCCGGCCAGGGTATATCAATACACCGAAGGATTGCCAAGGAGCATGGGCAGCCTTACCGACACCATATATTACGGCAGCAACGAAGTGGTGTCCCGCTATGCCGGCCTGGAACCCCGTATCGGCTTCCGTTATGGCCTTGACGAACACAGTTCGGCCAAGATCAGCTACAACCGCAACAACCAATACATCAACCTGATATCCAATACTGCCATCATGGCCCCGGCCGATATCTGGAAGCTCAGCGACCCCCACATCCAACCCCTGCAAAGCGACCAGTATGCCATTGGCTACTTCAGGAATTTCTTAGACAATACACTGGAAACCTCCCTGGAAATGTATTACAAACAGCTGCACCAGGTTATCGAGTACCGCAGCGGAGCCGAAGTGGTGATGAACGAATTCCTTGAAACCGACATCCTCAATGCCAAAGGCTATAATTACGGGCTGGAGTTGTATGTGAGGAAGAACACGGGAAAACTTACGGGCTGGACCAGTTATACGTATTCATCTTCCCAAAGGAGGACCCGCAGCATTCATCCCGATGACCGCATCAACAACAACACCTATTTCCCGTCCAATTACGACCGCCCGCACAACCTGGTACTCAATGCAGGTTACAGCCTGTCGAGGCGTGTCAGGCTGGCCGGCACCTTTTCATACAGCACCGGCAGGCCCATTACCCTTCCCGAATATACCTACTGGCATGGCAGCGACCTGCTGGTCTATTTTTCCGACCGCAACAAATACAGGCTTCCAGATTTTCACCGCCTGGACATTTCCCTGACCATTGGCGAGAACCTGAACGTCAGGGAGAGGGGAGGCAGCAGCTGGACCTTTTCCATCATGAACCTCTACGGACGAAAGAACCCCTATTCGGTGTTCTACCGCAGAGAGCATGGCAGCCTCCACCCCATCGATTCCTTCAACCTCTACCAATTGTATATCATCGGCAAACCCCTTCCCACCATCACCTTTAATTTTTCGTTCTGATCATGAAAGTACCTGCAATACAGATACTTACCCTTACGCTGGCCCTCCAGCTGGCCAGCTCCTGCCAGGAGATCTACGAACCCAGGATCCTGGCCGAAGCGGAGGTGTTGGTGGTGGAAGGGACGATTACTACCGATTCGGGGCCGCATATCGTTATGCTGTCGATGGCCTCGCGCTTTGACGGGCACCGTCACCGCCGGCCGGTTTATGAAGCCCGGATATGGATTGAGGACTGCCATCACCAGACCACCCCCCTGGAACACTTTGAGCGGGGGAGCTATCTGACTCCACCCGGATTCAAGGGAGAAGAAGGCAGAACCTACACCCTTCACATCGAAACCTCCGATGGGCAACGGTATGTTTCGCGTCAGCAAGAAATCCTGCCTGCCATTGACAACCCGGATTTTTCAGGAAGCTTTGGTACGGATTACCGTTACGAGGAGTCGGGGGTGTCGGGGCGCATCATCCAGCGCGAATACGAAGGAGGATTTGTTTTTATTGATGCCGGGGGAGGGACCCCCGAAACTCCTCCCTTCCGCTTCACCTCTACCTTATACCTTCAATACTCCGAAATGATCGGTGGTGGTTCGTTCCCGGGCACCTTCAACTTTTGCTGGATCACCCGCGACATTACCCACCTGGCCGACAGGAACGTGAGTTCTCAGACGGGTGTGAGCATGCCCTCGGCCTTTGTGCCCTGGGAAAACCATGTCCTGCACCATTACGAATTCCCGCAGCTGGTATACAACAGCCCCCGGATTGTGATCCAGCGGGTTTATACCCTCAACCGCGACAGTTACGCCTTCCATGCGGCAAAAAATGACCAGCTTGGCGACGAGGGCCGTATCTTCGACCCGGTTGCAGCCCAGCTGCCAGGCAATATTGAATGCATCACCGACCCGGGCCGACCCGTTTTCGGGCATTTCGAGGCCTCATCTCTCAAGACCTTCAGTCACCGGGTGTTTATCAACCGAGGAGAACGGTCTATAGAAGTTACGCCTACGGCAGCAAACATGGACACGATACCCCCATCAGGCTGCCTTCATGAAGCATATCCGCCGTTTTGGGTATTTTGAGAAGGTGGAAGGTAGAAGGTAGAAGATAGAAGACAGAAGACAGAAGACAGAAGACAGAAGACAGAAGACAGAATGAAGTATGTTTAAAAGTTGAAAAGTTTAAAAGTTGAAAAAAAGTTGAAAAGTTGAAGGGTTGAAAAGTTGAAGTATTTGATTATTAAACTCTTAAACTCTTAAACTCTTAAACTC
>PWJC01000091.1 GCA_003560165.1 Bacteroidales bacterium
GGGTACTGGGCTGCTTCACTGGAAGGGGAGATCCCCCTAAACGGGCTTTCGGTGAGTTTTTTGATACGCATTGAAGACGTAACTGAGCGAGTTGACAGTTTACAGCGCTCCTGGGAAGAAGAACACGGGAACACCATGCGGCAGCGGCAGCTCCAGCGCGAGCTTGGCCGGGAGATCACCGATGGCACCCATTACCGGGCACGCCTGGCCTCATTTTTTGAAGGCAGCAGGCAACTGCTGTTCGTATACGAAGTGTTTGACGATGTGAGACTGGTGGGCGCACCACCCTCTTCGATCGGCAAATTCGGAGGGGATACCGACAATTTTATCTGGCCCCGCCACGCCGGCGATTTTGCCTTTATCCGGGTGTATGCCGGGCCCGGCAACCTTCCGGCCGCCTATGGGCCCGCCAACGCCCCCTTTGAAACGGATGTCTTTTTTGAATTGGACATAGGCGGCATAGCTGAAGGTGATTTTAGCATGACTCTGGGCTATCCCGGTTCTACCCGCCGCTATGTAAGCGCCGCAGAGGTAGAGGAATTGCTGGAGACCGGCCTGCCAGCCCGCATTTTGTCGAGAGAAAAACGCCTGCCCATCATCGAGCGGGCCATGCTGGACAACGATACGCTGAGGCTGCACTATGCCTCCGATTTTTTCAATGCCAGCAACGGCCTCAAGCTTGCCCTCGGCCAATACGAACAAATGCGCATCCACAATGTGGCCGCAAAAAAGCAAGAACGGGAAGAACGCTTCCGGCAGTGGATGTATCAAGACAGCCTCAGGCTGCAAAATTACGGGAAGGCCCTGGACATGATACGGGAGGCCGTGGAAGGGCGCCGCCACACCCTGTTTGCCCATTCTCTGCTCAATGAATCGCTGCTGATGGGCACCCAGGTGTATGTAGCCGGCATCCGGGCCAGCATCTTCGGCCGGATTTTTGACCGCGAAGACCCCAGCAGGGAAGAGATACTGGAGGCAGCCGCCGGCTTCGGGGAGAAGCAGCAGGATTTTTACCGTGAGTCCCCCGCCTCAATCGATCTTGAGGTGGTGATCGCCATGATGGAACTCCTGAAAAAGCAACTCGACACCAGCTACCTGCCCGGCGTCTTCGCCCATGTGGACACTGCATTTGGCGGCGACACCGAGACCTTTGCCCGGCACATGTTTGCCAACTCATTTGTGACCGACCGGGAACGTTTCGATGCCTTTATGGCCAATCCCGATGCCGCCGTCCTTGCGGCCGACCCGGCGATAATGTATGCCGAGAGCATCTACGACAAGGCCATTGAACTCAGGGACCTCAACCACCGCTTCAATGACGTTTACCGAGAGGGAAGGCGGACCTGGGTGCTCGGACTGAAAGAAATGGCCGGAGGCAGCCCGATGTATCCCGATGCCAATTTTACCATGCGGCTGAGCTACGGCAGGGTGCTGGGCTATTCCCCTGCCGATGCCGTCAGCTATAGCCATTATACTACCTTAAGGGGAGTGATGGAAAAGGAAGACCCCGGCCACCACGAATTTGTGGTACCCCCGCTTTTGCGAAACCTGTATGAAGAAGCCGACTATGGCATTTACGGCAGCGGCGGTGAAATGCCCGTGAACTTCATCTCGGGCAACGACATTACCGGGGGCAACTCGGGCAGTCCCGTGCTCAATGGCAGCGGCCGGATTTCCGGCCTGGTGTTTTGCGGCAACTGGGAATCACTCAACGGCGATGTGATCTACCTTGAGGAAAGCAACCGGGCCATCAATGTCGACATCCGGTATGTGCTGCTGATCACCGACCGCTATGCCCGGGCTGACCACATTATGAACGAGCTGGTGCTGTTCAGGTAGCGGGCCGGCTCATTTTAAGGACGATGGGATCATGAAACCAATACCTGGCAATAGGATGTGCAGGGCGTTCATCTGCCGGCTGGCCCTCTGCAGTTTGCTGCTGCTTTTCGTCCTGTTGCCGCCTGCCCTTGCTTCCGGGGCCCAGCCCCGTGAGAACAGGACGAGGCTGATCGAAGGCTACGCCAGCATCGCCGGCAGTGTGGTGGACGCCGAAACCGGCGAGCCCCTCGAATTTGCGGCCATTACGCTTATTGAATACAATATGTCGTGCATTTCGTGCGAACAGGGGAGGTTTTTTTTCAACAATGTCCCCCTGGGGGTGGTCAACATCCATTTTCAGCGCCTGGGCATGGAACCCCTGGTGCAAATCCTCGATCTGCCCGAGAGCAAGATCTACGAAATGGAATTCACCATGGAGGCTACCTCGCTCAGCCTGGCCGAATTTACCGTAACGGCCAGGGAGAGCCGCTCGGGCGCCTCAACCAGTTCGTCCATTTCCCGATCGGCCATCGAACACCTGCAGGCCACAAACCTCACCGACATTCTGCAATTGCTGCCAGGTCACCTGGCCGAAAACCCCGACCTGATGAACCCCGGGCAGATCACCCTGAGGCAGGTGCATCCCGATGCGGTCAATGCTGCCGGAACGGCCATTTTGATGGACGGGGTGCCGGTGTCCAACAACGCCAACCTCCAGATCGAATCGACGGCCCTGTCGCGGCATACCAATGCCTTTTCAACGGTGGCCGGCGGGGGCATCGATACCCGTCAGATATCTACCGACAACATTGAGTCGATCGAGGTGATCCGGGGCATCCCCTCGGTACAGCACGGCGACCTGACCTCCGGGGCGGTGATCGTTCAAACCCGTGCCGGAAGGACCCCCTGGGAATTCAAAACCCGGATCAATCCCAACTCTTCTGTATTCTCGTTTGGCAAGGGGGTCGACTTTGGCCGGCAGCGGGGCAGTATGAACCTCGACCTCGACTATGCACGCTCAACCGGCGATCCTCGTTTTGTTTTCGAAGGCTTCGACCGCCTCACCGGTCAGCTGACTTACTCGCGGACCCTGTTCAGGCAGCGGCCCCTGAATACCACCACCCGGCTTTCTTTTTTCTCGAGCCTCGACCAAACCCGCAACGATCCCGACGATACCCGTACCCATTCGTCGCGCTCTTCGAGCGACCGGGGGTTTCGCCTCAATACCAGCGGAAGGGTGAATCTCGAACATCCCCTTTCGACCAACCTCAGGTACAACCTGTCGTTGAGTTATGCGCACCAGGTGGGTACCTTCGAGAACATGATCTCAGGATCGGCCTATCCCCTCTCCGTTTCCATGTCCGACACCCTGGTCCCGGCCTCTTTTATTCCTGCCGAATACATGACCAGCTACACGGTAGACGGCAGGCCGGTCAACCTCTTTTTCAAACTCACCAACTCCTTTATTACAGAGTTCCTGGGTGGCCGGCATCTGTTTGTGATGGGCTTCGACTGGCGTTCGGACGGCAATACCGGCAAAGGCTACGTTTACGATATGATGCGGCCGCCCAGGCTTGACATGTCGGGAACCCGGCCCAGGGCCTACGGCGACATTCCCTTTTTGCATCAATACGCCCTGTTTGCCGAAGACAATGTATCGGGTAATTTGTTCGGACGCCGCTTCAACCTCCAGCTGGGGCTGAGGTTTGACCACATCCAGCCAGCTTCCTTCGACATCAGGGTGCTGTCCCCCCGCATCAACCTGATGTATTCGCTCACGCCCACCCTGGATCTGCGCGGGGGATATGGAGTAACGGCCAAGTCGCCCGGCTTGATGCATCTGTACCCCAACGATGCCTACTTCGACCTGATCAGCCTCAATTATTATGCAGCAGAACCTTCGGAACGCTTGGTGCTGATGTCGACCCGGGTTTTTCCGACCCAAAACGGTGATCTGGACGTCAGCCGCAACAAAAAAGCTGAGCTGGGTGCCGACCTCCGGTTGTGGGAGCGGCGGTTCAGCTTCACCTTGTTCGATGAGTACCTGAGCGGGGGGCTGGGCATTCAGAACATTTATGTGCCCATTACTTTTCCGCGCTGGCTTAACGACGACCTGGTCGTACGCCCGGGGCAGACCCCCTACTACAACCCGGACCAGCCCAGCCGTACAGACACCTTTTTTGTAAACCTGCGAACGCCCCACAACCTCAATGTGCAGCACAACAGGGGAATTGAGTTTGATTTCGACCTGGGTCGCTTTGAGGCCATCAACACTTCGCTCTACGCGAACGGTGCCTGGATATGGTCTGAACGAAGCAGCGGGGAGTTCGATTATTACCTGCACACCACGGGTAGCATCACCCAGCCCGAAAGGGTGGGCATTTACCAGGCGGGCACCCGGGGGCGGCGCGATGAACGTTTTTCGAGCGTTCTCAGGGCGGTGCACAACATCCCCGAACTACAGTTCGTGGTGTCGCTGACGGTGCAAACTACCTGGATCAGCAAAAACGACCACCTGCGGGTGAGGGAGTACCCTGTGGGCTATATCAACCGCATGGGCGAGCAGGTTATGATCTCTCCCGAACAGGCCCGCTCGCCCGAATATGCCGACCTGGTGGTGCCGGTGAACCCCAATCTGCTCAACCAGGAACGATGGCCACCGCTTTGGCTGTTCAACCTCAGGCTCTCGAAAAACATCAGCCAGGACATTGGCTTTGCCTTTTTCGTGAACAATGTATTTTCCAATCAACCCATGCACCGAAGCACACGGTTCGGGGGTTATGCCCAGAGAAACCCTTCGCTGTTTTTTGGCACCGAACTAAGCGTCAAGCTATAAACAGGGAACCAAACGGACAAACATGAACTCGCTGCCTCTATGTACCCGCTTTCTGATGATGTTGTTCCTGGCCATGATCTTTACCGGGTGTGAACGAGATTTTGAACAGGGGAAAGCCATACAGGGCATGGTATCCTATCCCGACACCTACCTCAGGTCGGCGGCCTCCGGTGTGGAGGTTCTGATCAGCAACCAGCTCACGGGCTATTCCCGGACGACCCTTAGTTGCGATCAGGGCAATTTCCGTTTCGAAGACCTTCCGTACGGCATTTACACCATCAGCGCCGTCCGCACCCTCTTGCCCGGAGAGGCCATGGAGCTGACCGGGCTGTACACCGAGATCATGCTGGGCGCCCAGCTCACTTCGGTGTACGTATATGAGGGGGGTGAAACCTCCTTTAATCTGCAGCTGTCGGGTTCGGCCGCCGGCGACCTGGTATTCAAGGAGATCTTCTATACCGGCTCACGCACGCCCAACGACGGGACGTATTTTGCCGATCAGTTCATGGAGATCTACAACAATTCTACCGAACCCATCTACGTTGACGGGCTGCTGATCTCCGACATCATGGGCAATCCTTCGGGGCCCAACCCCTCGCCCTGGCGCAACGACCATGATCATGTGTACGCCCAAACCATCTGGAGGGTGCCCGGCGGCGGGCAGGACCACCTGCTGCAGCCCGGCGAAAGCATCCTGATCGCCCAGAACGGCCTGGACCACCGTGAGGAGAACGCCAACTCAATCGACTTGTCGTACCCTGTTGCCGACTTTGAGTATTATGTCGAACGCGAAGACGGCAGGGATTTCGACAACCCCGGGGTGCCCAACATGATCCTTGAGCATTTTGCCTTTATGGGGACCGACTATGTGATCCATGTCAGGGGACCCGGCATGGTCATCTGGAGGTGCGACGACATCGATGCCCTGGAGCGGGTGACCCGGCCCGGAGGCTCGTCGACCGCCCTGTATGTAAAGATCCCCGTCGAAATGGTCATCGATGGGGTGGAGGCCCTGGCCGACGCCGGTCATGCCGCCAACAAACGCATCCCCCCCTCGATCGATGCCGGCTTTGTCTATTGCTCGGGCACATATGTCAACGAGAGCATTCGCCGCAAGGTGAGTGCATTGATCGACGGGCGCATCGTGCTGCAGGATACCAATAATTCGTCCAACGACTTCGAAGTGGTTTCACCGCCCACCCCGAAGGCGTTTTGATGGATTGGGGAGCGAAGGTAGTAGGTAGTAGGTAGTAGGTAGTAGGTAGTAGGTAGTAGGTAGTAGGTAGTAGGTAGTAGGTAGTAGGTAGTAGGTAGAAGGTAGAAGGTAGAAAGTTGAAGAGTTGAAGAGTTGAAGAGTTGAAAAGTTGAAAAGTTGAAGCCCTGAAAATTAAACACTTAAACTTTTAAACTATTAAACTATAAAACTATTAAACTATTAAACTATTAAAC
>PWJC01000025.1 GCA_003560165.1 Bacteroidales bacterium
ATTTCATACATTTCAACCCTTTCTACTGTCGTTTGGCTTATTTGAAATTACTTTCATAACTTCGCCACGACATGCATCCGGGCAAATACGCGAACTCATGAAAACCCCTATTCTGATCCTGGCATTCATTGCCCTGCTCACCGGCTGCGCCGAACTTGAACGCCTGGCCGGCAGCCAGCGGCCGCTGACCGAACAGGAAGTGATCAGCGGACTCAGGCAGGCCCTGGTCGTTGGCAGCGACTCGGCGGCTTCGCGTCTGGGCAGACTAAACGGCTATTACGAGGACCCCCTGGTCCATATCCCCCTGCCGCCCGAAGCCGCAGTGATCACCGACAACCTGTCTTTGCTGCCCGGAGGCAACCGCCTGGTCGAAGACGTCATTTTGAGGATCAACCGGGCCGCCGAAGAAGCCGCCCGCGAAGCCGCACCCATTTTTGCCCGGGCGGTTTCGGGCATGAGCATTCAGGACGGCTTCGACATACTGCGCGGAGAAAGCGATGCAGCCACCCAATACCTGAAAGCGAACACCTACGAGCAGCTTTCGGACCTCTATAACCCCCGCATCCGTCAGGCCATCGATGCAACCATAGTGGGCAATGTCTCGGCCGCACAAGCATGGGATGCGCTAACCGGGCAGTGGAACAATCTGGCCAGATCGACCCCGGGACGCATTGCGAACCTCCGTCCGGTCGACATTCCTCTGGACGATTACCTGACCCGGCGCGCCCTCGACGGTCTTTTTCTGAAACTGGCCATGGAAGAGGAAAAGATCAGAACGGATCCGGCCGCCCGGGTAACCGCACTCCTGCAAAGAGTTTTAGGAAGCCGGGCTGAAAGCTGAAGCATTCATCCGACTCAATACAGCAAAGCGCTCCATGCACATCCACCTGATCGACTGGGCCATCATCGCCATACTGCTTACGGTGAGCATGGGCATCGGGATCTATCTTTCCAAAAGAGCTTCCCGCAGCACCGCCGATTTTTTCCTTACCGGACGCAACCTGCCCTGGTATGTGGCGGGGACCTCAATGGTGGCCACCACCTTCGCTGCCGATACCCCCCTGGCGGTCACCGAACTGGTCGCACAGAGCGGGATCAGCGGCAACTGGCTGTGGTGGAATATGTTGTTTGGCGGGATGCTGACCGTGTTTTTCTTTGCCCGTTTATGGCGACGGGCAAACATCCTCACCGATGCCGAATTTGTTTCCATTCGTTATTCCGGCCCCCCGGCAAATTTCCTGAGGGGCTTCCGTGCCGTATATATCGGCTTGTTCATGAACGCCATCGTTATGGCCTGGGTCAATCTGGCCATGGTCAAGATTCTGCAGGTCATGTTCCCTGCACTGAGTATTTTTGGTTATACCCACATCAACATTCTCGGAATCGGCTTCAGTTCCCACCTCATAGCGGTTGGCGGAATGATGGCTTTTGTGGCGCTCTACTCGGCGCTTTCGGGACTATGGGGAATTTCCGTTACCGACACCTTTCAGTTTGTGATCGCCATGGGCGGCAGCATTGTGCTGGCCTTTGTGGCCCTCGACCATGTGGGCGGAGCTGCCGGGCTCAGGGAACAACTTTCGCATGTGGGTTGGGTATTCAACTTTTTTCCGGTGGCAGAAAGCGGCAGTACGTCGCAACAGGGCAGTGAATTCCTGAAGATGAGTGTGGTGGCCATGGTGGCTTACCTGGGCGTTCAGTGGTGGGCTTCGTGGTATCCCGGAGCAGAGCCGGGCGGAGGGGGCTATGTAGCCCAGCGTATGATGTCGGCCAAAGACGAGAAACACAGCCTGCTGGCCACTTTCTGGTTTCAGGTGGCTCATTTTGCCATTCGGCCCTGGCCATGGATCATCGTGGCCCTGGCCGCCCTGGTCATGTATCCCGAAGAACCCGACAAGGGGGCCACCTATGTGATGGTGATCCGCGACCTCCTGCCTACCGGCCTGCTGGGTCTGCTGCTGGCCGCCTTTTTTGCCGCATACATGTCGACCATGTCCTCACAGACCAATTGGGGCACCTCCTATATCGTGAACGACCTGCTCAGGCCTTTTGTTAGGCCCGGGGCAAGCGAAGCCTATTACGTAAGGGTATCGAGGCTGGTCACCATCCTGCTGATGCTGTTTTCGTTGCTGGTGACCACCAGGTTCCAGATGATCAGCGATGCCTGGCGCTTCATTCTTGCCTGCAGTGGCGGCATTGGCCTGGTGTTGCTGCTACGCTGGTACTGGTGGCGCATCAATGCATGGTCTGAAATAGCTGCCATGACAGCTCCTTATGTCATCTACCCGGTGCTGGTATTCAGGTACGGACTCAGCTACGAAAGCACCCTGATCATCATCGTGGCCTGGTCGACCCTGGTTTGGCTCAGCGTGACTTTTCTGACCAAACCAACAGATAGCCACACACTTCGATCATTTTACGAAAAGGTCCATCCCGGTGGCCCGGGATGGAAGCGCGTTGCCTCCGAAATGCCCCATGTACAAAAAGACAAGGGGCTCCTCCCGCTTTTTATCAGTTACGTTTGCGGCTGTATTTTGGTTTTGTTCAGTCTGTTTGGCACCGGAAAACTGATATTTGCCGAATACCGCCAGGCCGGCCTTTACTTTGTCGTGGCCGCCCTGGCTGCCCTGGTTATTGTTTACCAGCTTTCAAGAATGGGCTGGGACAGGGTCACCGGTTAAGCCAGCCCATGCAGGGTTCCTGTCCCGTCACATATTCCCGATGCCAGACTAATAGTTCCCGGCAGCCGGAAGCTGCAGTTGTGGCAGGCATTTCACAATATGGGGAAAAAGCGGTACAATTCCCATTGGGTTAACCCGGCTGTTTTCAAACAGAAAAACCACATTGGCCTGCAAATCAACATAAACAAGGTTTTTGAGGCGTTGCACAACCTACAGGTCTGATATGGCATGATTTTTCCATCCTGTACAGCAGATTGTTAAACCATAACCAAAAAGGAGAAATCATTATGTTGGTAAAAGTAGTCGAAGTCATTGGCACATCAGACAAGGGATTTACCGAAGCAACACGGAATGCTGTCGATGAAGCCGCAAAAACACTTAAAAACATCAAGTCCATCTACATCAAGCACATGAATGCGAATGTAGAGAACAACGAGATCGTTTCTTATGCGGTCAATGCTAAAATCTCATTTGTCATAGAGAGATAACTGGGATTCAACCATTTTTTATACCTTTAAAACTGCCATGGATCATGGTTCATGGCAGCTTTTTGTGTTCACGTAAACAAGGGGTATCCGTTTGCGGCCCTGCCCGGAGCATTCACCCGGGATCAAACCTTAAATTCTGTTTCCATGCAACAACGTATTGAGCAATGGGTCTTTTTGCTGGTCATCCTTTTATTTATTCCCTCCTGCGCCACCAACCCGGTTACCGGCCGCCGGCAGCTGGTGTTGATGTCCGAACGGCAGGAAATACAGATGGGTGCCAATTACGACCCCCAGATCATTTCAACCTTTGGCGAATACGAACATCACGAATTGATGTCCTTTATTGAGGAAAAAGGCCGTGAAATGGGAAAAATATCCCACAGGCCTGAACTCGAGTACCATTTTCGCATTCTCGACTCACCCGTCATCAATGCCTTTGCAGTACCGGGTGGTTATATCTATTTTACGCGGGGGATACTGGCCCATTTTAACAGCGAGGCCGAACTGATCGGGGTATTGGGCCATGAGATGGGGCATATTACCGCCCGGCATACGGTAAGCAGGCAGGCCAGGCAACAACTCGCCCAGGTTTTGCTGATCGGCGGAATGGTGGCTTTTGAAGAATTCCGTCAATACGGTGCCTATGCCATGCAGGGGATGCAACTGCTGTTTTTGAAATACAGCCGCGACGATGAACGGGAATCGGATCAGCTGGGGGTGGAATACGCCGCCAAATTGGGATACGACAGCCAGAAATTTGCCGAGTTTTTCCAATTGCTCGTCCGCATGAACCTGGCAAGCGAGCACGCAGGCATCCCTACCTTGCTGTCTACCCATCCTGACCCCGGCGATCGCTACAACACGGTGACCGGGCTGGCCCGGCAATGGAAAGACAGCCTGGATTTTCCCGAATGGAAAGTCAATGCCGAAAACTATCTGCAGATGCTGGACGGTATGATATACGGAGATGACCCCAGGCAGGGCTACGTTGACAACAACACCTTTTATCATCCGGAGCTGCTGTTTCAGTTTCCCTTTCCTTCGGGATGGCGGTTGGAAAATTCGCCATTGCAGGTCAAAATTTCGCCTCCTAACGGAGACGCCCTGATCATTTTTACGTTTGTGGAAGGTCCGTCGCTCGAACAAGCTGCCCGGAAAAACCTCGGCCAGCTCGACCTCGACGTCCTGTCGGAGAGGACCACTAAAATAAACGGCATGCCAGCCCTGGTGACACGCTCCTCGCAGGTATCGCAAAACCAACAAACCGGACAGCAGCAAACCCTGTCGGTGTTGTCAACGTTTATTGACGACAACGGAAGTTATTATGTATTTCACGGAGTATCCCTGCAGGAACATTTCGATGGGCATGTTCCGGGATTTGAAACCACCATGAATGGATTTGCCAAACTGACCGACAGGTCAAAGATCGAAGTATATCCCAGAAGGATACAGATCGAAAGAGTACCCCGGTCGGCCAGTCTGGCCGATGCATTCAGTCAGATGGGCATACGACAGGCCGACATGGAAGAACTCGCTTTCCTGAACAACAAACAACTTTCCGACCGGGTTGAAACCGGCCAGCTTCTCAAGGTAGTAGTTGATCCTCAGCGATAGGATGCGGGCGATAATCCATTGCGCTGCTGAGCCGACCCGGGGTTTTGAAAATGCCCGTGATCATTTGCTCGACAAAACGAAGGCAATGTACAGTTGCCCGTACGAATGTTTGCTTTCGCCAAGAAGCAAACGGGAAGCATTGCTGTCGGCCAGTTCCCGCCTGCCCAAGTGATACCGGGCACCAAGGCGCAGATTTCCAAAATTTGCGGCGATCCCCGCTGTGAGGCCGTAATCCATCGATTTGAGGTGTTCCCTGTCGATCTCGCTTTCGCCCTCGATGGTCCCCTCGTATTGAATGCTGCTGTTGAGCAGATAACCTACATAGGGTCCGGCATATAATTCAACAACCTCCACCGGCCTGAATGTCAAAAGCAGGGGCAGGTCAATGTACTCGACATTGAAGGTCACAGTCTGGTCAATAACCCCCCCATACTCTCCTTCGGCTCCTTTGGTGGTATAGAGCAACTCCGGACGCAATCCGAAGGTCTCCATAACCATTAATTGAATAAAAAAGCCGGCATGAAATCCGGTCCGGGCATTTTCGTCGTCCAGATCGTCTTTATCAATATAAAGATTGCTCAAAGTCAACCCACCTTTGATGCCGAAGTCCAGTTGCTGGGCCCGCATGCTCAGGGGCATCATCATCAAAGCGATCGCCATGCATGTCAAGATTATGTTGCGTTTCATTTTTTTAAGGGTATTAAGGTTTAACAATCTGTTCTGCCCGGAATACATCAAAATATTATGCCATTTGATTCACACAAAATGCCAGTCGCATGCATTCGACTCACATTCAGTCTGTTGCTGTAGTAAAGACAGGAGGTTGCACTTAGTGGATGCTCGTTGAAGTGTGGAAGCCTTTACCCGAATTGTGTATGGGGTCAAGCGGTACGACCACTCCCCGCCCTGCATTTATGGTTTGTTTCCAAACCAATGGGCTTCAGAAAGCAACATAAAATAAATAAGCGGGAGGTTCAGCGCAAGATTTTGCTCACGCCCTTTGCCCCCCCGGCCCATACATGGCCCTCACTGTCGGCGGCAAGGGCCCAGGCCATCGGTTTTAAATCGGTCTTAAATGTCGTTTATCCACTGTCCAAAGGCAGTGCGTCAGTTAAAACCCGGGAAAGCCCCAGCAGGTTTAAAAGTTTAAAAGTTGAAAGGTTGAAAGGTTTAAAAGTTTAATTAATTGATATTCAACTCTTCAACTCTTCAACTTTTTCGTTCCATCGTTCCATCGTTCATTCGTTCCATCGTCCTTCCGTCCTCTGACCTCCGTCCTCTGTCTTCCGTCTTCTAAACTTTTCAACTTTTCA
>PWJC01000076.1 GCA_003560165.1 Bacteroidales bacterium
TGCGAAGCGGCCGTAGATTTTAGCAGGGCCCACAGCGAGCGGCGATTTTTCTTTTTGGTACTTTTTCTTTTGATCGCCAAAAGAAAAAGTACAACCAAAGGAAAAGAAATGAAACTGGAAAGCAGAAGGAAAAGGGAAGACGGTAGACGGTAGACGGAAGACTGAGCGTAGAAGGTACCATAAAAGACACACACATGACCACCCTAATGATTATTTCGTGGAGGAATATCTGGAGAAACCGGACCCGGACCCTGGTGATCATCACCGCATTGATTTTGGGGATCATGGGGGGTGTTTTTTCCGCGGCCATGCGCCTTGCGGCAGAAGAGCAGCAGTTTGAGGACACCGTCGAGAACATGATCTCCCATATACAGATCCACCATCCTGAGTTCATAGCAAACCCCGAGGCCCAATACCGCATTCCCGACGGAGAGGCCATTGCCGGCGATATCCGGGGGCAAAACGGAATAGCCTCCGTTTCTGCCCGGCTTGTGTTCGACGGCATGGCCGCATCGGCCAATATGAATGCCGGTGTCCGGATCAAGGGGGTCGACAGTGAAGACGAAGCCCGCACCACAAAACTTGACGAACTGCTTGAAGAGGGGAGCTATTTTACTGAAGAGTGGCGCTTGCCATCGGTGATCATCGGCAGGGCGCTGGCAAAAGAGCTCCTTGTCGAAACCGGATCGCGCATCGTACTGACCTTTCAGGATATCGACGGAGGCATCGTCAGTTCGTCGTTCAGGGTAGAGGCCCTGTATGCAGTAACCTCCCGAAGGTTTGAAGAACGAACGGTTTTTGTAAAAGCCGGGGTGCTTCAGGAACTCGCGGGCGAGCCCGGTGCCGTGACCGAAATTGCCATTCTGCTCGATGATGTGGACCGGTATCGCGAAGCCACCGACGAGCTTCGGGCCGAATACCCCGGCCTCGAGGTCCGCCACTGGGCCGATATGGATCCCACACTGCATTACTCGCTTGAATTGCTCGACCAGCTGCTCATTTACCTGGTGGGGATCATCATCCTCGGGGTGTCGTTCGGATTATTGAACACCATTTTGATGTCGATACTTGAACGGGTCAGGGAACTTGGCGTGATGCTGTCGATCGGGATGAAGCGCCTCAAAGTCTTTTTCATGGTGGTGGTGGAAACCACCATGATCGCCATCCTGGGCGGTGTGGCCGGGCTGATCCTCTCGTTCTTCATGATACGCTTCCTGAACCATCGCGGTGTGCACATCCCCGGAGGCGAAGGCCTTGAAGACTTTGGCTTTGCCGCCGTGCTCTACCCCGACCTGCCCACCTCCTTTTATTTTGAAATAGGCGGCGTGGTGATCCTCTTTGCCATCCTGGCGTCCATATACCCTGCCTGGAAAGCCATCCGTCTTGCCCCGGCCGAAGCCGTCAGGCAGGAATAAGGATCAACAGGTCGATCCGTAAACCAAAAGGTCATAAAGAAATCAACGCAGAAAACTGCCGGAACATAAACCAACCTTTCAACTACAGAACCATGCAAACAGTAATCAAAACAGAAGGGCTGTCGAAGACATATACGAATACAGCCGTACCCGTTCATGCATTGAAAGACATCAGCCTGGAGTTCAAGGAGGGCGAGTTCACCGCGATCGTCGGACCTTCGGGGAGCGGGAAAACCACCTTTTTGAACGTGATCGGGGGGCTCGACAAACCCACCAAAGGCAAGGTGGTGATCGACGATGTGGATATTGCCACCATGAAGGAAAGCCAGCTGTTTGATTTCAGGCTCCGGCATATTGGTTTTGTTTTTCAGGCATACAACCTGATACCAGTCCTTACGGCCATCGAAAACGTTTCCTTCATCATGCTGCTGCAGAAGAAACCGAAAAAAGAGATGGAGGCCCGCGCCAGGGAAATGCTCGAGCAGGTCGGGCTTTCGGACAAGCTTCATGAGCGGCCTTCGCGGCTTTCGGGCGGGCAGCAGCAACGCGTGGCCGTGGCGCGCGCCCTGGCGTCAAAACCCGATTTTGTGCTTGCCGACGAACCCACCGCCAACCTGGATACCAAGTCGGCCTTCAACCTGCTCGACATCATGGCCAGGCTCAACAAAGAGGAAAACATCACCCTGATATTCTCCACCCACGACCAAAGGGTGATCGACCGGGCCAGGCGGGTCATCACCCTGGTCGACGGCGCTGTAGACAAAGACGAACACATCGATAAAGACTGAACCATGGGCATGCTGCTCATCCTGGCGTGGCGCAATCTGTGGCGGAACAGCCGGCGGACCCTCATCACCGTCAGCTCGGTGCTTTTTGCCTTTATGCTGGCCACGGCGTTGATCTCTTTTGCCAGGGGCTTTCAGCAGCAAATGATTGAGACCATGGTCCGGCAGGAAACCGGCTACCTTCAGATCCAGGACGCCCAGTATTTTGACCAACCCTCGCTCGACCACACCCTCGAATATGGAGATGAAGTAAGGCAGGCCCTCGAAGCCCACCAGGATGAGATCGAATATACCGTACCCCGCATCCAGGGTTTTTCCCTTGCTGCCAAAGGGATGTCGACCCGGCCTGCCCTGGTTACCGGAATACTTCCCCAGCGCGAGGACAAACTCCGAAAGCTCTCGGCCAATATGGTTGAGGGCGAACTGTTTTCTGACCGGGATGAGTCTGCAGTCATCGGGGAGGGCCTTGCCGGTTTGCTGGGGCTGTCTGTGGGCGACACCCTGATCCTGATCGGACAGGGATACCAGGCAATGACGGCCACTGGCAAGTTCCGCATCGGCGGCATCATCAGTTTTGCCATCCCCGAAAGGAACAACACTGCGGTGTATTTGCCCCTTGAAAGGGCACAATGGTACTTTGTCGCCGAAAACCGCCTCACCAACCTGATCATCATGCCCAAAGACACAGAGCATATAGGCCCGCTTGCAAACGATCTGCAATCGATGCTCGACCGGGAATGGTATTCCGTAGCTGTGTGGGAAGAGCTGATGCCCGACGTTATGGGGATCATCCAGATGCAGGACACCGTATACACCGGCATCGCCTGGGTGTTCTACATCATAGTCGGGTTCGGGATCTTCGGCACCGTCCTCACCATGTTCTACGAAAGGATGCAGGAGTTCGGCATCCTGCTCTCTGTCGGCATGAAGAGGCGGTTGCTGTCGGCTGTCGGAATGCTTGAAACCATTATGATCGGGATCATGGGCATTGTTGCCGGCGCCCTGGTCAGCCTGCCCATTGTGTATCTGTTTCAGAGGTTCCCCATCAGGTTCTCGGGCGAAATGGCCAACTACGTCCTGCAGTTTGGCGTGGAACCCATCTTCCCCTTCATTCTCGATGCACAGATCTTTTTAACACAGGCGGTATCCATATTCTCAATCACCCTGTTTATCGGAGTGATCACCACGATCAAGATCATGCGCATCAACATTCAGGAAGCCGTACGCAACGAATAGGCACATCACAAGCCCTTGACATGGGTACATTATTCAAAATAGCATGGCGCAACATCTGGCGCAACAAAAGGCGCAGCCTGGTGATCATGACCGCCATTGCGCTGGGCCTGACCGGGGGCAACTTTATCGCTTCGGCGTATATGGGGCTGATGCATCAGACCCTGGAAGAAAGCGTGCACAAACAGCTCTCGCACATACAGATCCACCATCCGGACTTTGTGGCAGACAGGGATATCCGGTATCCGATCGACCGGGCATTGACTCTGGCGGACAGCCTGCGCCGCCTTGAAGACGTAAAAGCCGTTTCTGCCCGGCTTGTGATCGACGGCATGGTGGCTTCAGCCCACCACAGCGCCGGAGTCACCATCAGGGGTATCCACCCCGGGCAGGAACGACAGACTACAGGGCTCGACACCCGGATTGAGGAAGGCAGCTATTTTACGGAACAGGGCAGGTTCCCTTCCGTGATCATAGGAAAGGAACTGGCCGGTGAGCTTCAGGGCGGGATCGGCTCACGCATCGTACTAACCTTCCAGGACAAGCAGGCCGGGATGATCAGTGCCTCCTTCCGGGTTGAAGGATTGTTCTCTTCTGCCTCCGCCGACTGGGAAAAAGGGAATGTCTATGTCCGCATCGGCGAACTCTGGGAACTTGCCGAAGTCGATGAAGCCGTTACAGAGATCGCCCTCCTCCTTCATCAGGACGATCGGCTCGGAACCATGACGTCCGGATTGAAGGAAAGATTCCCCGGGCTAAGCGTAAGGAACTGGAAGCAAATTGCCCCCGAACTGGAGTTCATTGTTGAGTACACCGAGATGAGCCTGCTCTGGATTGTGGGGATCATCCTCCTGGGCGTGGCCTTTGGCATACTGAACACCATTCTGATGTCGGTGCTCGAACGGACCCATGAGCTGGGCGTTTTGCTCTCCGTTGGCATGAAGAAAGCCAGGGTGTTTTCGATGGTGATGCTCGAAACCATTATGCTGTCGCTGACGGGAGGCGTGGTTGGACTGGCCGCCTCCAGGCTGATCATTGGGTTCCTGCAGCCCCGGGGCATCGACCTCACCCTGATCGGGGGCGAAGCCTTGCGCGAATGGGGCTTTTCGCCCGTCTTAACCCCCGAATTGCACGCCGGCTTCTACCTGAAAGTAACCCTGATGATCGTATTCTTTGCCATCCTTGCAGCCATTTATCCTGCCCGCAAAGCAATTACGCTCCAACCCGCAGAAGCCGTGCGAAAACGGCCGTAAACCGGCAAATTCAGGGATCGACCGATGTTTCATCAAATCATATCGACTGCTTATGAAAAAGCCCAGCCTTAACGGAATCAATCAGCGCATTCAACAGGCATCCCTTAACCCGAAGACCCTGGCATTGGGGTTATGCATGCTGTTGATCGCCGGCAATTTAGCGGCACAAAGCCCAGGCAGCAACCCCAAACTCAGGATGCGCGGGTACTTGAGGGCAATGCCCGGGCTTCAGCTCAGCAAGGAGTTTTCCGATCCTTCATTATACAGCATATTGCACAACAGGTTGAATTTCAGATGGGATATTGCCAGCAACCTCGACCTTCGCCTGGAGGGGCGTAACCGCCTGATGTACCACGAAATGTATGAGTTAATCCCGGAAATTGACGATGTTTTTGCCCAGGACGAAACCCTGATTGACCTGAGCTGGCTGTGGTTATCCGATGGGGGGTGGATCGGGCATTCGGAGGTGGACCGGATGTACCTGAGCTGGCGCAAATCGAGCTGGAGGGTACGTGTGGGCCGCCAAAGGGTAAACTGGGGGATCAATCTGGTATCCAACCCCAACGACCTGTTCAACACCTATTCCTTTTTTGATTTCGACTATGTGGAACGACCCGGTACCGATGCCGTACGCGTACAACATTTCATCAGCCGCTTGTCGAGCATTGAGGTGGCGGTAAGCCCGGCAAGAAGGGGCCGCAACATGGTGGCCGCGGCCAAATATGCCTTTAACCTGAACGGCTACGACATACAGGCACTGGGTGGGTACTACCGCGACAGGCTTGCCCTCGGCAGCGGATGGGCGGGTCATATCGGCGAAGCCGGGTTCAAGGGCGAGCTGAGCTGGTTTTACGACCTGGAGGAGACAGCGGGGGTGGACCGCGGCAACGCCGTGGCTGCGGCAGGCATGGACTATATGTTTCCCGGAGGCACCTTCGGTGTGGTCGAGTTCCTGTATAACGGGGGTTACGGAAGGTCCGACGAAGACGTGTTCCTGATCACCGAACCCTTAAGGCCCGACAACATCATGTTCTCGAAGTATGCGCTTACGCTCAATGCCGACCATTCCTTTTCGCCGGTGTTCAACGGGGGAATGGCGGTGATGGTGCTTCCCGATATCGATGCGGTGTTTCTGATGCCGCAATTCAGGTATTCGGTGCTCACCGACCTGGACCTTGAGTTCGTTTCCCAGTTCTTTATCGGAGGTGAGGGCACCCTCCTTGAAGAGGCGGGCTACGCGCTGTTTGTGTCGCTCACCTATTCGTTCTGAAGAACCCGAGTGTCCATGGGCAAACGGAGGACGCAGGGTAGTAAGTAGTAGGTAGTAGGTAGGAAGAAGACAGTTGAAGAGTTGAAAAGTTGAAAAGTTGAAGAGTTGAAGAGTTGAA
>PWJC01000026.1 GCA_003560165.1 Bacteroidales bacterium
AAAAGTTGAAAAGTTGAAAAGTTGAAAAGTTGAAAAGTTGAAAAGTTGAAAAGTTGAAAAGTTGAAAAGTTGAAAAGTTGAAAAGTTGAAAAGTTGAAAAGTTGAAAAGTTGAAAAGTTGAGTTTAAGTATATGATATTCAAACCTTAAACTCTTAAACTCTTAAACTCTTAAACCCATCACTATTCTGTCTTCTACCTTCTACCTTCTACCTTCTACCTTCTACCTTAAGCTGCCCCGGGTTACGGCCAGGGGCCCGTACTTGCTGCGCATCCGGTCCATGGCCTGGTAGAGGTTGGCCAGCCCGGGGGTGTCTTCGAACATATTGAGTTGCTGCACCCCCCGCACCAGGCGGCTGAACTGTATGCCCACCAGGCGTATCAGCATGCGCCGGGTGTACAGCCGCCGGAACAACTCCCTGCATGCAGGAATGAGCAGGTGGTCGAAGGCGGTATAGGGGAGGGATTGCTGCAGGGTGTGGGTGTCGAAGTTGGCGTAACGTATCTTTACGGTGACGCAGCCGGTGAGCCGTTGCTTGCTGCGCAATGCGAAGGCGGTTTTTTCGCACATGCGCAGCAGTTCCCTTTCGATAAAGGAAACATCGATGGTGTCGGTATCGAAGGTGGTTTCGGTGCCGACCGACTTGCGCTCCCTCCAGGAGCGCACCGGGCTGTTGTCGATGCCATTGGCCCGTTGCCATATCTCCCGCCCGTTTTTGCCCATCATCCGTTCCATAACCTCGGGAGGAATGCTGCTCAGGGTGCCGATGGTGGCAATGCCCATGCTGCGCAGGCTGTAATAGGTCCTGGGTCCTATCATGGGGATCTTGCGGACAGAGAGGGGGTTGAGGAAGGGGCGCACCATGGGTTGCCCTATCTGTATCTGCCCGTTGGGCTTGGCTTCGCCCGTGGCGATCTTGGATACGGTTTTGTTGAGCGAGAGCCCCATGGATATGGGCAGTCCGGTTTCCCTGATGATGTTCTGCCGCAATTCGGAGGCCCATTGATAGCATCCGAAAAAACGGTCCATGCCCGTCAGGTCGAGGTAGTGCTCGTCGATGGAGGCCTTTTCGAACACCGGTGCCCTGGCGGCGATCACCTGGCTTACCATGTTGGAGTATTTGCTGTAGTTGCCCAGGTCGCCCCGTATAAAAACGGCTCCGGAACACAACTTGCGGGCCAGCTTCATGGGCATGGCCGAGTGTACTCCAAACTGCCTGGCCTCGTAGCTGCAGCCAGCCACCACCCCCCGTTCGCCCATCCCCCCCACGATAACAGGCTTCCCGTGCAGTTTGCTGTTGTGCAAACGTTCTACCGATACGAAAAACGTATCCTGGTCGAGGTGCAAAACACAGCGTTCGGACGATTCTTTTGAGGGGAGGACAGTCATAAAAAGCAGATTTTTTTTGTTTTTCCGGATAAATCCCTAACTTTGATTAAAAATTAATCAAACTTTTGGTTATAATATAATCAATTTACAGAAGCCGGCCATGCCCGGTAAATAAAATCCGAACCAATGGGTTATTTTGGAGCGAACATCAAATTGTTGCGAAAGCGCCGGAGGCGTACCCAGGACGATGTGGCCTTTGCGCTGGGGCTGAAACGCCCTACCCTGAGCGGTTATGAGAACGGGGTGGCACAGCCGGGTCTCGACACCCTGGTGTCTTTTTCCCGTTATTTCAATATATCGATCGACACCCTGGTCAAAACGGATCTTTCGGGGTTTTCAGAAAGCCAGCTTTCGCAGCTGGAGCGGGGTCATGATGTGTTCATGACCGGCAGCAAACTTCGGGTGCTGGCTACTACCGTAGACCGCGACAACGAAGAAAACATCGAGATGGTGTCGGAAAAGGCCAAAGCGGGCTACAGGGCCGGATTTGCCGATCCGGAGTTCATCAGGATATTGCCCACTTTCCAGATGCCTTTTTTGTCGAGGCAAAAGAAGTATCGAACCTTCCAGGTGTCGGGCGACAGCATGCTGCCCATACCCGACGGTTCGTGGGTGACCTGCGAATTTTTACAGAACTGGCAACTGATACAGAACCGCCATGCCTATGTGATCCATACACTGGACGACGGGGTGGTGTTCAAGGTGGCGGAGAACCTGATCCGCAAGGAAGGCAAGCTGCGGCTGCATTCGCTCAACCTGGCCTATGAGGCATACGATGTGCATGTGAACGACATCCGCGAGGTATGGAAATTTGTCAACTACATCAGCAGCGAGATGCCCGAAGCCAATACCCCGGGGCAGGAAGTGGCCAGGCAGATCAACCGCCTGCGTGCCGATGTGGAAGCCCTCAAGACAGAAAGGGGGGCGGGGCAGGGAGCATAGGGCGATACACCGGCCCTGGCCTACATTTCCTGAATCAGCTTCTTGAAAATGACCGTCATCTTTTTGGCGGCCTTTCCGGCCACATTTTGCACCTCTTCGTGCGTGGTGGGCTTTTCCATTTCGGATGGGTCGGTCAGGTTGGTGATCACCGATATGCCGAAACAGCGGATGCCGGCATGCCGGGCCACGATGACCTCGGGTACGGTAGACATGCCCGTGGAGTCGGCCCCCAGAATACGGAACATCCTGTATTCGGCCGGGGTTTCGAGGGTGGGGCCGGGGCTGCCCACATACACCCCTGTCTGGAATCTGATTCGGTTTTCTTCGGCGATGCGCTTGGCCTTGCCGATGAGGCTGCGCGAATAGGTTTCGCTCATCTCGGGGAAACGGGGCCCCAGCTCTTCGACATTGGGGCCGCGCAGCGGATTTTCCGGAAACATATTGATGTGGTCGCGGATGATCATCAGGTCGCCCACCTCGAAGGCCGGATTCAAGCCCCCGGCAGCATTGGACAAAAGCAGGGTATGTATCCCCAGCAGCTTCATGATCCGTACCGGGAAGCTGACTTTCTGCATGGGATAGCCTTCATAATAGTGAAACCTCCCCTGCATGGCCACCACCTGTTTGCCGCCCAGTTCGCCAAAAATGAGTTTGCCGGCATGACCTTCAACGGTCGACGAAAGGAAGTTGGGGATGTCTCCGTAAGCCAGGGCGTGGCTGATGCGGATCTCATCCACCAGGCCGCCCAGCCCGCTTCCGAGAATGATGCCGATTTCGGGTTGCATGCCGGTTTTTTCCTTTAAAAATGCAGCGGTTTCTCGCAGTTGTTCCATCATGGTATCTGGCTTTGCTGGTTCAATGGCTAAAATAAGTAAAAGTTTTCATGTACTTTTATAAAATCTTAGATCCAGAAATCCTGACCCATGAAGCCCAGGGATACCGACACCCCTTTCCCGATGACCCCCGCCGACCTGCTTATTGAAAATGCCCTGGTGGTGACCATGGACAAGGACTTCCGGGTTATTGAAAACGGTGCCGTGGCCGTCGGGGGAAACCGCTTGCTGGGGGTGGGTACCACCCGCGACCTGAAGGAGCAATTCCGGCCCGAACGCTGCATCGATGGGCGCAGGAAGCTGGTTTTGCCGGGGCTGGTCAACACCCACACCCATTCGCCCATGACCATTTACCGCGGTTTTGCCGACGACATTCCGCTGCGCGAATGGCTCTACGACCATATCTTCCCGATAGAAGCCATTTTTACCGACCCGGAAAATGTGCGCGCCGGCACCCGTTTGGCCATTGCCGAAATGTTGCTCTCGGGCACCACCACCTTCAACGACATGTATTACTATGTGGATGAGATGGCCAGGGTGGTAGCCCAGTCGGGCATGCGGGCGGTGCTCAACGAAACCATCATTGACTCCCCGGCCCCCAACAGCCCGACCCCTGCCGAAGGCCTGGCCATTGCCAACGGGCTGATCGAAAACTGGAACGGCCACCCCCTGGTGACCATAGGCATCGGGGCCCATGCCCCCTACTCGGTAGCTGCGGACCTGGTGAGACAAACCAAGGCCCTGGCCGACCGTCACCACCTTCCCTTCAACATCCACGTGGCCGAAACACGCTGGGAGTTCGAAAAGATACTCAGGCAACACGGGGCCACCCCGGTGCAGTACCTGCACGGGCTGGACGTGCTTTCGCCCAACATGGTGGCGGCCCATTGCGTTCACCTGACCGAAGAAGACATCGGGCTGCTGGGTACGCACGGGGTGGGCATCGCCCACAACCCCCAATGCAATATGAAGCTGGGCAACGGGATAGCCCCCATACCCCAGCTGCTGAAGATGGGGGCGAAGGTAGGCATCGGCACCGATGGGGCAGCCAGCAACAACGACCTGGATATGTTTGACGAGATGCGCTCTGCGGCCCTGTCGCATAAACTGTCTTCGGGCGATCCGACGGTGATGGATGCACGCAGCGTGGTCGAGGCCGCTACCATGGGCGGAGCCCGTGTCCTTGGCATGGACGGGCAGATCGGTTCGCTGACCGTGGGCAAGAAAGCCGACCTGATCGTACTCGACATGGACAAACCCCATGCCTTTCCGTTTTACAATATTTATTCACTGATCGTATACAGTCTTAGGGGTTCCGACGTCGACAGCGTGATGGTTGACGGACGGATGCTGGTGGAGGGCCGCAAATTGCTGACCCTCGACATTGAACGGCTGTACGACAAACTGGGGCGCATAGCCAGGCAGATCAAAAAGGAAGCCGGGAAACTGGGTATCGTCAACCACCATTGAGGGTGGAACCGCCTAGTATTCGGTCTTTTTCTCCAAATTGACCCAGAGGCGGAACGGATGTCCGGATGATTCGGTCCGGATACGGGCAATAGGAATGCTGCGTTGTTCTATTGGCAAGAGGATCTCCTTGTATATGAAAGAATCGTCGAACCCTGCCTCGGCCGCGTCGGTATTGGAGGCAGCGAAGTAAATGCTGCTGATCCTGGCCCAGTAAATGGCACTGAGGCACATGGGGCAGGGCTCGCAGCTCGAATAGATCACCGCCCCCTCGAGCCAGAAATGGCCGATGCGGCGGCATGCATCGCGGATGGCCATCACTTCGGCATGGGCGGTGGGATCGTTGATGGTGGTTACCCGGTTGACCCCCCGGCCGATCACTTCGCCGTTCCTGACAACCAGGGCCCCGAATGGCCCCCCATTGCCATTGGCTGCATTTTCGGCTGCCATCCCTATGGCCAGGTTGATGTAGTACTGATGTGGGTTCTTCATTCCCTGATATTTGATTTATAGACAAAACTATGAAAAAATGATGAACCATCGCGAACTAAAAGCACTGCTCGATCGTGGGGTTGAACTCTGCAACCGGCCTTTTTTCGTAGACAGCGACCCGGTGTTTGTGCCCCACCGGTTTTCGGCCGCCGACGACCGGGAGATTGCGGGCTTTTTGGTTGCCAGCATTGCCTGGGGGACCCGCAAGGGCATTCTGCGCAGCGGCATGCGCCTGATGGAACTCATGGACATGAGTCCTGCCGGTTTTGTCAGGGGCTTTTCGGAAAACGACCTGATGCCCTTCCGTGGATTTGTGCACCGGACATTCCGGTATGCCGATCTGGAAACCTTCCTGTACGCCCTGAAGCATATTTACCAGAAGTACGGCAGTCTGGAGCAAGTATTTTTCGAAGGCTACCGCCGGGGCGGAAGCATGAAGGAGGCCATCGTGCATTTTCGCAATGAGTTTTTCCAAATTCCCCACCTCTTGCGCACCCGCAAGCATGTGAGCGACCCGGGATCGGGTTCGGCAGCCAAGCGGATCAATATGTTCCTGAGGTGGATGGTCAGAAAGGACAACAGGGGGGTGGACCTGGGCATCTGGAATGCCTTTTCGCCCGGACAGCTCTTCTGTCCGCTGGACGTTCATTCGGGCAGGATGGCCAGGCAATTGGGGCTGCTGACCAGAAAACAAAACGACTGGAAAGCCGTGGAGGAACTCACCGACAGGCTCAGGGAGTTCGATCCGGCCGACCCCGTCAAATACGATTTTGCCCTTTTTGGGATGGGGGTATGTGGGGAAGCATAAAGGTACGAACGTTGAAATGTAAAAAATGTCTGAAATGTCGAAATGTCATTTCGCGTATTCTTGCAGGCAGTGCGGCAGTTAAAACCCGGGAAAACCCAAACAGGTTTAAAAGTT
>PWJC01000014.1 GCA_003560165.1 Bacteroidales bacterium
AGAGTTGAAGAGTTTAAGAGTTGAAGAGTTTAAGAGTTGAAGAGTTGAAGAGTTGAAGAGTTGAAGAGTTGAAGAGTTGAAGAGTTGAAGAGTTGAAGAGTTGAAGAGTTGAATGTCAATTAATTAAACTTTTAAACTTTTAAACTTTTAAACTTTTAAACTTTTAAACTTTTAAACTTTTAAACTTTTAAACTTTTAAACTTTTAAACTTTTTTTCACAATATATCCCACCTACGACCTTCCCCCCCATGCTCCTTTTTCCCTTCGCAAAGATCAACCTGGGGCTGAATGTAACCGGCCGGCGCGAGGATGGCTACCACGAGGTGGATACGGTGCTCTTCCCGGTGGGGCTGTACGATGCCCTGGAAGCCGTTCCGGCCCCGGACGGTAAGATGCGTTTTGCGCAGTCCGGGCTGGAGATCCCGGGCAACGGAAGGCCAAATCTATGCCTTCAGGCCCTGGAACTGCTGCAGGACGAAGTCCGCGCATCCAACATCGCCCCCTCCAAAGCCGTGCTCCCACCCCTGCACATCCACCTCCACAAAGGCATTCCGGCCGCCTCGGGCCTGGGCGGCGGCAGCAGCGACACCGCCCATATGCTGTTGCTGCTCGACCGCCTTGCCGGTCTGAACCTAAGCAGGGAGCTGCTCGAGTCCATAGCCCGTCAACTGGGCAGCGACTGCCCCTTCTTCCTCCAAAAACACCCCATGCGGGCCACAGCGCGGGGCGATCGGCTGCACCCCATCGACCCGGACATCCTCAGCCCGCATCAACTGCTCCTGATCGTCCCCCCGCTCACCATGGATACCGCCACGGCCTACTCGCGCATCCGCCCGGAGAAGCCGTCCGAACCCCTGCCCAGCATCCTCAGCGAGCCGGTGTCTGCCTGGCAGGGCAGGCTGCGGAACCGTTTCGAAAACCTGGTGTTCGCCCTTCACCCCGAAGTAAAAAACATCAAAACGGCTCTGTTGAAGGCGGGCGCCCTGTACGCCTCGATGAGCGGCAGCGGCCCGTCGGTTTACGGCATTTTCGAGGGCCGCCCTCCAGCCTCCCGCCTCAGGGAAGAGTTCCCCCGCTGCAGTATTTACGAACTGACGGGGGATGTATCCAAAATTCATTAAATTTGCCTCCTGCGACTTCACTTTTCCCACATACATCAAAACCAAAACGCCATGAAAAAACTCCTCCTCCTCCTCTCCGTCTTATGGCTCGCGTTGCCTGCCGCCCAGGCCAGCGACCATGTGCTTACGCCCCAGAACCTGTTCGATATCGAAACGGTGGCCGAAACGGCCGTATCGCCCGATCACCGTTTTATCGCATTTACCCTGAACGTTCCCAGGCCCTTCGACCACGCTGCAGGCCCCGATTACAGGGAATTGTACCTTTATGAGGTCGAAACCCGGGAGATCATCCCCTTCATGACGGGCGCCCGGCGCATTTTCGGCATCGGCTGGACACCGGCGGGCGATGCGGTCACCTTCCGCGCCAACCTTCCCGACCTTCCTGGCATGCAGGTATATGCCATGAGCCTCAGGGGCGGGGAGCCCAGGGCCCTCACACAGCACGAGAGCAGCGTGATCTCCTACGCCTTTATCGACAACGACAACATCGCTTTTACCTCTGTCCCCTCCGGCCCTGAAGGGGCAGCCGACCTCCGCCGCCAGGGCTTGCGCATCGAAGTGTACGAAGAAGAATGGATGCACCGCAACCTTTACACCTACAACATCGCCAACGGGCAAACCCGTCAGGTCACCGAAGGGGTCACCGTGTTCGATTTCACCCTGAGCCCCGACGGCAGCTACGCCGCAGCAGCCATCGCCCCCCGCAACCTGGTGGACGACAGCTATATGTTTAAGCGCATCCACCTGGTCAACATGGAAACCGGGGAGTTCGAACAGATCATGGACAACCCCGGCAAACTGGGCAAGATGGCCTTCAGCCCCGACGGCACCAAACTGGCCTTCGCCTCGGCCAGCAAGCTCGAAGACTCGGTGGTGGGCAGCCTCTTTGTCATGGAACTGGATGCCGGTGAATCGTTCGCCGATCTGCGCAACTACGTCGAGGGCATGGAGCTGTCGGTGATCGATTTTGCCTGGAAAGACGACAACACCCTGTTGTATGCCGCCGAAGAGGGCGTCGACATCGCGCTCAGCGAGCAGCCCCTCGACCAGGAGGATCGCACCTTTGTGATCGCCCCCGAACGGGTGGTTTTCCGCAGCTTCCAGTACCACAACGGCCTGGTGGTGTTTTCGGGCAACACTTCCGAGCATCCCAACGAGCTTTATACCTACAACATAGAAACAGACCTGCTGGAGCGTCATACCGACCACAACCCCTGGCTGGCCGATATCCGCCTGGGGCAGCAGCGCAAGCTGGTCTATTATGCCCGCGACGGCATGGACATCGAAGGGGTGCTGATCTACCCCCTCGACTACGTGGAAGGCAACACCTACCCCCTGATCACCTGGATACACGGGGGACCCGAAGCTGCGGTCCAAAACGGATGGAACACCTTTTACAACCGCTGGGGGCAGATCGCCTCGGCCCGCGGCTTTTTTGTATTCATGCCCAAATACCGGGCCAGCTCGGGACGGGGTGTGGATTTCACCATGGCCGGGTATGGCGACCTGGTGGGTGTTGAATACGACGATGTGCTCGACGGCATCGACCACCTGATCGAGACCGGGTACGTGGACATCGACCGGGTGGGCATCGGCGGCGGATCGTACGGCGGCTATTTCAGCGCCTGGTCGGCCAGCAGGCATACCGACCGCTTTGCCGCGGCGGTGATGTTTGTGGGCATCTCCAATCAGATATCCAAACGCAACACCACCGACATCCCTTACGAGGACTATTATGTGCACTGGGGCTACTGGACCTACGAAGACTGGGAAGACGTCTACAGCCGCAGCCCGGTCAAGTACGCCCACCAGAGCCTCACCCCCACCCTGATACTTCACGGCGATGCCGACCCCAGGGTGCATCCGGCGCAAAGCCTCGAAATGTACAGGCAGCTGAAACTTCATGGAAGTGCCCCGGTCAGGCTGATCTGGTACCAGGGCGAAGGGCACGGCAACCAGCGCAATGTACACCGCCTCGACTACATCGTGCGCACCATGGAGTGGTTCGATTACTACCTGCGCCACGACAGGCCGCGCGACGAGATGCCCGGCAAATACCCCGAATACCAGGTATGGTAATGATAAGTTCCGCGAATTCTTAAGCTGTTTCTATGCAAAAGCAACTGGGAAGTTTCAAGCGTTTTTCGGGCAATGCCTTTTCCCGTTCCCTCGACTTTATTGAAATCGTCGGCAACCGCCTGCCCCACCCGGCCACCATCTTTGCCATGCTGGCCGGGCTGGTCATCCTCATCTCCACCATCAGCCACTGGCTGGGGGTATCGGCCGTACACCCGGTAGACGGCAGCGTGGTCACGGTCAACAACCTGCTGAGCGGCGATGGCATCCGCTGGATGTACACCAACATACTGCACAACTTCCTTCGCTTTCCGCCCCTGGGCTACGTACTGGTGGTGATGGTGGGCATCGGCCTGGCCGAAGGCACGGGGCTTTTTCAGGTGATGATCCGTTCGGTGGTGCTGGGCGCCCCCCCGAAAATGATCACCGCCGCCGTGGTGCTGGCAGGCATCATCTCCGGCCTTGCCGTTGAAGCGGGCTACGTCATCCTGATCCCCCTGGGCGCACTGATCTTTCACGGCATCGGCCGGCATCCCATGGCCGGGCTGGCGGCGGCCTTTTGCGGGGTAAGCGGGGGATTCGGCGCCAACTTCTTTATCGGGTCCATCGACCCCATACTGGCGGGGATCTCCACCTCGGCAGCACAGCTCATCATCCCCGACATGGTGGTGAACCCGGCGGTCAACTACTACTTCATGATCGTTTCGAGCTTTGTGGTGCTCTTTGTCGGGGTGTATGTTACCGAAAAGATCGTTGAACCCAGACTGGGCAAGTACGAGGGAACGGCCGAACGCCTGCCCATTGAGCAGCTCACCCCGGCCGAGAAAAAGGGCCTTCGCTGGGCCGGCATTTCGGCCCTGGCCTTCCTGGCCCTGCTGGCTGCCACGGTGGTGCCATCAGGGGGGCTGCTGCGCAACCCCGAAACCGATTCGGTGCTGCATTCGCCCTTTTTCGACGGCATCATCATCGGCATCCTCCTGTTCTTCTTCATTCCCGCGCTGGTGTACGGACGCATTGTGGGCACCATCCGCAACGACAAGGACGTGATGAAGCACATCATCCGCTCAATGAGCGGTATGGGGGGCTACATCGTGCTGGTGTTCTTCGCCGCCCAGTTCGTATATTTTTTCAACGAATCCAACCTGGGGCTGATCATCGCCATCGAAGGAGCTGCGGGGCTGCGCGACATCGGGTTCACCGGCCCGGTACTCATCGCCGCCTTCGTGCTGCTGTCGGCCTTCATCAACCTCTTTATGGGCAGCGCCTCGGCCAAATGGGCCATCATTGCGCCGGTGTTCATCCCCATGCTCATGCTGCTCGACAACGCCTACCACCCGGGCATCACCCAGGCCGCCTTCCGCATCGGCGACAGCTTGACCAACCTGGTGACCCCCATGATGAGCTATTTTGCCCTCATTGTCACCTTCGCGCAGAAATACGACGAAAGGTACGGCATCGGCACCATCATTTCGACCATGATCCCCTATACGGTAATCCTGGGCATTGTGTGGATCGCCGCCCTGATGCTGTGGGTGTGGCTGGGCATCCCCCTCGGACCCGACGGGCCCATTTACATCAACTAGCGGCCCACCGGGGGCGCACATTCTTCCAAAAGGGGGGCAGCGGCTGTTTTTCCGCTGCCCCCTTTTATATTTCCACGGGCGAATATTTTCTGACAACACCGTAACCTTTCTTTACAATATCCCGTAAAAATATTTACTCTCTACCTATTTAGAGGTATTGAGGAATGCATGGCATAAATGATTTTTACACGTATTTTTTCGCCCGGAGTGGATATTACATAGATGTATATCTGTCTGTCGATAAAAATCCGGGGCTGAGAAGCAACATAACGTAAAAGAAATTTTGCCATGTGCGGAATTTGGTTTACTTTTACCAAACAGGGTAATCTTGCTGCTAACAGCATTTTTAAGGGGATTTTTACATCATTTAACAAACTGCGTATAGGGTGAACTTTTACCCTCGATACCTGCAGAGGGGCATATTGGCCCCTGTACGTTGCGTCAGCTTGGTTTTAGGAGTGTTGATCACCACATTTTTATACGGGCAGACGGAGCAGGTTTTTGTTGAACCCCCACCCGGAAACGCTGCACACAACAACCCGGCCCCCCAGGCCGGTTTTTTTGCCAATGTATCACCCCTTACCGACAACAGTGGCGGGGTAACTTTCCATAACGTCTTTCTGACCAAGGCAAATGAATTAGAGATTACCGAATTAACGGCATTTATAAATGTAGGCGGATTCAACATCTCCTGCAACGGGGAAGCCGATGGCGAGATCACCACATTAACGGTAATAGGAGGAGACACACCATACACCTATCTGTGGACAACCGAAGATGGCAATATTCCTGAAGGCGAAGAGACCAAACAACTACCCGTGGGGCTGACTGCCGGTAATTATTCTGTCACCATCACCGATGCAAACGAAAATACGGTTAGTGATGACATTACCCTGACTGAACCCGATGAACTGCTTATCACAGCACTGGAAGCCTTTGAATACGCTGGCGAGTTCAACATCACATGCCACGGCCAGGCCGATGGTGAGATTATCACCCTGACCGTTGAAGGCGGTGCCGAACCATACACCTATGCATGGACCGGACCCGATGGCTTCACCAGCAGCGAAAACCTGCCATCAGGGCTGTCAGCTGGAACCTATCAGGTAACGGTCACCGACCAAAACGGATGTACCGTGGAGGGTAACATCACCCTGACCGAGCCGGATCAGCTGCTGATCACTGCACTGGAAGCCCAAGAATACGAAGGCGAGTTCAACATTTC
>PWJC01000012.1 GCA_003560165.1 Bacteroidales bacterium
AAACCATTGATGATGATCCGGTTTGTTTCTTTATCCACGGCCAATGGGGAAAGCTCCTGGAATGACAGGGGCAATAGCGAAAGGACGGCACTGCGCCCAGCCAGGGATTGCGTGATTTTCTCCATAATGAGAAAGTTTTGCGAGCCCGACAACAGGAACATGCCTTGTTTTTGCTGGTCATCAACGATTCCCTGTATGTAGGAAAACAGTGCGGGGGCATATTGTGCTTCATCGATGATGACCGGCCAGGGGTTGTTATCCAGGAAGTCGCGGGGCTGCTCAATAGCCCATTGTCTTATTTCCGGGTCTTCCAGGTTGGTGTATCTGTAGTCAGAAAATATTTTTTTAAGCAGTGTCGTTTTGCCCGACTGTCGTGGTCCTGTCAGGAAAAGAACCGGAAACTGCGCTGCGGCCTCCTTTAGCTTTTTTGATATGTCGCGTTCGATAAACATATTGTACTAAATCATCAACCCATTAACAAAACAGTACAAATATAATGGTTTTTGTTGAATCGTTGAATGGATGATTGGTTTCTTTGCGAGGAACATTGCGCCACGCAAAGGCCGCAAATGGGGTCACGCAGATGAACCGGCATAAAAAACCCGGAATGCTTTGGGAGTCATTCCGGGGCGATGCGCGTAATGATGTTTTTTTTCAGGGGATTGGTTGCTCAGCTGCTGCGCGCACTGCAGAAGACAATGTTGTGGAAGGCCTTCCAGAAATAGCTCCAGTCGGTTCGGTAAGAACGTTTGAGGTAGGCGTCGATATAGCGGTTTTCGGATTCCATGATCTCTTCCAGGGTTTTGGGCATATCGGCATAAAACGGGGGGATCAGCCCCGGCTTTACCTTGATCCGCTTTGTCTGAAGAACCGGGTCGTAAAGCTTGAAATAATGCTGGCTCAGGGGGCGCACCCCTACCAGCTTCAGGTCGCCCTTCACCCAGTTGATCAGCATGGGCAGTTCGTCGATCCACAGTTTGCGCATGATGCGCCCGATGGTGCTGATCCTGAAATCGTTGTTGAACTTCCCGTTCTCCTGCAGCCGGTTAAGCTTGTATATATAAGGCTGCAGGTATTCGGCGTACGGGTGCATGGTGCGCATCTTGTAGACGCCGATGATCGTTCCGTTTTTGCCCACCCGTCGCAGTCAGATCAGCGGGCCGTAAGTGGGGTTGTTGTCAAAATAAGGCTCCCTGATCTTTCTGGCCACAAAAAAGAGCACCCCGTTCACCTGTGTTTCGTCAAGGATCTCGAATCCGCACGAATAGAGGCGTCCCAGGATCTCTGCCCGCGACATGACCCGGTTGCGGCCCTGGGTGACCCTGAAGTATATTTTTTTGAATACCGGCAACTTGGGCGCCAGCCGGGTCCATAAAAAGTCGAAGCTGTACAGCACAAAGCCCAAAAAGGGGGTGTAGCGGCGCAGGAAACGCGCTTTGCGGAGTTCCTTGGTTTCGGCATAACTGCTGAAAATGCCTCCCTGGGGCAGTTTGTAGTTGACCGACTCAAAAAATTTGTTGACAAACTGGTGGTCGTTTACCCGCTGAAGGTTTACTATGGTGTTGATGCCGCGTTTGGGCAAGATAAGCACGCTCAGGCGATCAGCGGACGAAATCACCATCGACGACTTGCCCAGGGGTACATGGGTTCGCAGGTAATCGAATGCACCGGGTCCTATCTGATCCAAAATGGATTGCCTGATGGCCATGCCGTGAATGCTGGCGAAAACCCTTGGGGGGGAAACCCTGAGCACATGCCGGCCTTTTTTTTCTTCGTCTGAAACTCCTTCCCCGTTTTCGTGTTCGCGTGCGTATCCCCTGTGTTTTGCGGCATAAAACACATACAACACCCACCATCCGAGCAGCTCAAATACCGTAGCCATAGCCGCGGTGCCATAAAACAGCATACGGTACCCGCCCAGTTCTGCGCGAAGCATGATGATGAGGCTTCCGGCAAGGACAAAGGTCAAATTGGTGTACAAAAGGGGGTAAAGGGTTTTGCGGCCGCCGCTGCGCCTTCCGAAGTTGTATTTGTCGAACAGCATGGCCACAAAAAGATGAAGGCCCATGAAGCCGAAGAGCAGGTACTTAAACACTCCGAGGATTCTTTCGGCGCTATACCCCAACATGGCCGACACCGCAAAAAAGGCAATGAAGATCAGCACATGATCGGCCAGTATAGCAAGCAGTCGTTTCTTCATCGGTCAGGGCTTTCTCAAAGACAAATTTATGTATTTGGCGATATTAGCCAAAGAAAAATCGTTTTTGTCGACAAAATTCATTTATAATTAACCAGTCTTGATAAAAACAAAAATCCATTGTACGCCGTTTCGGTAATAAAATAAGGCACTGCCCGGTTTACCCGCGAAAAGCGGCCGAAGTTGACCCAGCTTCCCCCGAATTCTTTTTTGAACTCCCTGACCCCATAGGGTATTTCGGGCCGGCCCATCCCCATGAAATCGAACACCGGGATCCCGTTTTTTGCGGCGTACTCGATCGAAGCCCAGGTGGCCAGCACGCTGGGGTAGATCCCGGCCTTTTTGTATTCGCGGTCGAGGCCGCAGCCATACCATTCGTGCATGGCCCTGCCCGGCAGCATGACGCATGCCGCCCCGCCCGCTACCCTGTTTTCATAGATCACCAAAAGCAGCTTCGCATATCCGCTCCCGGTGCCGGGGGGCGGGTGATTGTTTGCCGGACCGGGGCCCAGAGCATGCAGGGCATGGAAAAACGTGGGCGAGGGGAGGGGTTTTTTTACTTTTCTGGCATACAGGGTGCGCAGTATGGCATAGAATTCGTCCACCTGCCGGGCCGAAGGTTCGGTAACCACCACGGCCCCGGCTTCCAGGCTTTTCCTGACCTGTCGGCGGCGATTGGAGGTGATGCCCTTCCAGGCGGTTTCGGCCGAAGAAGTGCCGGGCAACAGGTTGAGGCGGTCGTTGTACCGGTAGCCTTCCCCCTCGAAAACCGTCCTGAAGCCTGAAAGATCGAAAAAGTTGCGGAACTGGGTAAACAGTGCGCGGTGTTTCACCTCCCGGTGAAGGGCCAGGAGCAAAGCCCTCAGGGTGGGTTGTTGCTGCCGGGGGTCTTGTCCGAGCAGTGGCCCGCCGTATACCACAGCACGGCTTGTCAGCTTGCGGTGGATGCGTTTGAGCCGGCTCTTCTGCCAAAGCCTTCCGGGTGTTTCGCAAATCAGGACCCCGAGCAGCGAACCCGTAATGTTCCCTGATCCATCCAACGCCACGACAAGGACACCTTCGGCCTCAGGCCAGGTCTCGATGAGCCGCACAAAGGCTTCCGACTGAAAGAAGGAAGCCTGTGGATGGCGCTCCGCAAAGCGGGCCCAGGAAACGTAAAGATCGGAAGTGGGCGCTTTGAGCCTTATGGTCCTTATCTGCGGCAATGTGTTGGGTTTTTTTCCGGGGGGCAGGCGGGCCTAAAAACCCATCTGCACCCCTGCATTCAATGTCCAGGTTCTTCCATGATACAGCTCGGGGCCGAACATTTCAAGGTAATGCGCGGCGGGCAGGTCGTCGGCGTCGTATCCGCGCACATGCATGCGGTGGATGTGGGCGAAGAGGCTGAGGTTGTTGTACAGCAGGTAGCGCGTTTGCAGCGACAGCGAGGTGTTCCGCCACACGGTCTCTTCCATGAAGGGGTCTCTGTCCTGAGGCCCGATGCCGTAAAGATAGGGCCGCTTGTTGCCCTTGCGTGCATCGGCCCAGGAAAGGGTGAGGGCAAGGCCCCGGTATGGCCGCACATCGATGGCCAGGTAGAGGTCGGTGGCGTTGTCGCGCATGTAGTGGCCCAGGTTGTAGCGATTGGTCTCGAAGGTGGTGGTGGGGGTGCGGTGCTGATAGGTTTTGGGATAGCTGAAGGTGTATTCGCCCGTAAGGGCCACATCGGACAGCGGCCAGTTGCTCAGCCTGAAGCCCAGCTTGGTGCTGTTGAAGTTCAGCCGTTCGTCGTCGCCCACCCTGGCCACCGAAAACTCGTCCGAAAAAAACGACAGGTAGAGATGAAGGTGTTTGATCTGCCGGGAGCTGATGTTGGCAAACATCATGGAGTTGTGGTTGACCCCGGCGCCCTGGGTCTGGGTGTGCACCACCGATTTGAAAAAGTTGAAGGGGATCAGGTACCCCGGTTGCACATTGTCTTCACTGTACACTATGGCATTGCCCAGCGAAATGTCGAGGCGGTCAAAGGGGGTGATGCTGAACATATTGGCGGCAAAATACTTGTTGTAGTGGACCCGCCTGAGCGGATGCCCCTCATAGAAGCGAACGGAACGCAGGCTGTCGGTGACCATCGACGCCAGCCAGCCGTGATGGTAATGGAACTGCAGCCATGCCGCCGGCTTCAGCTGCAGGGCCACCATGGGGTAGGAGGGTGTGCGTCCCGACAGGATGTTGGGCCCGTGGTAATGATCGCCCCACTGCAGGTGGTCTTTCTGGAACGACAGAACGCCCCACTCCCAGGCGTAGGCGATGCCGGCCCGCATTTCGCTGTAGTCGCCGCCAACCCTTCCCTGCACATTCCTTTTCCAGGCCCCGCCTTCGTCCTGTGTCAGGTAGCCGGGGGCCGACAGGATCTGGTTCGTCTGGTAGTTGTCGCGCAGGCTGGCCCATGCCGACCAGTTTTCGCCCACATAGCCGTAGGCCGCCGCCCCCCCGTGGGTATGCCTGACCCTGCCGTTGTCGTTGTTGTAATACTGTATGCCGTAAACGGGTTTTAGCGAGAAGCGGAAGAGGCGGTCGCTGTAGGTAAGCTCGGGCGGCCACCAGTTCAGTGAGGGCCCCGGGGCGATCGCTTCCATCTGTTCGGGGGGCTCGGCGGTCTGTTCACCGTGGTTGAGCTCCAGCTCAAAGTCGTTCAGGAACATTTCGAGCATATGCCGCTGCCTGTTGCTCAGCCTGCCGGCCTCATCGCGGGCTTCGAGCAGTTTTGCGGCAATAAGGGCACGGCTGTAGGGTTTGACCACCGACACCAGGTCGATCACCCGTTCGTTGGCCAGCTCGTCGAGGAAGTCGTACAGGGGGCGGTTGCTGTGGTGTTCCGGAACATACTGTGCCCTTGCCCCGGCTGCTGATGCAAGCAGGAACATGTATGCCATGAGTAATGCAGAAATCGGCGTGGTTTGCTTCATGTTTCGGTCTCCAGGTTTGCCGGGTCCTTATGCCCGCTCAGCTTAGTTCCGTTTATCGGCCCTGAGGCTCCGCCAGGCTTCAAGGAGCGCAGCCCCGAGCAATACCCCGGCCATATTGGCCAGCAAATCGTTGATGTTGTAGGCCCGGTAGGGCAGGTACAGCTGCACCCATTCGGCCAGCCAGGCAACAGCCAGGCCGCCCCCCAGCACGAGCCACCACCGGTGACCGGGCCTGGCCCACCGCCAAAGCGGGTAAAAGGGGATAAAGACCAGGGCGTGCAGCAGGTAGTCGAGGCGGAAGCTCAGCACATGGATGCTGCTCAGCGACCGGCTGGTTTCCCCGAAGGGCGCCACCGACCCCACCACCACCCCGGCCACGTAAACCATCGGCAGGTATTTCATGAACGAACGAACCCAATCCCTCAAACCCTTAATTTTTTTATCTACTGACGTCCCCCCTTCCATCTTCCACCCTCCACCTTCTACTTTCTACTTTCTACCTTCTACCTTCTACCTTCCACCTTCCATCTTCCACATCGCGGTTGTCGTTTTTGGACAATGGACTGCCGTGCATGCAGATGGTTTTTACCGGGCATCCGGTTATGCCGGGTTTAGGTCATGCTTCTATAAACTCAATACAGAAAACCAAAAAGCCAGATGGGTATCTTGTTGCCAAATCCATATTCAATACCATCGGCAGCTATATATGCTTCAGGCATATCTGAGATTTGTTTTAATCCTTTGTTCTTTCCGCCCACTTCAAAAGCATGTGTTCCATTCACAAGGAAATCTCCTTTTTCGGGGTATTGTATCTTGTGCGAAGCTTTCAG
>PWJC01000063.1 GCA_003560165.1 Bacteroidales bacterium
CAACTCTTCAACTTTTCAACTGATCACTCATCACTCATCACACATCACTATTCCGTCTTCTGTCTTCTGACTTCTGTCTTCCGTCTTCTAAACTTTTCAACTTTTCAACTTTTCAACTTTTTTTATTTTTCACTTTCCCTCGTTCCCTCCAGACACCTAAGGTACAGCTGTATCGTATTCTGCAGCCCGAAGTAGAGGGCGTCGGCGATCAGGGCGTGTCCGATGCTGACCTCGAGCAGGTGAGGGACTTTGCGGGCAAAATACCCCAGATTGTCGAGGTTGAGATCGTGCCCGGCATTGACTCCCAGTCCGGCCTCATGGGCCACCCTGGCCGCCGCAACAAACGGAGCCACCGCCTCTTCCTGGTCGATGGGAAAACGGGCAGCATAGGGCTCGGTATAGAGCTCTATCCTGTGGGTGCCCACATCGGCAGCACCGGCGATCATTTCCTCTTCGGTTTCAATAAAGATGGAGGTGCGGATGCCGTGGGCCTTCAACTCGCCGATCACGTCCCTGAGCAGGTCCCTGTGCCGGATGGTGTTCCATCCGGCACTGGATGTCAGCGCATTGGGCGGATCGGGCACCAGGGTCACCTGGGCTGGGCCGACCTGGCACACCAGATCGAGGAATTTGCGTGAAGGATAGCCCTCGATGTTGAACTCGGTGCTGAGCACGGGCTGCAGATCAAGTACGTCCTGCCTGCGTATATGTCGCTCATCGGGCCGGGGATGAACTGTAATCCCCTGGGCCCCAAATCTCTCGCAATCAATTGCGGCCCTGATCACATCGGGGATGTTCCCTCCGCGGGCATTGCGCAGGGTGGCGATCTTGTTGATATTGACGCTTAAACGAACCATGGCTTTTTTTTTGCAAATCTATGAATAAAATAATTGATGAAGGGCAGCACAGCCCCTGGCCCAGGCGAAAATCAGGACTGGCCAGACAAGCATTGGATGGCACGAATATTGAGCCGGTATGTAAGGCATTCAATAAATTATTTTTACCTTCACCATGAATAAACAAACGGGAGCCATGCGCGCCAAAGACATACTCAGCCCCCTTATCCTTCCTCTGAAACCCACCGATCCGGGCGGACTTGCCCTGGATTGGATGGAAGATCTGGGCGTAAGCCAGCTTCCGCTGGTAGATGGCAAGCAATTGCTGGGGCTGATCGGTGCAGAAGATATTTATGGCCTGGACGATCCCGGCCAGCCATTGGGCAATGCCACATTCTCGCTCAACGCGCATGCACTCGACAACCACCACCTTTATGAGGTGCTGAAGCTGGCTGCTGCCGAACGCTTGTCGGTGATTCCGGTTCTGGACGAAAACAACCACTACCTGGGAAGCATTACCCGGGCCGGGATCATCGAAGCAATGGCCGGTTTCACGGCTGCACAGCAACCCGGCGGCATCCTGGTACTCGAGGTAAGCCCGAGGCAATACGCCCTGAGCGAGATCGCCAAGATCGTCGAGGCAAACGATGCCAAGGTACTGAGTGCCTCGGTGACATCGGCCCCCGACAGCAAGCAATTGGAAGTGACCATCAAGGTCAGTGTGATGGACCTGTCATCCATCATACAGACCTTTATCCGGTACGACTACAACATCACTGCCTCATTTGCCAGGGAGGGCCATTACGATGCCATGCTCAGCGACCGGTACGATTCACTGATGAAGTATTTGGAAACCTAGTATTCAGGATCAGCCATGTCCAGGCGCCCGCTCATCACCTTCCTGCTTCTTTCTGCAATCCTGGTTTGCCAGGCGCAGGAAAGCGGCATGCCTCCCATGGACGATTATCCTTCAGGCCTTGTATCCCGCTTTGTTTTTGAGCTGCCCGACACCCTTGAGGCGTCGCATGCCGAAGTGGTGATCGCATCCGTGCTGCTGGCCGGAAACAGGATGACCCGCAACAGGATCATAACCCGCGAACTGCCTTTCAGTGAGGGCGATACCCTTTCTGTCCACAGATTTTTCAGAAAGGTGGAGGCCGGAAGGCGCAACCTGTTGAACACCGGCATCTTTAACTTTGTGGAGGCCAGTGTGGATTACAGTTCGTTCCCGAGCCTGACTGTCTCCTACCATTTTGTGGAGAGGTGGAATATCTGGCCATTCCCGGTGCTGGAGCTGGACGAGCCCAATCTGAACCAGTGGCTCAGCAATCCGTCATTCCGCAAGTTCAATTATGGGATAAGGTTTGTGGGGACCAACCTCACGGGCCGCAACGAAAGGGTGTCATTGAACGTGAAGGCCGGAAATGTACAGAGCATCTCCCTGCTTGTATACAACCCTTACATAAACAAGGCGCAGACCATCGGCTGGGGCATTCGCTACGGGCTTAACCGCAGTCACCAGCGGGCCTACCTGACCCGCAACAACCAGCGGCAGTTTTTACGCATCAACGATCAGTACATTGCCAATGAGCAATACGTGGCCACCCATGTGAACATCCGCCCGGCCCTTTACAACAATCACCGCCTGGCCCTCGGGATTCACCTCCACAGCTATGCCGATACCCTGTTGCTGCTCAACCCCCGTTTTGGTCCGGGGGGCAGGTCCAGTTTTTCTTACGCCAGCCTCAGCTATTCGTTCAGGCGCGACCGCCGCGACATCGTCGCCTACCCCCTGGAGGGCTATTTCCTCGAAGCCGGCCTGGAACGCAAAGGGCTGGGGCTGTTCGGCGACACCGACATGGATGTGACCCTGTTTGATGTCAACGCCCAGTACTACCTTCCCATGGCCCCGCGCTGGTATATGGCCTCGGGCATCGTGGCCAGGTGGAGCGAAGGCCGCACCCTGTCGTATTTCGACCAGGGCGGCCTTGGCTACCTTCAATCACTGGTCAGGGGGTATGAGCAATTTGTGGTCGACGGGCACAAATACCTGGTGTTGAAATACAATCTGAAGTACAAGCTGGTGCCCGAAAGGGTGTCGAACATCGGCTTCATCCCTTCCGAAAAATTTTCCCTGATACATTATGCCATTTATGTGAATCTTTTTCTCGATGGAGGAATGGTGAAAGACCGGCATTTTTCCGCAGAAAACCCCCTGACCAACCGGTGGCTCACCGGTGGGGGGGTCGGGCTGGATTTTGTCACCTATTACGACAAGGTATTTCGTGCCGAGGTAACCATGAACCGTGAGGGCAAGCCGGGTCTGAACTTTCATCTGGTGGCTCCGATTTAGGGCCGGGAGTGAAGGGGATGGCTACAATTTTTTTTTTATCTTTAACCCCTTTCCTGTTCTCCGGAACAGGCTGCAGCCAACCGGGGCCGTGCAGATGTGCCCGGGTTTACCCATGATTCATCAACATAATTCATCCTCTCTATGAAAACCAGACCCCGATTGTCATTCTGGCAGATATGGAATATGAGTTTTGGCTTCCTGGGCATTCAGTTTGGCTTTGCCCTGCAAAATGCCAATGTGAGCCGCATTTTTGAAACCCTGGGCGCCCAGGTGGAGGCAATTCCAATCCTGTGGATCGCCGCACCGGTCACGGGTTTGATCGTTCAGCCCATTGTGGGCTATATGAGCGACAACACCTGGACCCGGCTGGGAAGGCGCAGGCCGTTCTTCCTCTTCGGGGCCATCGGGGCTGCCATTGCACTGATCCTCCTGCCCACAGCCCCCCTTCTGTGGATCGCCGTGGGCATATTCTGGATTCTGGGGGCCAGCATCGACATGTGCATGGAACCCTTCCGGGCCTTTGTGGGCGATATGCTCCCTCCCGAGCAGCGAAACAGGGGCTTTGCCATGCAGAGTTTCTTTATCGGGACCGGCTCGGTGGTGGCCTCCATGTTGCCGTGGGTCCTTACCAATTTGTTCAATGTGGCCAATATTGCCCCCGAAGGGCAGGTTCCCCCTTCGGTAAGGTTTGCCTTTCTCCTGGGAGGCATGGTGTTTTTCCTGGCGGTGTTGTGGACAGTATTGCGAACACGCGAATACACCCCGAAACAGCTCAGGGAGTTTGAAGAGCTGGAAAAAGGTGCCGAAAGGGTGGCCCGGGATCACAAATCGGGCGAGTTATTGCCTTATCAGCGGTTCATCAAGCCCTCCTGGCTGTGGATCTTTTTGGGGGCCATCCTGACCTTTTTGGTATACCGCTATGATTTCATCCGGAGCGACCTCTACATCCTCACAGTGGGTTTTATCCTGTTCGGAGCCATACAATTCATTGCCGGATCACTGATCAGGCGCAAAAAGACCGACAACGGTTTCGTTACCGTGATCAACGACCTTTTCCGCATGCCCCGTACCATGGGGCAACTGGCCATTGTCCAGTTTTTTTCGTGGGTAGGGCTGTTTACCCTCTGGACCTTCGGCACCCCCGGCATCACCAGCCACCACTACGACATGAAGCTCTATCCCTCGCACGTGGCCACACTGGTGCAAATCTCCGAACAGATGGAGGCCGAGCCCCACGAAGAATGGGAACGCCGGTTGCCGGTGATCCAGGAAGACCTTGAGAAGTACCGGCAGGCCATTGCCAGTGGCGAGACCGAAGTGGTGGCCTCCATGCGCGTGGTGCGTTTTTTCCAACAGCATGCGGCCCAACTCGAACTGCCACCCGATGTGTGGGAACGGCTGATCTATATCGACCGCGAATACAATACCGGAGCCAACTGGGTGGGGGTTTCCTTTGCTGTATACAATGGCTTTGCCGCCCTGATCGCCTTTTTGCTCCCGGTGATCGCCCGCAGGACCAACCGGAGGTATACCCATGCCCTGGCCCTGCTGATGGGATCGGCCGGGTACATTTCAGTACTCCTGGTACCCAACCCCAACTGGATCATTCTCTCGATGCTGGGGGTGGGAGTTGCCTGGGCCAGCATCCTGGCCATGCCCTATGCCATTCTGACGGGTTCGCTGCCCTCGCATAAGATGGGGACCTATATGGGACTGTTCAATATCTTCATAGTGGTGCCCCAGATCGTGGCTGCCAGCGTACTGGGGTCCTTCATCAGCATCGTGGCCCCGGGCCAGCCCATATTCGGCCTGGTCTTCGGAGGCATCTCCCTGGCCATCGCCGCCATCGCCATGGTGTTTCTGGTACACGACCCCGATGAGGAGCTGATCAGGAAAACGGTGGAGGAGCTGGAGGGAGGAAGGTAGAAGGGAGAAGGTAGAAGGTGGAAGGTAGAAGGCGGAGGACAGAAGACGGAGGACAGAAGACGGAGGGACGATGGAACGATGGAACGAAAAAGTTGAAAAGTTGAAGAGTTGAAAAGTTGAAAAGTTTAAAAAACCAAAACCCAACAGCCAAAAGCCAACAGCCAAAAGCCAATAGCCAATAGCCAACGGCCAAAAGCCAATAGCCAAAAGCCAACAGCCAAAAGCCAAAATCCAACAGCCAATAGCCAATTGGGTTTTACCGGGCTTATCAACCGACATCCTGCCTGCGGGAAGGCTTAACTAAAAAACAAAAAAAACTATGGAACGAAGTAGCGGTATATTGTTGCATATTACGTCCCTGCCGGGAAAATACGGGATTGGCACCATGGGCAGGGAGGCACATGAATTCGTTGATTTCCTGGTGGCCTCGGGGCAAAAGCTCTGGCAGATCCTGCCGCTGGGACATACCGGCTACGGCGACTCACCTTACCAGTGTTTTTCGGCCTTTGCCGGAAATCCGCTGATCATCGACCTGGAAAAACTGGTGGAGCTCAATCTGCTGAAACCCGGCGATCTGCCCGACGAAACAGATTTTCCGATACATGAAACCGACTACGGCCAGGTATTCAGGTACAAGTACCGCCTGCTCGAAAAGGCGCACGAGGCCTTTGGCAGGAAAGGCAGTACCGATCTGAAAAAACACTACGATACCTTTGTTGCGGCAAACAGATTATGGCTCGACGACTACAGCCTTTTCATGGCCCTGAAGGGCCATCACGACGGCAAGCCCTGGCCCCTCTGGAGCAAACAGATCAGGCTGCGCAAACCGGAGGCCATCGAAAGGTACCGGCTGCACCTGGCAAAGGAGATCGGATTCTACTGTTTTCTGCAATTCCTCTTCTACCACCAGTGGCTCGAACTCAAATCCTACGCCAACCTCAACAACATCAAGATCATCGGCGACCTCCCGCTCTATGTGGCCCTCGACAGCGCCGACGCCTGGGCCAATCCCGAAAATTTCGATTTTGACAAAAACATGAAGCCCCGCAGCATTGCCGGGGTGCCTCCCGATTATTTCAGCGAAACCGGGCAGCTTTGGGGCAATCCCATCTACGACTGGAAATACCTGAAAGAGCACAACTTTTCGTGGTGGGTAGAGCGCATCAAGGCCAACTTCCTGCTGTACGACATCCTGCGCATCGATCATTTCCGCGGGCTGGCGGCTTACTGGTCGATTCCCTACGGCGAAAAAACAGCCATCAAAGGCAAATGGATCGATGCCCCGGGCCGCGAAATGCTGCAAACCGTCTACGACCAACTGGGCCAAATGCCCATCATCGCCGAAAACCTGGGGGTCATTACCCCCGATGTGGAAGAAATGCGGGAGGCATTCGGTATGCCGGGAATGAAAATACTGCAGTTTGCCTTCGATTCGGGAGAGGACAATGAGTTCATTCCGCATACGTACGACAAAAACAGCGTAGTATATACCGGCACACACGACAACAACACCACCCTGGGCTGGTACCGCGAAAGTTCGGAACAGGACAGGCAAAACCTGCACGACTACTTCTGTTTTGATGAAGACGACCCGGCCTGGTCATTCATCCGCCTGGCCTGGTCAACGGTGTCCGATTTTGCCATCGCCCCCATGCAGGACATCCTGAGGCTGGAGGCAGAAGCCCGCATGAATTTTCCGGGCAAGGCAGCCGGCTATTGGAAATGGCGCTACCCCAGCGACATGCTCACCGCCCGCCATGCCGAAGACCTGAAAAAACTCACCAAAATATACGGCAGGCTGTAAACAGCCATGATCGGGGCGGAAAGCACCGGCAACCATTTAAGGAAACGGGGACCACGGCCCCAAAACAACCAGCTATGGATCAGAAACAAATTTTGAGAAACACCATCGAACGGTTGAGCGGAACCACCGGGAAAAAGCATGTGGTGGCAGGCTTCGATGGTTTTGTCGACGAGATCATCCATGTGGTGGACAAACGCCTCACAACCGGCGAATACCAGCGCATCAAAAAGATCACCGCCTTTTCCGAACGCATCGCCCTGGTAGCCGGCCTCAGTGCGAACATCGAGCTGGTGCCCGTACAGACCAAACTGGGAGGCAACGGACCCATCATGGCCAATGCCATCATTGCCCAGGGGGGTGAGGTGTCTTACATCGGCGCCATTGGCAAAGACGGTATACATCCGGTATTCAGACAGTTTGCCGATACCTGCCGCGAGGCGGTCAGCCTCACCGGTCCGGGCCATACCGATGCACTCGAATTTTACGATGGCAAGATCATGCTCGGAAAGATGAACAACCTGGTGGAGGTTAGCATGGAGAACCTTCTGAAGATCAAAACGGAGAAGGAACTTGCCCACATGCTGTCGGATGCCGGTATGGTGGCTTTTACCAACTGGACCATGCTTTCCAACCTCAACGGCATCATTGAGGCATTCGGGAAGCTGATCGGCAGGCTGGAGAGCAAACCCATGGTGTTTGTCGACCTGGCAGACCCCGGCAAACGGACCGACGAAGACATTGCCCTGGTACTCGAACTGATCGCCGGCATGCCCTGCGAGACCATTCTTGGCATGAACATGAATGAATCCAGCATTATCGCGCGGGTTCTCGCAACAGAGGAAGGCGACGTTGTGGAAAGGGCCCGGAAGATCCGCGAAAAAACAGGGATCGGTACAGTGGTCATTCACCCGGTAAAGGGAGCCGCCATCGCCCATGCTGACGAATCGCTCTGGGTAGAGGGGCCCTATGCCTCCAGGCCCAAACTGACTACCGGCGCGGGCGACAACTTCAATGCAGGATTCTGCACTGCCCTGATGGGGGGGTTCAGCCCCGGCGAATCGCTGATGGCCGGCGTATGCACCTCGGGCTATTACGTCAGGTATGCAGCCTCGCCCACCCGCAACGAACTCCTTGGTTTCATGCAGCAATGGTTGCAAGGCAGTCCCGGTACCCCCGAGGGGTAAAAACCACCTGCCTTACCCCACAAAAGCTGTCCGCTTACGACTGTTTTATGTACGTAAGCGGACAGTTTTTTTTTCATGTTTTTTTATGGTATTTTTTGCATTTATTTGATATTCAACAACTTGTTTGGTTTGGCACAGAAATAGATAACTGATTAATAGCTACAGAAAGAAAAGAAAAAATAACCATAAAAAACCCAATCCGATGAAAACAAAATTACTCGCCACCGCCGCCGCAATGATCTTCCTGATAAGCATGGCCACCGCCAGCGAAACCCAGCGTACCCTCAGCTTCCGCGATGCCCTCGGAAGAACCTTCACCATGCCGGTTAAAGTGGAAGAAGCCACCGAGACCATCCCCTTCGATATCCAGGCCGAATTCAGGCGCATCAGGCAGTCGGATGCCGCCCGCATATTCGACATCTCACAGATGAGCAAGCCTGAAGAAGAAGAAGCCCTGCCCTTCGACCTTGAAAAAGTAATCCAAAGCATTCGTTAAAAACCAACACAACCTCCCTTGTTCCCTTTGCAACCTCCCTTGTTAACTTTCCTCAAGTTGTTTGGTTTCGGGTCCTGATGCATGTCAGGGCCCGGTTTTTTTGTGGATTCCCTTATCTTTGGTCAGGACAAACACCCCGCAATGCCATTCAGCCATTCGCCACCCAGACTGCTGCAGACCCTGACCTCGCCCTGGCTTACCTGGCGAATGCCCCCAGGCCGCAAACGCCTGTACCTGAGTTTTGACGACGGGCCCTACCCCTGCTGTACGCCGGGGGTGCTGGAATTACTCGGTCATTACCGGGCAAAGGCCAGCTTTTTTATGACCGGTAAACAGGCAGGGCAGTACCCCGCCCTCCTTTCCAGGATCGTTGCAGAAGGACACAGCACGGGGAACCATACCTACGACCACCCCGACGGTTGGCGGACCACTTCCGGAACCTACTTTGAAAATGTACAGCGGGCGGCAGCCATCCTGCCATCGCAGATGTTCCGCCCCCCATACGGAAGGATTACCCCCCGGCAATCCATCAAGCTCATCCGCAGTGGATACCGGCTGTTCATGTGGTCGGTCATGAGTTGCGATTACGACAGCAGCCGCCCCGCCGAACGCATGTTGCAGCAGACCCTCGATGCCTGTTTCGACGGGGCCATCCTGGTGTTTCACGACAGCCCGGCAGCCCGGGGCAGGACGCTCCCGTTGCTCGAAGGGGTGCTTTCACACTATTCGCGGCAAGGATTTGTGTTCCCTCCCCTGCCCCCCCCGCAGCTTGCATGAAGGCCAACTGCAATTTTATTGCTATCTTTGCAAAATGCGCTGAAAACGCTGAGGTACCCGATATGATCAACTTTCCCTTTCGCCCTTCCCCTTCCCTTATCGCAGCCGGCCTGACACTGGCAGGCATGCTGCTGTTCTTTTCCTGCGCCAATGTGGTAGCCCCCACTGGCGGACCCCGCGACGAAGATCCCCCTGAAGTGGTCAGGAGCACCCCCCCGGATCAGACAACCCAATTCAGAGGCAACCAGATCCGGATATTTTTCAATGAATTCGTCAGGCTGGAAAACATCCGGCAGCAACTGCTGGTATCCCCACCCATGGAGCAGATGCCCGAGGTGCGGCTCAGGGGCAGGTCGGTCATCATCGATATCCAGGAAGAACTCCGTCCACAAACCACCTACAATATCTTTTTCGGCGATGCCATCCGCGACATCACCGAAAGCAATGCCATCCCGAATTTCCAGTTCGTTTTCTCCACTGGCGACTACGTAGACTCGCTGATGGTGAGGGGGCAGGTAAAAAATGCCTTCACCCTCGAGCCCGAAGAAGGGGTGTTTGTAATGATGTACGACAACCCTTACGATTCGGTCCCCTATCTTGAACGCCCGGTATACGTGGCAAAAACAGACAAGGAAGGTCAGTTTGCCATCAGCAACATGGGCGGGGGCGACTACCTGATGTTTGCCCTTCTCGATCAGAACGCCAACTTTCTGTACGACCTGCCAGGTGAAAAGATCGCCTTTGCCAACGAGCTGGTCAGTCCAAAATATATAGAACCCCTGCACAACGGGGCAGCCGGCACATTGTCGCCTCCCCAGCCGGAAGCCCCGGAAGAAGGCCTGCCTGACGGCCCGGCCCCGGAACCGGACGGCGAATTCCATACCCTCTACCTTTTCCAGGAAGCAGATACGGTGCAAAGAGTCACTTCGTCGAGGCTTACCAGAAAAGGGCTGCTCACCATCGCATTCAGGGTCCCCTTCGATTCGGCCTATGTCAGGGAGATCAGACAGCCCTTTGAAGAGCCCTGGCATATTCCTGAATTCAGCAGCCGCAACGACACCCTGAAAATCTGGTTTTCCGACCTGGAGAGGGATTCCCTTTTTCTGGAGGTTTGGGATGCCGGCCGCCGGCTCGACACCATCAGGCAGGCCACCCGGCCAAGGGAGTTGCGCGGCAGGGATGTTTCCGGCGAAAACGCCTTGCCCCCCCTGGAACTCTCGATGAATTATCGCCGGACCTCTGCGGTGCCCTACTTCGAACCCCTGGGAATTATAAGCCAACACCCCATCAGGGAGATCCGTCAGGAACATTTCCAACTATTTGTCCACGACACCCTGCCCGCGGAGGCGGTGTTTGATTTCAGGGACCATGTGCGCCGCGAAATCCTCATGGACCCCTTGCCCGAACAGGGCAGCAGGTACCGGCTCGAAGTCATGCCGGGAGCCCTGACCGATATTTTCGGCGCCACCAACGATACCCTGATCGCACAGTTTACCACCACTGAACCCGAAAACTATGGCAGCCTGATTTTGCCTGTCGGACTGCCGCGGCACAACAGCCCCTATATCCTGCAACTGCTCGACCGCAACATGGACCTGCTCAGAGAAAAGGTCATCCGCGAAGACGGAACCTACCGCTTTGCCAAGCTGCTGGCCGGCAACTACAACATCCGCCTGATCGAAGACCGCAATGCCAACGGGCGCTGGGACCCCGGCAATTACCTCAAAGGCATACAGCCCGAAGCCGTGTTTATCTTCCCCTCGCCCATACAGGTAAGGGAGAACTGGGATGTGGAAATGCCGTGGACCCTTGAGCCCCGCACAGAATGATGCAGGAGGCTGCCGGGCACATCCCGGCCTGCAATTTCCCTGAAACAGCCACATTGACCCCGAAAACCGCCCGTGCAACTGCATTGTGCCGGGTCATCCGTCCATTGATTGCGATCTGTGGGCAGAAAGCCTTGTGTTTTTATCTATTTTTTCAGATTTTCAGCCCTTCGATGGCAATTCAAATAATTAAAAAACATAACTTTGCGACAAATTTTGCGGGATTATTTTTTTAAGCCGCTTTAATGCTAATTATTTAACAACTCTCACCCCCTGCTTGCTTAAAACTGCTTGCATTCATTCATCATAAAACCCAAGCCTCATGAACATCTCTCATATTGAACACATCGGGATCGCCGTAAAAAACCTGGAAGAATCCATTGCATTTTACGAAGACGTACTCGGGCTGACATGTTATTCGATCGAAGAGGTGGCCGACCAGAAAGTACGCACGGCCTTTTTCATGCTGGGGAAAACCAAGGTGGAGTTGCTTGAATCCACTGACCCCGAAGGGCCCATCGGAAAATTCATCGAAAAGAAGGGAGAAGGTGTCCACCACATGGCCTTTGCCGTAAAGGACATCGAAAACGCCCTTTCCGGGCTTGAGAATAAGGGCATCCGCCTGATCGACAAAACCCCCAGGAAAGGTGCAGAGGGCCTCGACATTGCCTTTCTTCATCCAAAATCGACCCACGGGGTGCTGATGGAGCTGTGTGAGGACAAAAACGAATCATAACACTTTAATATAGCGCTTGTATGACTTTTGAAAGAAAGATCAAGGAACTGCTGAACAAACGGGAACTCGCCAAACTGGGGGGCGGTCAGAAACGAATCGATGCCCAGCACCAAAAGGGCAAGTTAACCGCCAGGGAACGCATCGAACTACTGCTCGACGACGGGAGTTTTGAGGAGTTCGACATGTTCGTCACCCACCGCTGTACCGAGTTCGGCCTGGAAGACAAGCACTTTTATTCCGACGGCGTGGTCACCGGATATGGGACCATAGATGGCAGGGTGGTGTATGTGTTCGCACAAGACTTCACCGTTTTCGGAGGTTCACTGTCGCTGGCATATGCCGAAAAAATATGCAAGGTGATGGACAAGGCCCTGAAGATGGGCGCACCCGTCATCGGCCTGAACGACAGCGGGGGTGCCAGGATACAGGAGGGCGTCAACAGCCTGGCGGGATATGCCGAGATCTTTCAGCGCAACATCATGGCCTCGGGGGTGATCCCACAGATCAGCGGCATATTCGGGCCCTGCGCCGGTGGTGCCGTTTATTCGCCCGCACTTACCGACTTCTCGGTCATGACCAAGGAAAACAGCTATATGTTCGTTACCGGCCCCAAGGTAGTCAAAACCGTTACCGGAGAGATCGTTACCGAACAGGAGCTTGGCGGGGCCCTGACCCACGGCACCAAATCGGGGGTCACCCATTTTATCGCCGACGACGAAAGGGAGGGCATCCTGCTGATCCGCAAACTGATCAGCTACCTGCCCCAGAACAACCTGGAAGAGCCTCCCATGGAGCCCTGTGAAGACCCTATCGACAGGCTGGAGGATTCGCTCAACACCATCATTCCAGAAAATCCCAACAAGCCCTACAACGTAAAGGACATCATCTATTCCATTGTCGACTACAGCGAATTCCTGGAGGTACAGCGCAATTACGCCCCAAATATCGTTACGGGCTTTGCCCTCTTCAACGGCATTTCGGTAGGGATTGTGGCCAACCAGCCCAATTACCTGGCCGGTGTTCTCGACATCAACGCTTCGCGAAAAGCCGCCAGGTTTGTGCGCTTCTGCGATGCTTTCAACATCCCCCTGGTAACCCTGGTGGATGTTCCCGGGTTTTTGCCTGGAACCACCCAGGAATACGGTGGCATCATCATCCACGGGGCCAAGCTGCTGTTTGCCTATGGCGAAGCCACCGTGCCAAAGCTCACCGTCATTTTGCGCAAGGCTTATGGGGGAGCTTATTGCGTGATGAGCTCCAAACACCTGCGCGGCGATTTGAACTATGCCTGGCCCATGGCCGAAATCGCCGTCATGGGGCCCAAGGGGGCGATCGAAGTACTCTGGAACAAAGAAATACGCAGCATCGAAAACGAGGAAGAACGTGCGGAGTTTATTGCCAGACACGAAGCCGATTACGCCGAAAAATTCGCAACCCCTTACAATGCGGCAAAATATGGCTACATCGACGATGTTATCGAACCGCGGAATACCCGGTTCAGGATCATCAGGGGATTGCAGTCGCTGGCCACCAAAAAGGACGTGAACCCGCCCAAGAAACACTCCAACATCCCATTATAACAGAGATTGAGTTCTATGGACTACATCCGGCTAATATCAACCATCAGTCAGGGGGCCGCAGGGAGGCACAACACACCTGCCAATGTGTTTTCCGAACACGACCCCTATGGCTTTATCATGGCCCTGCTTGGCATGGGCATCGTATTCACCGCCCTGATCCTGTTATACGTCGTTTTCTCCAACACCCCGAAGTTCTACACCCCGGCTTTCAAACAAAAACTGAAAACCCTTTTCAGGAAGAGACCACCCGAGGAGGTTGCCTTGCCGGCAGCGGCAGAGGAAGTGGCAGTAGAATCGGACCTGACCGGGGAGGTCAATGCGGCCATCGCTGCGGCCGTACACCTTTACCGTTCGGAGCTGCACGATTTTGAAGACACCGTCCTGACCATGAAAAAAGTATCGCGCACCTATTCGCCCTGGAGCTCGAAGATTTACGGATTGAGGAACCTGAACCAGGGTTAGGTTGCCGGGGGCGGGAACCGAGAAGAGTAACAAAACAGTTCATAATATTCCGTTCAGATGAAGAAATACAAATTCACCATTCACGGCAACGAATACGAAGTGCACATCAAAAATGTGGAAGACAACATCATTGAACTGGAGGTCAATGGATCCGCATACGAAGTAGAGGTCGACAAGACGATACATCCCGCAAAGACCCCCAAACTGGTCCGCTCGAGGGTAGTGCCCCCAGTTGAGACCACTCCCGGCGAATCCCTTCCCACAAAACCGGCGGCAGCTTCCGCAGGCAATATCAACTCTCCCCTGCCCGGCACCGTGATCAATATCATGGTAAGAGAAGGGGACACCGTGAAGGTGGGACAGAAACTGATGATCCTCGAGGCCATGAAGATGGAGAACAACATCGATTCCGACAGGGACGGCAAGGTGATATCCATCCCCGTAAGGCCGGGACAGTCGGTAATGGAAGGTGACACCCTGATAGAGATAGGAGGTTAAGAAACATATGGATACCGGATTGTTTAGCTTTGTGTACGAACAGCTGGTGGAATTTGCCGGGTTCACCGCATTCTCCAACATCACCTGGGGGCATATCGTCATGATCGCCATCGGGCTGTTCTTTATTAACCTGGCCATTACCAAGCATTACGAGCCCCTGCTGCTGATCCCCATCGGCTTCGGCATCATTATCGGGAACATCCCCTTCGACCTGGATGCCGATCTGCAGATCGGCATCTACGAAGAAGGCAGTGTACTCAACCTCCTCTATTTCGGGGTGCAGCGCGGTCTCTACCCGCCCATCATCTTTCTGGGTATCGGAGCCATGACCGACTTTTCTTCCCTGCTGTCGAAGCCACGACTCGTGCTGCTGGGAGCTGCGGCACAGTTCGGCATATTTGCCGCGTACGCTTTTTCGCTTTCGCTGGGCTTTTTGCCCGAGCAGGCGGGCGCCATCGCCATCATCGGAGGTGCCGACGGACCCACGGCCATCTTTTTGTCTTCCAAGCTGGCCCCCGAATTCATCGGGCCTATCGCCATCGCCGCCTATTCGTACATGGCCCTGGTACCTGTGATACAGCCCCCCATCATGCGGCTGCTCACCACCAAAAAGGAGCGCATCATCCGAATGAAGCCTCCCCGGGCTGTGCCAAAGCAGGAAAAGATCATATTCCCCATTGTGGGCATACTGCTAACCACCTTTATTATGCCCACCTCCCTGCCGCTGCTGGGGATGCTGTTTTTCGGCAATCTGCTCAAGGAAAGCGGGGTTACCAACCGCCTGGCCGAAACCGCAAGGACTTCGCTGGTCGACATCGTCACCATCTTTCTGGGGCTCACTGTGGGTGCATCTACCCAGGCCACCGTGTTCCTGACCAACGAATCGCTGATGATCTTCGGGCTGGGGGCTGCGGCTTTTGTGATTGCCACCTTCAGCGGGGTGATCTTTGCCAAGATCATGAATTATTTCTCCCCCCCCGACGACCGCATCAATCCCCTGATCGGGAACTCCGGTGTGTCGGCGGTTCCTGACAGCGCCAGGGTGTCTCAGCATATCGGTTTGGAATACGACAAAACCAACCACCTGCTCATGCATGCCATGGCAGCCAACGTATCGGGCGTGATCGGCAGCGCCATTGCCGCAGGGATACTGCTGAGCTTTCTGGCCTGACGTACCCTTTACAATGCCGCCGGCAGCAGCTTATTCCTGTATGCCGGTATAGGGTGGCACCTCCATGAGGCCGACACCGTTCTCTCCAACGTACACGCTATAGGCCCAGGGTTCGAGCGAAAACATGCTTTCTTCGCTGAATTCGAACTCGACCCCCGAGAAGAGTTCTGTATACTTGCCGTGAAAGGCAATGCCGCTCATGGATGCATCTACGTGAGAATCGGAAAGGTTCAGCACCACAAACACCTTGTCGTCATTCTTTTCGCGCACAAAGGAGAATACCTTATCGTTCTGGTCGTTATAAACACGGTGCATGTCGCCGCCAAACTCCTCGCCGTTCCAAAGGGCCTGGTTCTTCGATTTCAGGTGCAGCAGCCGCTTATAAAAATCATGGTATTCGAAGCCGTTCCAGTCGATGGAGTCTTTTTCAAAAAACGCCAGCATGCGGTCAAAACCGGCTTCCTGCCCGTTGTACAGCAAGATGGTGCCCGGTACTGTGGCCGTAAGCACGGCAAAAGCCTCCACGCCCTCGCCCAGGCGGTCGAATTCGGTGCCTGCCCACGAATTCTCATCGTGGTTGGTAATGAAATACATTTTATAGGCACCGATGGGGAAACCGCCGGCATCGTCGATAAAGAAGTATTCGTCGATGGCCTCAACCGTTTGGCGCCCCTGGGCCACGTCGTTCATGATGTGGTGCAACCGCCAGCCATAGCCCGCTTCAAAGGCTTCTACGTGCAGTTCGGGGTTCTCGGCCTCGGCAAGCATATACACCGGCTTGATCTCTTCGAGCTCTTCCCTGGCCCTCACCCAGAAGTCGGTGGGTACGTAATCGGCCACGTCGCAGCGAAAACCATCGATGTTGGCTTCCTCCACCCAAAACCGCATTTCAGCGATCATGGCATCGCGGAGGTTTTCGTTGCCATAATCGAGCTGAATCACATCCGACCAGTCGGCGATGGGCGGGAAGAAGTTGCCCTCTTCATCGGTTTCGTAATACTCCGGGTTGGTTTCGGTCCAGTGGTGGTCCCAGGCCGTATGATTGGCCACCCAGTCAAGAATTACGTACATGCCCCGGGCATGGGCCTCCTCCACCACCTTTTTAAAATCGTCGAAAGTGCCGAATTCCGGATTGACGGCGGTATAATCACGTATGGAATAATAGCTGCCCAAAGACCCCTTGCGGTTTTTCTCTCCAATAGGCTGTATGGGCATGAACCACAGGATATCGACCCCCATGTCCTGAAGGCGGTCGAGGTGTCCGGCAAAGGCCCCGAAGGTACCCTCGGGTGAGAACTGCCGGGTGTTGACCTCGTAGATGTTTGCGTTAATGCTCCACTGGGGGTGTTCGACCATGCTGACCACCAGCCCGAGTGGGCGGTCCCTTTCGGGCGCAGGTCCGCAGGCGCTGAACAACCCGAGTAAAACAAGGGCTACCGGGATTTTTTTCATAAACAATGCATATGGGTTCATCTTTTCCTGGTTTTGGTGAATAGTATTAATTCGAGGGGGGCGATCGCACTCATTGGCGGATCCCCACCATTACTTCGTAGCTGTTGGGTTCCATGTCGATGGTCAGTTGGCTGCCATCGATCGAAAAGCGGTGACCAAAATGGGCCTCGTAGTCAATCCCGGCAAAGCGCCCTGGCAAATCGATGACCACTGTCCGCACCTCGTTGCCGCGGTTAAACAATACAACGGCCTTTTCGCCAAAATAGCTGCGGGCATAGGCGTACTCCCATTGATCGACGCTAAGGGGTTGAAAATCGCCGTAAACAAACACCAGGTGGTCCCTTCGCAGGCCCGCAAGCCTGGCTGCACGCTCCCTTGTCCAGAGCTGGTTTTCGGACAGATCGTCGAATTTCATCGGGCGGCGGCTGTCGGGATCGCTGGCACCCGGCAGGCCGATCTCGTCGCCATAATACATAACGGGAATCCCGGGTATGGTCATGATGAAAGCTGTCAGCTGCGACAGCCTGTTGTATCCCACAGGATCGCCAACTCCGATCTCCCGTTCCCAGCCCGCCTCGGTCTCGTCTTCATCGAAGCGCAGATCGCCTCCTGCCAGTGAGATGAAGCGCGGCATGTCGTGGTTGCCCGTAATGTTGCCCATCAGGTTGTTGTACCCATAGTAGTCGAAACTCTGGTGTATGGAGTAATCAAGGGCTTCGCAGGAGGTATCGTCGCGGGCAAACACCGACCGGGCATCGAAATACAGGTTGAAGTCGAACTGTCCGTCGAGCAGGCCGCTGCCCACATACCTGCCGATGAGCTCGCGGCTGCCGAAGGTCTCCCCGATCTGGAACAGCCGTTTGTCCCGTGGGATCATAAAATCTTCCTTGAGTTTTTTTGTCAGGGCGCGCCAGAATTCGAGGTGAACGTGCTTGGTGGCGTCGTGACGGAACCCATCCATACCGTAATGGTCCATCCAGAAGAAAGCGCTGTCCGACATGAGTTCGATCACCTCGGGTATGGTAAAATCGAGGCTGGGCAAAAAGGTGTCGAACCAGGTGGTCAGCCGGTATTCGTCCCACAGGCGGATGTTTTTCCTCCCGTCAGGAAGGTCGAGGGTGGTGGCCCAATCGGGGTTTTCCTGTATGATGGGGTTTTCTTCGTGTACATGGTTCGACACGTAGTCGAGCATCACGTTGAGGTTTCTTTCGTGCGACGCCTCCACCAGCTGCCTGAGATCCTGTTCAGACCCAAAGCGGTGGTCGACCGTTGTCAGGGTAATGGGCCAGTATCCGTGGTAGCCGGTGTATTTGCGGCGGGGAGGCGGGTACTCACGGTAGGCCTCCAGGGGATTCTGGGTAATGGGCGACATCCACACCGTGTTCATCCCAAGTTCTTCGAAATACCCGTCTTTTACCTTTTGGGTGATGCCCGGAATGTCGCCCCCCCAGAAATTGGCCCTGTCGGCCACTTCGGGGTCAATAACCGGATCGTCAAGATCGGGGTTCCCGTTGTTAAAGCGGTCTACCATCAGAAAATACATGATGGTAGCCTCCTTGTCTTCGCGGGTGAGCTGTGCCGGATCGCCTACCGGCCTCCCGTATTCGAGGGGGATCAGCAGGTCGTTTGCAGGGCCATACTCATTGAAGCCCCAAATCCGGATAAAGCTTCTTTGTCTGTCGAGGACATCGCCTGGCAGGCGCAGCTGCAACTCGTCGCCCTCCCAGGTGGTATACTCCCGGGGCAGCCGGAAGTTCTCCCAGAAAACAAACACCTCTTCGAGTGGATTTTCCAGGCCGATATAGAGGGTATGGGGGCGGTGACTGCGTGGATAAAACCTGGGAACCAGCTGACGGTCGATCTGCCCCACTTCCAGCAGCGAATTGCTCCCCCCGATATTGTTGTCGACCACCCTGGGGTTGTTGGGATCAAGCATATCCCTGCCATTGGCCACGATCAGATACTGGTACCTGCCTGGGTTAAGCTCTAGCTCTGTCTGCCACATCCCGTCAATCAGGTGCATGGGGTTGGCCCTTGGGTTCCAGTCGTTCATTTCCCCCCTGACGGCCACGTTACGGTAGCGTTCGCCCCCGGGGTCGAAGGTAAAGGTGAACGACTCCCTCCGGCTGCGCTTCACCAGGATGCTGTAAGGGGTATCATCGATCCATACCCTCATTTCCGACAACCTGGGTATAAACCGCGAGTTGGCAATGATCTGCAGGCTCTGCCGGTCGTCGGCCAGCAAAAAAACCAGGCGGTCGGAGCCGCTCACCGAGTCGATGCCGGCTTCCGATCCGCCCACAAAATAATCGGTCAGCACCACCAGGGTGGTGTCGGTCTCCAGCTGTACCGGAGAAGCCAGTCCGTAAATGTCTTTTCCTTCGTCGAAAATGGATTCGGGTCTCAGCCGGCACGACCCCATCGTTGTGGCCATGAAGCCGGCCATAAGAATCAGAACCAGGTGTTTCTGCGTAATGGGCATGGTTTTCCTCCGTAATCTTTTCAATGTGAACAAAAGCCTTATCTTACAATAATCAGAAAATAGTTCTTTTTTCCGCGCTGCAGCAGGATATACTTCTGATTGATCAGCCATTGGGGGTCGACCACCAAACTGTCGGCAGCCCTGACCTTGTTGATGCTGATGCTGCCTTCCCTGAGCATGCGCCGGGCCTCGCCCTTGGATTTCGCGATGGGGGTCTTATCGGCAAGCAGGTCGACAATGCCCAACCCCCGGTTCAGTTCGGCATGCGGTAATTCAAAGCAGGGCACCCCCTCAAACACCGACAAAAAGACATCCTCGGGCAGCTTCTGCAGGGTTTCGGTGGTCCCTTTCCCAAACAGGATCTCCGAGGCTTCCACAGCCAATTCGTAGTGCTGCTGTCCGTGCACCCTGATGGTGATGTCTTTGGCCAGGGTCTTTTGAAGCACCCTCAAATGCGGGTCCTGACGGTGGGCCAGGACCATCTCTTCGATCTCTGCCCTCGAAAAGAAGGTGAATATTTTGATGTAGCGCTCGGAGTCGGTATCGGAGCAGTTGAGCCAGAACTGGTAAAAATGATAGGGGGAGGTGCAGGCAGGATCCAGCCACACATTTCCCATTTCGGTTTTGCCGAATTTGCTGCCGTCGGCTTTGGTGATCAGGGGACAGGTAAGGGCATATACTTCACCCCCGGTCTTCCTGCGCACCAGTTCGGAGCCTGTGGTAATATTGCCCCACTGGTCGCTGCCTCCCATTTGCAATTTGCAGTTCATGGTCTGGTAAAGGTGGAGGTAGTCGTATCCCTGCACCAGTTGGTAGGTAAACTCGGTAAACGACAACCCCGTTTCCAGTCGCTTCTTTACCGAATCCTTGGCCATCATATAATTCACGCTGAGGTGCTTGCCTACATCGCGCAGAAAGCCAAGGAAGGAAACATCCTTCATCCAGTCGTAATTATTGACGATCTCAGCGCGGTTGTTGCCGGTGTCAAAATCGAGGAATTTCAGCAACTGCCGGCCAATGGCTTTTTCGTTGCGACGCAGGTCCTCTTCCGATAACAGGCTGCGCTCTTCGCTCTTGCCGCTGGGATCGCCGATCATGCCGGTAGCACCACCGATCAGGGCAATGGGTTTATGCCCAGCCAGTTGCAGATGCCTGAGCATCATGATCGACACCAGATGCCCAATATGCAGTGAGTCGGCCGTGGGATCGATCCCCACATAGGCCGTGGTCATTTCCCTGTTGAGCTGTTCCTCCGTCCCCGGCATGATGTCGTGCACCATACCCCTCCATTTCAGTTCTTCCACAAAGTTCATCTATTCTTTTCTTTATATTTTGAAAAGTCAGGTGTTTTCCGCCCGCAGGCAGAGCGTCAGTCAAAACCCCGAAAAAGCTGTTGGCTGTTGGCTGTTGGCTGTTGGCTATTGGCTGTTAGATTTTTAAACTTTTCAACTTTTCAACTTTTCAACATTCTTCTTCCTACCTACTACCTACTACCTACTACCTACTACCTTCC
>PWJC01000039.1 GCA_003560165.1 Bacteroidales bacterium
CATTTCCTGCAAGAAGAATCTCAACAAAGGGGGCGAAATAGCCATGATGGTCTGAAACAAACAACATCTCATCGGGCTGATCAAAATCATATTGGGTGTCTGTCTCAAAATCCCACAGCTTTACTTCAAACGGAGGGAGACGGTCATCGGTACCCACACGGTCCTGATCCGGATAAACGGTAATGGTTTGCGGCATGGAACTAATAGGCATCCGCTCATCAATCACTTCCGCATTACCATTTGCACCCGGAACTACACTGATTATCCTGACCTCATTGCCTTCATATACGATGTAAGGCCCGTCATAATAACCCTCGCCCAGTTCAATGGGCCCTGTATCCACGTCGCGCATACAGCGAACGGGATAACCTGTATTGGCCCGAAGGATAAATCTCCTGGCCCGGGTGGTTTCGTACTCCAGGCGATAGCCCCTGGGCCGGATCTCCCCGTCGGCGAACTCAAAGGAAGTGCCATAGTACATGCCGTACTGACCAATTCTTTGGTAATCGCCATTAATTGTGCGCTCACCCGAAGGCACACCATTAAAGCCGGTCTCATTGTTGGCTTCCAGGTTCGGTTGATCCCACCTGGGATGCGGATCAGGCTCCGTACGGGTACTCTTCAAAAACGGACCTGCTTCAAACTGACCGCCCAGGGGGTTGACCAGTTGCCGCCAGTCTTCGGTTGCGGGCACACGCCATCCGGGCGGACAAAGCCGGTCGGGGTCATTGAAAAAAGTGTAGAAGTTATACAACTTACCGTAGGCTTCCACCATTTCTTCATCGGAGTCGATGCCGTCTACCAGCTCATGAGGATAAATGGCATAGGCACCGTCGGTGTCGCCGGCCCACTGCTCGTCACTCAAGCCGGTGGGAATGGGCGTGCCGTCATTATACCGGCTTACCCTGAGGTTTGCCGCCATCCATTCCTGATCATCAATGGTAATGGTCGGATACAGATTGCCATCGATGTCCCTCACCGTGTTCGGCGGAAGTTCTTCGGGACGGATATCGGCGATGATCTTCACCATGGCCTCTTCGGTATAAATATGCGGATGGCTTCCCATTCCGTCCCATTCGATGTGCAAATTGTTGCCGGGAACGACCGAGTCAATGGCGCCGCTGAGGTATTCAGCGGGCACCAATGAATACGATCCCCCTCCGTCAAAACTGGCCTCGATGGTGATGTCGTAAACGTTACTGCCCGGAGCCGTCAGGTCAAAGAAAATATCGACATAGCCGGTCCCGTCATCCCGTTGTTCAACATGAATATTGTCGATGCTGCCTGCCTGGCCAAAAGCATACAGGCCCAGGAGGAGCATGGCAATGGTCATCAAAAATCGTTTCATGTGTCTGTAGTTTGTTTTATATGAGTCATATGGAACGCGCCATCACCTGATCATTCCCCTGTATATCTGCTCCATGGTGATGACTCGTTCCTTAGGTTTGGAATTATGGTTGAAACGGTTCAAAGCGCCTCATGCCCTGTTAAGGCATACCGCTTCATTCAAGCAGTTGCGCCTATTCATCAAGGTTTCTGACGCAACGAATGGAGTACCCAGCCTCCATGTACACCCTGTACCTTCTCGACCGGGTGTCATCATGCTCTGTGCGGTATGCGCGGGGCCGGATAAGATCGGGGTCGTCGGCATCAGGGGCCCACTCTGTGGTCCAGATATAGATCCTCTCGCCAAAGTCAGCGAATGATCCCGATGTTCTTCTTTGCCCCGAAGGATACAGGTTCATGCCGCTTTCGCCAGTGGCCCCGGTATTGGGCGCATCCCAGCGCGGGTGATCATCGGGCTCAGTCCTGATCCCTTTCAGTGGTGCTCCAGCTTGCAATTGTCCTCCAAGGGGGCCAATGAGCGCATCCCAATCAGCCTGGCTGGGTACATGCCATCCTTCGGGGCACAGCCCCCTGTCGTCGGTGTAGAATGCATGCCAGTTGTACAGCAATCCGTAAATTTCCGCCATTTCCTCATCGGAGCCAATGCCGGGGACAATAATGTGGGGATACACTGCATAAGCGCCCTCTTCTGTTTCGGCCCATTCTTCATCCGTCAAACCTGTGGCAATGGGATCCCCGTTGTTGTAATGGGTCACGCGCAGGTTTTCGGTCATCCACTCCTGATCCCCGATGATTATCGTGCCGTACACATTTCCATCGATGTCGGTAAGTGTGGTACCGGGGTCATCGTCCTCGATCAGCGTGGCCACGATCTTTATCTGGGCCTCTTCGGTATACACATTGGGGTGGCTGGCCATTCCATCCCACTCAAGCTCTATGTTGGCAGCGGGGCTAACCTCTTCCAGACTCATGCTCAAGTAGTTAGCGGGAAGCACACTGAATGAGTCACCGCCATCGAAACTGACCTCGAGAACGATATTGTACATACTGTTTGCCGGCCCCGAGAGGTCGAAGCGGATATCAACGATTCCTGTACCGTCGTCGCGCTGTTCAACATGAACGTTGTTTATGGTTCCAACCTGGGCATAAGTAAAAATACTCATTGCCAGAATTGTCAATGTTGCGAATAATCTTTTCATGGTATTGGTTTTTAAAAAGTTGAAATTCATTGGGATCATTAATTATCTGAAAATTTGGACACGTTTGTTCACGATATGATCGGGCAAATGAAATTGCATAAAATAAATGCCCGACCGCAAGGTGCTGATGTCAATTTCGGCTTCAAGTCCGTTTAAGTCGATCGACCTTACCATCTGCCCGCCTGCATCAAACAACATAATTTTGTTGATAAACCTGTCGGATTCGACAAAGAATTTGCTGTTTGCAGGGTTGGGGAAAACGGAAATGTCGAAATCGGCCAATTCGCCAATGCCGACAACATTCTGAAAGTTTGCAGTGAGGGAAACATTTTCGGCCGGCATGATAAAGGTATACACAGCCTCATCCGAAACCTGGACGTCGTCCTCATTGGTCCAGTTCACGAACTCATAACCTTCATTGGCAATGGCTTCCAGGGTGACTTCCGCATCAGGTTCATAGTATCCCGCACCCGTTACGCTCCCCCCCTCGGCGGGCGACAGCTCAACCGTTATCAGGAACTCCGGCGGCAGGGTGTTGAAAATGAAAAATTCGGAATAGGCGACCAAGCTTGCCCTTGCCAGGGTGTTGAAACTAAAATAATCGGAATAACCGACAAGCCGGCCATCCACCACCCGGGTATCAAAGGTGAAAAGGTTCGAATAGACAATGATCTGGTTTACCTCCGAACGGGTATCGAACCTAAAGAGGTTTGAATAGGCAATGATTCGGCCCGGTTCAAACCCACGCGTGTCGAACGTGAAAAAATCCGAATAAACAATGATCCGGTCTTCCTCCTCAAGTGTGTTAAAGGTGAAAAAGTTTGAATATGCCACAATCCTGCTCGCTTCCAGTTGCGTGTTGAACACGAAAAGATCGGAATATGCCGTAATCATCGGACCAATGACCGTGTTGAACAGAAACGGGGGTGAGTAGCCAATAATGCTGCTTTGTGCATAACTGGCAGGCGATGCACAAAAAAACAGCATAATGGTGGCATAAATTGTAATTTGTTTTTTCATATATGTTGAATTAAAGGGGTTCTGCTTGAAATCATCTCATAATTTCGCCATGCGATCAAAAAGCATCCAATGACAAAATCGATCTCCTGTATGCCAGTTTGACCTGGCTTCCCCGTTCCGGGATTACGCCCTTGCATTGTTCTTAAAAAAAAGACAGGGCTGTTTTACCGGAACACATCCTGGTGATCGCCAAAAAAAGGCGGAGGACGGGGAAACATGGTGCTGTCGGACAGATTGGTAAACCCATCACCCAGCCGCATATTCGATACCATTGTATGTATGCAGATAGTCTGAATAACAGGAGTATACGTACAACCCTCGGTTTTATTACGAAATGAATGCATCAGTGTCGATTTGCAATTTGGATTCAATACGTCGGTCAACGGGCAATCTGCAGCCGGTATGTTTGCACCCCGGTTTTTTTGGTCAACTGAATAAAATACACTCCTGCATTCAGATTGGACACATCCAGCTCGGTGTAGGTACTGTTGATTTCGCGGTACACCTTGAGCTGGCCAAGTAAATTGATCAGGGCCATGCCAATAATCTGCCCGCTTGATTGTACTACCACTTTGTCTGAGGCGGGATTCGGATAAATGGCCACATCGCCTTCTGCCACCTCGCTGATAAAGACACCCTGGTCAACCAGGAATCCCAGGGTCGGGATCCCCGACGTTGTGGTTGTATATACCGATTGTACACCGGCTTGATGCTCTCCTTCATGCAGTCCGGTAAACATGTATTCGGTACCCTCAACTTCCGTGGCTACGAGCTCGTCATTAAGAAAAACATTAAACCCCAGCAAAACCTTATTTGCAGTGCTCTTATTACGGGGTTCACCGGTATAAAATGGCGTTTCAAGCGGGATCAGTACCGGGGCAGGCTCATTAAGATGTGCCGTGTGTTTTGCCCGGCTCGCTTTCTTGCCGTATTCCAATTCCCCAAAATTCTCACCATAAGCCCTGATCAGGAAATTCCGGGTAAAGCCAAAATCCTGGATATCTGTAAATTCAGATGTAATGGACGTAATATTAAAAATGCTGAACTGAGTGCCGGGAATAAATTCATAACCCGGAGTAATCCCATTGTCTGTTGCCAGGCCCAAAAAGCCATTATAACTCACGCCCAGGAAAAAGCCATTGGGGGCCTCTACCGGTTCATCAAACTCATACACCATCCATTCGTTATCCGTATTGTCCACATTTTCTGCCGTATACAAAACCTGGTCCCGGTCGGGCAGGCCATCATCACCCAGGCCAATAACCCAAAGTTTCACGCTGTTGTGCGGGCCGCCTTCACTGGTGAGCATCCAGGCCATCCGGTACAGAAGGGCATCGTTGTGGTGGGCGGCTCCATGAAGGCTGTTGAGCGTTCCTTCCCGATGCCCGAGTTGCGATGTGGCATTACCATCGTCATAACGGTATTCATATTCCTCCCCATAATCGGTCCAGGTGAGCAGTGCTTCGCCGGGATCCAGGCCCTGGGTGGCAATCCGGAGATTCCTTGGTTCCAATACGATATCGGTCATCAGGATCTCGAGGGTAACGGCCTCTCCGGGCATGGTAAACTCCAGTTCCTGGGTAACATATCCATCGGCCGTAACGGTAAATTCATAAAGGACGCCTTCTGTAAGAAATGTGGAGGCGGTCCCATCGTCCCTGCTGATCAATATGCCGTCCTCTTTATGAATGACTGCATCCGCAATGGGATCTTTTGTGTCTGAGTCTTCCAGGACCTTAAACACAACCTCAAACATATCCGCCACTCCACCCACCGAAACATCGTCTATGTACCAGCGGTCGACATGATCGGTGTTGCCCTCGAAAACAAAGGCAAGATGAAATTCTTCTCCCTGGATGCCGGTGAGAAATAAGACCTCTTTTCTGGAAGGGATATCCGCCTTATCGTCGTCAACTTCAACGACCCACTGATCGACCCATTCCGCTCCGTCGAGGGAGGTTTGCACCTTCAGGTAGTAACTGCCGCTAAAATGATCCAGGCGGTGCATAAACTCCATTCTGATGGTTTCTGTAATTTCTGTTGCATCAAGTAATGGCGTAATGGCCCGGATGCTGCCTTCATTGGCCGGCGAATAATCCAAACGCAGTTCGGGAGCGGATGCGCCACCGGCAATGTTTGAATTGGCAACGGCCCAGTTGGCGTGGGTCCTGACCCAATGCTCAGGCATTTCGCCTGCTTCGACCCCGGTAAAATCCTCTGTAAACGGCAGGGAAAGCACAGTGGTTTTTGACATGGCCTCCTGACCGGGCAATGAGCTGCCCGCTAATTGGCCATTGCAATAAAGCATGAA
>PWJC01000163.1 GCA_003560165.1 Bacteroidales bacterium
ATCAATTTTGTGGGTAGCAGGCCGTCCCAGTCAGGTGCCGAAAGCCCCGCTGCCCGGGCCGGGGATAAGGAAAACAGGGAGGCGGGAATGCCTCCCGAAGAAGACGATCTTCCGTTCTGAGCAGCCAGGCTGGCAGCTTTTGCCAAAGGGGCGTTCGAACTGGACGCCCCTTTGGCATTTTTGCAAAAAAAAGGTTTATTTTTTGATTCCTGTTTTTTTTTGTAAACCAACCCTTTTTTATGGAAACACTATTACAACCGGTTCAACAAAGCAAACGCATCCTTGTATTGGATATATTACGGAGGTTTTCCCTGCTGGGCATCCTGATGGTGAACATGCCCGTTTTTAACAGTCCCTTTGTGGTCCTCCTTGGCGAAGGCAGGCTCTGGACCGACCCGGTCAACGTGCGTTCACAGTGGATTGTCGATTTCTCCTTCCATGGGAAGTTCTATGTGCTCTTTTCTTTTTTGTTCTGCAAAATTTGCCAGTGTTGGGCGGATGGCCCTGACAAACTACCTCGCGCAGAGCATTATATTGTACCACACTGTTCTATAGCTATGGCCTTGGCCTTTATGGCAGGCTAGATATACTGCAAGGGATATGGCTTACCCTGGGGATCTTCATTGTCCAGCTCGTCTGGAGTCATTTCTGGCTGAAAAGGTTCCGTTTTGGCCCGTTCGAGTGGGTGTGGAGGACCCTTACCTACGGAAGGCGGCCCCCGTCGAACAGGGCTCAGTAGCCCGAGAGGAAGTCTTCGAGCAGCCGGGCAAACTGCTCCCTGTCCTGGTCCCTGAACCTGACACGGACCGGCAATACGTAACAGGGCAGCCGGTCCAGATGCTCTACAAGCCGGTCGTCCAGCCGCATGGCATCCTTCTCGGTGGTAATGATGATCTTTGAATGGCTGATGGTGCGGTCGTAATGGGCACGTAGCTTTTTCAGGTCTTTCGATGTAAAGAAGTGATGATCGGGGTATTTGTGCACGATCAGGTCTTTGCATCTGGTTTTGAGGTGTTCTTCCAGAGATTCGGGGTTGGCGATGCCGGTAAGCAGGAAGATGGTCTTCGGACTGAATGAGGGCTGACGGGGGCTGCCCGCTGTCAGGGGCTGAAGTTCGCCGTATTCCATGGTTGAAAAAAAGATTTTGGGCAGCCTGTAGTGACAGAGTTTTTTCAAAAAGTACCTGCGGTCGAGGGGGGAGAAGACCGGAGGGGTCTTGGTGACGATGAGGGCATCGGCGCGCTGTGCGCTGCGTTTTCGCTCCCTCAGGTTGCCGGCAGGAAACAGGTAATTCCTGAAAAATGGATTGTAGTAACCGGTGAGCAGGAGGTTGAGCCCGGGCTTAACATACCTGTGCTGAAAGGCATCGTCGAGGATGATCAGGTTGGTGCCTGGGTATTCTTTCAGGATCCGCCTGATGCCCCTGCGCCGGCGCTCGTCGACCGCCACCACGATGCCGGGGAATTTCCGGAATACCTGCAGGGACTCATCGCCGATGGTTGTAACCGTAGAATCTGGCCCGGCCAACAGAAAGCCCTTTGTTTTTCTTTTGTACCCCCTGCTGAGCACGGCGATGCGGTAGCGGCCGGAAAGCAGTCTTACCAGGAATTCTACATGGGGAGTTTTTCCTGCCCCGCCTGTGCTGAGGTTGCCCACGCTGATCACGGGTATGGAAAACCGTTCCGACGGAAGGATGCCCCAATCAAAAAGCAGGTTCCTTGCCCAGACAATCATGCCATAGACCAGTGCAAGGGGGATCAGCAAAATACGGATCCGGTGCATGCCTCAAAGGTAAACATTTATCCCGGATACCAAATCGGGTAAACGCCGTTTGTGTTAATTGGAATACCTTGTATCTTTGAATAAGCAAGCCCCGGCTTGTTCCATAAAACGACAGCGCCCATGCTTTTGAACAAATTATTGCAAATACTGGAAACCATTGCCCCTTTTTCACTGCAGGAAACCTACGACAATGCCGGATTGCAGGTGGGCTTGCCAGGCAGGGAAGTTAACCGCGGGCTGATCTGCCTCGATGTGACACCCGCCGTAATCCGTGAAGCCCGGCAAAAGGGCTGTGACCTGGTCATTTCTCACCACCCCCTGATCTTTGAAGGCATCAAACAGCTTACCGGGGCCCGGCCTGCCGAACAGGTGATCATGGAGGCCATCCGGCAGGATGTGGCCATTGTGAGCCTGCATACCAACCTCGACAATGTGGATACCGGGGTGAACCACCGTCTGGGTTCTGTCCTTGGTCTGGAACATCTCAGAATTCTCGCCCCCCGCAAGGGTTTGTTAAAAAAACTGGTCACCTTTTGCCCGACTGCTCATGCCGGCAATCTGAGGTCGGCCCTGTTCAGGGCAGGGGCCGGACACATTGGCGATTATGACTGCTGCAGCTTTAACCTTAGCGGAAGGGGCAGCTTCAGGGCAGGTGAGAACAGTCAGCCTTTTACCGGAAATGTCGGGGAGCTACACTTCGAAGAGGAGGAGCGCATCGAAACCATTTTCCCGGTTTATTTGCAGCAAACCCTGCTGGAAGCCCTGCATGCCAATCACCCATACGAGGAAGTGGCCTACGACATTTACCCCCTCGACAATGCATTTGAAAAGGCAGGCTCGGGCATGCTGGGCAAGCTGCCCGGGCCCATGCCCGAAAAAGCATTCCTGGCGATGGTCAAGGAACGCCTGGGCACCCCTTGCTTGCGCCACTCCCCTGTAATGGGGCAGGACGTGCAAAAGGTGGCTTTCTGCGGCGGATCCGGGGCGTTTTTGCTTGAGCAGGCCATTCGTTCGGGGGCACAGGCTTTTATTACCGGCGATGTGAAATTCCACCGTTTTTTTGATGCAGCCGGTTCCTTGTTGCTGGTTGATGCGGGGCATTATGAAACTGAGCAGTTTACCAAAGAGCTTTTGCTGGATTTGATTAAGAAAAAAATGATTAACTTTGCGCTCCTGGTTTCAGAAACCGGCACCAACCCGGTAAATTACTATTGACTCACAATATGTATCACCCTAAAACATGCATATATGGCCAAAAACCCCAAGTCTGGCAGTAAGAAAAAAAATAAGGAAGAGAACAAATCCATCCATCCCGGAACCGGCAAGGAAAACGACCCGGTGAAAACTCCCGAAAGCCCTGTGGAAGAAAGCATTGAAAAAAACATCAGGGGCAGGCTGATAGCCTTGTTCACCCTTCAGAGCATTGACACCAGGATCGATAAGCTGCGCAGTGTTCGAGGTGAACTCCCCCTTGAGGTTCAGGATCTGGAAGATGAGATTGAAGGCCTGGCCACCCGGGTTGAAAAATTCAATACCGACATCAATCACCTGGAAGCCGAGATTGCCAATAAGAAAATAGCGGCACAGGAAAGCCTCGAGCTGATTAAAAAGTATGAGGCCCAGCAAATGAATGTAAGGAATAACCGTGAATACGACTCCCTTTCGAAGGAGATCGAGTACCAAACCCTGGAAGCACAGCTGGCCGAAAAGAAGATGAAGGAGTATGCTGCCGAGGTGGAGATCAAGAAGGAAGCAGTGAAAGAAGTGGAAACGGAGCTGGCCGAAAGACAGAAAGACCTGGAAGACAAAAAGGCCGAGCTCAACGACATTGTTGCTGAAACGGAAAAGGACGAAGCTGTTTTGATCGGAGAATCCCAGAAGCAGAAGGCGGCCATTGAGGACAGGCTGCTATTAGCCTATCAGCGCATTCGCGAAAATGCCCGAAACGGGCTTGCCGTGGTACCCGTTGAACGCGATGCCTGCGGGGGCTGCTTCAACAAGATCCCCCCGCAACGGCATCTCGACATCCGCCTGCACAAAAAGATCATCGTTTGCGAGTATTGCGGGCGCATCCTCATCGATGATGAGATCATGAACAACGTGGAAATATAATCCCCTGAAAGCCTTCAAAAACAACCCCGCCTGCCGGAAGGTTCCGCAGGCGGGCTTTTTTTTTGTTTTGTCCTGATTAAAAGCGGTATCCCAGGGTCATTCTGAAAGTGCTTGCAGAAAAGTCTCTCTCGACCGGGCGGAGACCGTCCAGGGAGTAGAGGTAGTAGTCTTCCGAATAAAAACTATGGGTATAGGCAAAATCAAGGGAATAGGCAGGGTTGCGAAAGCCCAGGCCTGCCGATATCATCGAGCGTTCTCCGTCGTTGACCCCTTCGGCATAGGGGCTGGAATAAAATGCATAGCCCGCCCTGAGCACCAGGGGAGAAAATACGATCTCCCCGCCCACGCGCAAATTGTGCTGTGAGGAAAAATTCTCCCTGATCGCCCTGTTCTCGTCGGTGAAGCCATAATCCCCGCTTCTCAGCCTGGCTTTTGTATAATCCACGTATTCGTAATCCAAACTCAGTATGCCGGAAGTGCCGAATACCAGGCCCAGGCTGCCGATGGCCTTCAGTGGGCTGGTCAGCCTGTAGTCGAAGCGTCCCACGGGTGAGTGGGCTACATCCGTATCGTAATCAATGTTGAGGTCGGAACGCATTGTGGCCTCGTAGCGGTCTTCCAGGCTGTAGAAGGTGGGGGTGTGAAAGGCCCCGCCAATGCGTATCATGTCAGTGGCACGTATAATGGCGCCGAATTTGAAATTATATCCCGAGCCCGTAGTCCTCAGACTGGTTGCATACCGCATCGCATTGAACACCTCATTGAGCCCTTCGGTGTCTTCTTCCCGGTAGTTGGTATCCTCCCTGTAATTAACAGAGGGGAAAGCTGCGGTAGCCCCCAGGTAAACCCTGTCGTTGTAGTTGGCTCCCACGCTGAATACCAGTTCCCTGACCGAGCCCGACGTATTGGTTTCCTGCCGCTGCAGGACCTGTCCGCCGGGCATATCGACGAAGAACTCCCCGTCAACGATGTCCAGCAAATAGGTGTCCCAGGCAAGACCGGTAGAAAAATCGCTCAGCCTCTCCACGCTGCCCTCCCTGTTTGCCTGTTCCAGCATGCTGGTCATGAAAGAATTATTGGTATTGTAGCCTTCTGCCATCCAGCGGACGTTAAAGTTGTTGTGGCGGTTGATCCCCAGTCCGAAGTTGATGAACTGCCACCCCCCCTCAGCGGCGGAACCGTTGAGGGGATAGGCAAATACCGCCCCCAGGTTGTTGAGGTTGAAGTTGTACTTCATGTCCTCGGCCCTGGTGTTGAAATAAGTCGAGTTCACCTGGCTGTAGTTAAGGGAGGGGCTGATGGTCAGTTCAGAACTCCGGTAGATGCCGGCACCTGCCGGGTTGATGCCCAGACTGGAAAAGTCGCCGCCAAGCGCGCCGAAAGCTCCCCCCATGCTGGCAAACCTTGCCGTTCCTCCGGGAATGATCTGGGAATACCTCAGGGCGTCCATTTCATTTTGAGCGAATACGGAAACCTGGAACAGGATGCCAACAATCAGTATTGCTATTGTTTTCATATAGTCAGAATTTTATATTTCTGTAATAAGGTCGGAATGTCAAAGGTCGAAATAGTGATGAGTGATGAGTAGTGAGTTAAAAAATCGTTCATCCGTTCCTTCGTTCCTGCCTGACAGTTGCTGTAGTGCAAAAAAAACCCCCCGGCAGAAACCGGGACACTGGCGCCGGGAGGTTGGTAATGCAATGGTATGTGCACAGATCGGCGAGGCCGTTCTCTGTTAGCTGTCGCCGCCCGATCTGGAACTGGTTCTTGACGAACTGCTGCGGGAAGATGATGTGTTCCCTGAAGATGAACGGCTGCTGCTCCTGGCCGGTGCGGTGCTGCTCCTGCTGGGCGGAGTGCTCCTGGCCGGTGCGGTGCTGCTCCTGCTGGGCGGAGTGCTCCTGGCCGGTGCGGTGCTGCTCCTGCTGGGCGAAGTACTCCTGGCCGGTGCGGTG
>PWJC01000059.1 GCA_003560165.1 Bacteroidales bacterium
CAACTTTTCAACTTTTCAACTTTTCAACTTTTCAACTTTTCAACTTTTCAACTTTTCAACTTTTCAACTTTTCAACTTTTCAACTTTTCAACTTTTCAACTTTCTTCTTCCTACCTACTACTTACTACCTACTACTTACTACCTTCTACCTTCTACCTTCTACTTTCCTAAAATGGAAAAAACACCGGGATCAGCAGTGTTGCCAATATCCAGAATATGAGGTTGAGGGGGCCGCCGACCCTCAGGAAGTCGGAAAAGCGAAAGCCGCCCACCCCGTAGATCATGGTGTTGGTCTGATAGCCCACGGGAGTCATAAAACTCGAAGACGCCGCAAAAGTGATCGCCATCAGCATGGGGCGGGCGTCCACCCCCATCTCGACCGATGCAGCAATGGCAATGGGGGCCAGCAGCACAGCGCTGGCGTTGTTGCTCATGGATTCGGTCATCAGCGAAGTGATCAGGTACAATACCGACACGATGGCCACCGGCCCCAGCCCCCCGACAATATGGATCAAAAAGCCGCTGATCAGGGCCGCCGCACCGCTCACATCCAGGGCCACGCCCAGGCTGATGGCCCCGGCAAGCAAAAAGATCACCTTCCAGTCGATGGCATGGTAGGCCTCTTCCATGGTGATGCAGCGTGTGAGTACCAAAAACATCGAACCCACAATGGCCGCCATCATGATGGGAAGGATCTCGAACGAGGCCAGGGCAATCACCCCCACCAGGGTCAGCACCACGGTAAGCATCTTGTCTTTGCGGTATTCGGGCAGGTCGACTTCCGAAACGATCAAAAAGGTATTCCGTCCCCTGAGTTCGAGCTGCTGCAGGTTGCGCAGTTGCTCCTTTTCCACCTCGATCAGCAGGGTGTCGCCCGGCCTGAGAACGGTGGTGGCCACCTTGTCGCGCATCAGCTCGCCCCGGTGACGAATGGCCAGCACCGTGGCCCCGAAACGCTGCCGAAAGCCCAGTTCCTTGACCGTTTTCCCCTCGAAGGGGCTGTTGGGAGCGATCACGGCCTCCACAAAAGTAATGCGGTTGCTGGTTTTTTTGCTGTCGGCGATCTCGCCCAGCGTCTTGAACTTGGTGTCGCTCTTCAGGGCAATGCCCTCCCGCTCTTTCAGGGCCTTGATCTTCTCAACATTGCAGCGCACCTTCAGGATGTCGCCTTCCTCCAGGACCATCTCTTCCGAAGGCATGATAAAGGTCTGCCCCTGCCGCTTTACCTCCAGGATGTCGATGTCGAGTTTTTTGACCAGGGGGGAATTTTTGATGCTGCTGCCCACCGAAGGGGCATTGGAAAGCAACACGATCTCGGTAAGGTAATCGCCCATCCCGAATTTCTTCATCAGCTCGTCTTCACCGCCCCGGTTGGGGATCAGCCGGATGCCGATAGTCAGCATATAGATCAGCCCCACACCGAAAAACACCACCCCCATCCGCGTCATCTCGAACATGGAAAAAGGCTCCAGGCCTTGTTCGGCGGCCACTCCGCTTACCAGGATATTGGTCGAGGTGCCGATCAGGGTGCACACCCCCCCGAACATCGATGCGAAGGAAAGCGGCATGAGCATCTTGGCCAGGCTTAGTTTCGACTGGGCGGCCGCCCCCACCATAATGGGGATAAAGATGGCCACCACCGGGGTGTTGTTGATAAAGGCCGAAATTACTCCCACCGTGACCATGGTGGCCGTGATCCCAAGCCAGAAATTGTACTTGAACAGCTGGGCAATGCGGTTGCCAATGTTTACTACTGCCCCCGATTTAAAAAGGGCGGCGCTGAGAATGAACATGAAGGCCACGGTAATGGTGGCCGAATTGCTGAACCCCGACACCCCTTGTTGTGGGGTCAGCACCCCGGTGACCACCAGCACCGACATGGCCACAATGGCCACCACGTCGACGGGCACACGCTCGGTGGCAAACAGGATGACCGCACCCAGCAGCACAAAAAGGACAATCCCGATCTCCAGGCTCATGAACACGCTTTGTGGGAAAACAAACCTAAAAGTACAAACTTCTTTCAGATTGCCAAATCCCAACATAGCCCGGGCCGGTGTTTTTTTTCAGGGGCATGGACAGGCTATGACAGAAGAGGGCTCCTGGTGCAGGCCGGGATACCGGGGCTTATTGCAGTTCCCTGGCCATCACGATGCTGGCAATGGTGCCGTCGGACACCGCGGTGGTGATCTGACGGATGGGCTTGCTGACCACGTCGCCGGCGGCAAATACCCCGGGGATGCTGGTGCGCATTTCGCTGTCGACCTTCAGGTAGCCCCAGTCGTCCGTATCCAGATCGCCGGGTACCAGGTCGAGGTTGGGCTTCATGCCCACAAAAACGAAAACCCCGTCGGTGTGCAGCATCTTGGTTTCCCCGCTGTCGAGGTCTTCCACCCTGACCCCCATTTTATCCCCCTCACGGTAAAAGCCCCTGGGCTCGTGCGAATAAAGTATCTCGATTTTGGGATCGGCCATGGCCTTTTCCTGGGCTGCCTTGTTGGCCGTCAAATGGGGCAGCTGCTGCACCATGGTGATCTTTTTGACGAATTTGGAGATGAACTCCGACTCCTCGACCGCGGTATTGCCCCCCCCGATGATCACCACTTCCTTGTCGTGGTAATACTTGGCGTCGCAGGTGGCGCAATAGGAGATCCCCTTTCCGTAAAACTCCTGCTCCCCTTCCACACCCAGGTAGCGGGGCGAAGCACCGGTGGCGATCAATAGTGTTTTCCCACGGATGGTCTGGTAACCGTCTACCTCCACCTGTTTTTTCTCCAGGTCGACCCCGCTCACCTCCACGGCCACCTTCATCCGGGCCCCTGCCACTTTGGCCTGTTCCGCCATATAATGCGACAGCATATAGCCGGGTATGGGATCGACAAAGCCGGGGTAATTGCTTACCTGGTGGGTGGTGGCCACCTGGCCCCCGGGCAGCATCGGATCGACCACCACGGTATCCACCCTGGCCTGGGCCAGGTAAATGGCCGCCGCCAAACCGGCAGGGCCGCCCCCGAGCACGATGGCTTCGGTGTCGATCACCTCCGGCTTGATCTTGCTGCGGATCTCTTTTACACGCTTACCGGGCAAAAGGGCATCGAGCTGCCGCATGATGTCCGAACGGCGGATGCCGCCCCTGAGCACCTCCCCCACCTGGGTCCCGTCCTGAAAGAACAGCAGGGTGGGCGATGATCTGACCCCCAGTTTTTCGGCCAGTTCGCGATTGCCCTGACGGAATATCTTGACAAAACGGATGTCGTTGCCATAGAGTTCATCCAGGGCCTCAAACTTGGGGGCCAGGGCCTCGCAGGGGGGGCATTCGGTCGAATAGAAGTCGAGCACCAGGTTCTTGTGTGCGTTTAATTCCTGTTCAAATTCATTCTGATCAATCTCTTTCATGTCCTGTTTTATGATTCGGGTTTAACTATTTATATTTTTAGATTTTTTCTTATCAAAGGCTTTGCCAAAACCAGGAACGGCGGGCATTCCATGACAAGCTGTCGCTTCTGACATGTTTTGTCATAAATATAAATAAATATAGATGAACTGAACAAATTCATAACAATTTATTAAATTTAACGTAAAATCTGGAGGAACCAAAGCCTTTGGTATGATCAAAAAAGTACTCGTGGCCAACCGTGGGGAGATCGCAGTCCGCATCATCAGGTCGTGCCGTGAGCTGGGCCTCCCCACCGTGGCCGTGTATTCCGATGCCGACCGCAAGGCGATGCACGTGCTCTACGCCGACGAAGCCTGCCACATAGGTCCTTCCCCTTCGATCGAATCGTATCTGAACATCGAAAACATAATCGGTGCCGCCAGGAAAAGCGGGGCCGACGCCATCCATCCGGGTTATGGCTTTTTATCGGAAAACCCCGTGTTTTCCGAACGCTGCAGCCGGGAGGGGATCATTTTTATCGGCCCCTCATCCCATGCCATCTCGACCATGGGCGACAAGATCACCGCCCGCAAAACGATGACGGCGGCCGGCGTGCCCGTAGTACCGGGCACAGACGAATGCATCACCTCCGAAGAGGAGGCCCTGAGCGTCATCGACCAGATCGGCCTGCCTGTGATGATCAAGGCATCGGCCGGGGGGGGCGGCAAGGGGATGCGGCTGGTGCAAAAGGCCACAGAGGTAAAAAGCGCCCTGCGCGCCGCCCGCTCTGAGGCAAAAACCGCCTTTGGCAACGATGCGGTATTCATCGAAAAATACATCGAATCGCCCCACCACATCGAATTCCAGATCCTGGCCGACGGCCACGGCAATGCCGTTCACCTTTTCGAAAGGGAGTGTTCGGTGCAGCGCCGGCACCAGAAGATCGTCGAGGAGACCCCCTCTCCCATCCTCACCCCCGAACGCCGCCGGCAAATGGGCGACACCGCCGTTGCCGCTGCCAGGGCCGTGAACTACCAGGGGGCTGGCACCATAGAGTTCATTGTCGACAGCCAGCTCAACTACTACTTCCTGGAGATGAACACCCGCCTCCAGGTAGAGCATCCCATCACCGAAAGGGTGGTGGGTGTCGACCTGGTGAAGGAACAGATCCACATAGCCAACGGATTGCCCCTGACCCTGAAACAGGAACTGCTCGAACAAAACGGGCACGCCATCGAATGCCGGGTGTACGCCGAGGACCCGGCAAACAATTTCATGCCCGCCCCGGGCAGGGTCACCCACATCGACATCCCCTACGGGGTGGGTGTCAGGGTCGACGGATCCATTTACGAGGGGTTCGAGATCCCCCTGTTTTACGACCCCCTGATCGCCAAGCTCATCGTTTGGGGAAAGGACAGGAAGGAGGCCCTGGAACGCACCCGCCGGGCCCTGCAGGAGTTCAAGATCGCGGGGGTGAAAAACAACCTGAAGTTTCTGGAACGGATCGTCAACGCCCCTGGATTTGTGCTGGGCGACTACACCACCCACTTCATCGAGGAGAACAAAGAGGCGTTGCTCAAGGATGACCCCTGCGACTCCGACTGCGAAGACATTGTCATCATCACCGCTTTCATGGAATACATCCGCCTGATGGAAAAAGCCAGCCCCGGTGAAATGACGGCCCTGAAAAACAACTGGAAGAATTACAGCCGCATACGCAGCGTGCTCAAACTCTAAAAAAACGCAACATGTCGTACGAAGTAAAGATCCACGACCGAATCGCCAGGGTGGAACTGCTCAGCCGGCAGGGCGACCAGCTGCTGGTGGCCGTCGACGGAAAGGAGTACGCCCTGGATTTCGTGCAGCTGAACAAGGGAAGCTACAGCATCCTTTACCGGAACAAGAGCTATAATGTGGAACTGATCCCGGTAAACGGGGTCAGGAAGTACCATGTGAACACCTTCAAAAACACCTATGAGGTGGAGATCATCGATGCCGAAGCCAAATACTTGGCCAGCAGGCAGAAACAACAGGAAACCGGGGGTGCGGAGGTGATCACCGCCCCAATTCCCGGCAAAGTGGTGAAGGTGATGGTAGCGGAAGGCGAACGGGTGGAGGCCGGGCAGACCCTGCTCATCCTGTCGGCCATGAAAATGGAAAGCGAATTCAAATCCGCCGCCCCCGCCGTTGTCAAACAACTGAAGGTCAGCGAAGGCCAAAGCGTCGAAGCCAGGGAGGAGATGGTGGTGCTGGGGTATGAGGCGAAGGAACGAAGGAACGATGGAACGATGGAACGATGGAACTAAAAAGTTGAAAAGTTGAAAAGTTGAAGAGTTGAAAAGTTGAAGAGTTGAAAAGTGGAAGAGTTGAAGAGTTGAAGAGTTGAAGAGTTGAAGAGTTGAAGAGTTGAAGAGTTGAAGAGTTGAAGAGTTGAAGAGTTGAAGAGTTGAA
>PWJC01000141.1 GCA_003560165.1 Bacteroidales bacterium
GCAACAGTCAGCATTCCCGACAAAGAGGCCATACCGGGTACTGTAGTTGAAGTTCCGGTAACGGCTACCGGGTTTCAGAATCTGCATGCAATCGAATTGCGGTTCAGGTTCAACCAACACGTTCTCAATGCCTCACATGAATACGGGAGTTATATTACGAACCTTCATCCTTCATTGGCGGCTGGCCAGTTCAACCTGGCCAACGATTCGACGATCATCTTCAGCTGGTACTCTATAATGCCCGTAAGCCTGGCAGACGGTGACAAATTATTTGACCTGAAATTCTTCTACTGTGAAAGCGAAGTATCTTGTGCGCTGAATAATTACACTTCACCCATCAGTTTCATCGAAGACAGAACCTTTATTCGTGGAAAGGACCTGGTATTGCTCCCGCTGAATATGAACAATGGCTCAGTGTATTCTGGTTCTTCCGAAAGGGTTTTGATAATAGACATAAGCGGCAACGGACAGGTAAGGGTTGACGGGTCGCCATACAGCGAACCCATCTTTGCAGAGCAAAATGCACAGGTACTCCTGGAAGCCCTGCCCGCCACCGGATGGGAATTCGAGGGCTGGTCGGGCGATCTGTCGGGAACGGAAAACCCCACTCAACTGCTTATGGATGCAAGCAAGGAGGTTACGGCAAATTTCCAGGAAATACCCGTTGAGCCGGATACCTACACCCTCACCCTTACGGCAGACCCGCCCGGGGGAGGCAGCGTAGAAGGCGGGGGCGAATACGAAGAGGGGGAAGATGTCAGCATCGCCGCCACGCCGGCCACCGGAAACCATTTTGTCAACTGGACCGGTGAAGATGACACCCAGATTTCGGCCAACCCGGAGTACAACTTCTCCATGCCCGCCCAGGACCTCAGCCTGACGGCCCATTTCGCCCTGAACACCTATACCGTTGCGGCCAGCCCCAACAATCCAGATTTCGGTTCGGTGAGCGGGGCCGGAACCTACGAACACGGGGCCCAGGTCAACCTCCTGGCCACACCCGCCGAAGGGTACCGGTTCGTTCACTGGACAGAGAACGGCACAGAGGTAAGCGCATCGGCCAATTATGTGTTCACCGCAACGGCCGATCGCAGCCTTACAGCAATCTTTGAAGAAATAACCGCCGAACCCCAGAAATACACCCTGAGCCTCCGGGTAGAGCCCAGCGGCACAGGCACCGCAACCGGCGAAGGAGAATACGAGGCAGGCGATGAGGTGACCGTAACGGCAACCCCGGCACAGAACTACGAATTTGTCAGTTGGACCCATGACGGCACTGTGGTATCGACAGAAACACCTTACAGCTTTGCGATGCCCGCCGGCAACCTGGAACTGACGGCCCGTTTTTCCATAAAAACCTATACCATCGAATTGGACGTTAACGACAACACCATGGGGCAGGCAAGTGGTGGCGGAGCATACGCGCACGGCAATTTTGTGGAAGTGCTGGCCACCCCGGCCGAGGGTTTCCGGTTCGTCAACTGGACAGAGAACGGCATTGAGGTATCCACATCGTCCAGCTATTCATTCACGGCAACAACCAACCGCATTTTGGTCGCCCACTTTGCCCCGGCCAGCTATACACTCGAGCTATATGCTGTTCCGGTCGAAGGAGGAAGCACTGCCGGTGGGGGCAGCTATGCCATGGGCGATGAGGTCACCATCGAAGCCAATGCCAATGAAGGATACTCTTTTGTTGAATGGACCGCTGAAGACAACCAGGTATTCTCAACACTGAACCCGCATACGTTTTCCATGTCTGCGGCAAATCTGGCACTGACAGCCAACTTCCGGATCCACACCTATGAGATCTCTGCCAGCCCCAACAATCCGGATTTTGGTTCGGTGAGCGGGTCCGGGACCTACGAACACGGGGCCCAGGTGGTGCTGACGGCCACCCCGGCTACGGGTTATCACTTTGTCAACTGGACGGAAAACGGCTCGGAAGTGTCTGCTGAGGCCGTCTATGCGTTTGAGGCTTTGTCGGGCAGGGAGCTTGTGGCCAACTTTAGGATCAACACCTATACCATCACGGCTTCCCCCATTCCGGCCGAAGGGGGGACCATCAACGGGATGAGCCAGTATACCGCCACCTATCAACACGGCGACGAAGTCACCCTGACGGCCGAGGCCAATCCTGATTTTGAATTCATTTGCTGGGTAGAAGGCGATCAGCTGATCGAATGTGCCGAATCCGTCTATGTATTTACCGCCACTTCCGACAGGGACCTCCTGGTCAATTTCGATGCCGGATCGGTGGTGATCACGGCCCGTGTGCAACCCGAAGGCGCCGGCAAGGTCAGTGGGGGGGGGATTGTTCAGATCGGCGAGCAGGTAAGCCTGACAGCAAGCCCCTCGGATGGGTATGAATTTGTCCATTGGACCGAATACGAAGAGGTGGTTTCCACAGAGCCGTTGTACGGATTTATGGCCGAAACGAACAGGACCTTGACCGCCCACTTCTCCCCCATCGATTACAGCCTGCAACTGAACGTCCATCCCGAAGGTGCCGGCAGCGTTGCCGGAGCAGGCACTTACCAGGTGAACGATGAGGTCGTTGTCCTGGCTACGGCCAGTGAAGGATATCATTTTGTGTCGTGGACAGGCGAAGAGGGCGAAGTACTTTCCACCCAGACGGAATTTGCATTCACCATGCCGGCAAGCGACATCGTCCTCACCGCGCATTTCGAAAAAACAGCATACACGGTATCCGTGAGCATCCATCCCGAAGAGGGGGGCGTGGTCACAGGCAGCGGCCCCTACACCATGGGCGAAACCGTTACCCTCGAAGCCGAGGCCGCCGAGGGGTATGCATTCTTGCACTGGACCGATGCCGGGAACGAGGTCGTATCTGCAGAACGGGTTTATGCCTTTAGCATGCCCGCCGCCGACGTGAACCTGATCGCCCTTTTCGAACCCCTCGATTACACGGTGATGGTAAGCGTTTATCCCGACGGGGCGGGAACGGTAACGGGTGCGGGCAGCTACCGGGCCGGGGAAGATGTCGCCCTGGAGGCCACGGCCACCGAAGGCTATGTTTTTGCCGGCTGGATGGACGACAGCGGCAATCCGGTGTCCGGAGACAACCCCTATACCTTTGTCATGCCCGCCGCCAATGTGAGCCTGTGGGCAAACTTCGAACCGGTATCCGTTGAGATCAGGGTGGATATCCGCCCCGCCGGATCAGGATCGGTCAGCGGCGACGGAACATATGACTACGGACAGCAGGTGGTACTCGAAGCCACCCCGGCCAGCGGGTATCGTTTTGAGAGCTGGTCGGAAAACAATGCAGCCATCGGCACCGAACCTGAGCTGAGCTTCATCGCCCAAACCGACCGCGACATCGAAGCCAACTTCCGGCTCATCTCCCATACCATCACCGCCACCGCCGGCCAGGGCGGCAGCATCAGCCCTTCGGGGGCGGTCGGCGTGACCCACGGCGGGGATCAGGCCTTTGCAATCGAGGCAGACCAGGGTTATGAGATCGCCGATGTGCTCATCGATGGCGAAAGCCAGGGCCCGCTCACCCAGTACATCTTTGAGGAGGTAAGCCGGGATCATAGCATCCATGCCGAATTCGCGCCCATTACCTTTACGGTGCGGTTTAACGTAAACATGACCTATGCAAGTCCCGTGTATGCCGGCACCGGGTTCGACCCCGAAAGCGATGCGGTGTATCTGGCCGGCAACTTCTTTGGCGACTGGAGCAGCCCGGGCAGCGATCCGGAAAACCAGAAATTGACCCCCTCTTCCGATCCGATGATCTACACCATAACCCTCCAGCTCGAGGCAGGCACCTATTACTACAAATATTTTGTGAACGAAGGCTGGGACGGTGGAGAATGGGAAGGCGACCCAAATCGCGAAGTGGTGGTTACGGAAAACACCGAGGTACACGACTGGTTCGGCAGCATGAATGATCCGACCGATGCGCCCCACCCCGGACAGCAGGTATCGGTCAGGGCATACCCTGTTCCGGCCGACGGCAGGCTGAACATCGAGTCGTCCGCGCCCATCGCCGCAATCAGGGTTTTCGATGCCATGGGCAATACCCTGATGAGCCTGTCGGCCGGCGATGTCCGCCACGGGTTGGATGTGTCGCAACTTGCAAACGGCACCTACTTTTTGTACGTCATTACCACAGAAGGACAACAAACACTGCCAATACAAATATTCAGATAAGCTCCTGACAGTCTGATTCCTGCAAAAGGGTCCACCGGCCAAAATGTCTTGATTTCATTTATTGAAGCCGCCCGGGCCTTGCCGTTTAAAAATATTTATATACATTTGTGTATTAAAGTACTTTTATTCGTATATATACCACATTTAAAAAAATCTGACATGAGCAATTTTGAACACAGCAGCATCATCAATTTTAAGAAAGACATTGCTTACGCAGAAAACAGCGTGGTCAGCAAACGCGTGATCGAGAAACCTGCCGGCAACATCACCCTGTTTTCTTTCGACAAAGGCCAGAAACTCAGCGAACATTCGGCGCCCTTCGACGCCATGGTGCAGGTGGTGGAAGGCAGTGTCGAAATCCTGATCAACCGCCAATCCTTTGTCCTGAACGAAGGCGAAACCATCATCATGCCTGCCAACATCCCCCACGCCCTGATGGCCGTGGAAAGGTTCAAAATGCTGCTGACCATGATCAAGGAGTAGCCAGATGATCGAAAAAAACACCCCTTTACAGGCCATGAAGGTCTATGCGCCTATCGATGGGCGCATCATGTTCAGCAATCCCAGAATCGAAAGCATACTGCTCACCCTGGTTCCCGGAGAGACCATCCCGCCGCACACCAACCCCTTCGACGTGTTGTTCATTGGCATGTCGGGCGATCTTACCCTGTCGGAACAGGAAAGCGAGGTGGAACTTTCGGCCCTTGAAACAGCCTTTGTAGCGGCAGGCAAACAAAGGCAGCTGCACAACCCGGGCAGTCAGAAGGCCCGCGTCATGGTCATCAAGATCCTTTAGGCGGGTAACGGATCCGGCCCCTTGAGCGGTTCAAACATATAACAGGCTGCCCGCGCAGTGCAGGCAGCCTGTTTAGGGTTGTGATCCACCCGGGGGGCGATCAGCTCTTATCTGTTGACGATCTGTATCCTCGATACGGCCGTTCCGTTGCCGGTGGTCATCACCTGAACAAAATAGATACCGCCCTTGAAGTCGTATACGTCTATTTCATGGGTCAGGCCACTGGTCCGGGAAGCATACACCACCTGCCCGAGCATGTCGATCATCCTCACCCCGGTCAGTTCGGTACCTGAAACAATATTCAGGCGGTTGCTTGCCGGGTTCGGATACACGGCCAGACTGATCTCTTCGCGTTCGATCACGTTCACCTCATCATCGCCATAACCGAAGATGTTCCTGACCACCATGTCTTCGGTCACGTTGATCACCCTGTTGGGGTCACCATCCCACTCACCGCTTTGCCAACCCTGCCCGATCGCATCAGAAAAATACTTATACTGATATTCGCCTTCGGCCAGCTGGAAGGTGATGCTGTATACCAGGGGATCGTCGCTCACTTTTTCCATCCGTTGGTTTTCAGGGTCCGTTCCGGGTTCGCCCCATCCAAGCAGGCTGCCGGTAATGAATACCTGGTTCTGCTCCGGGTCAAAGTCTTCCATGCCACGCAGCATGAATTCGATGGCAGCAGAGAGGTCTACCTCAAAGGTCACCTCGTACAGGGTTTCAGGAACCAGCACCGCGTCGATCACATGAACAACACCGTTGCCGGCCTCCAGGTCGGGAAGGATCACCACGGCCTCGTTGATGAACACACCCTCGGAGGTGATCCGAACAACAAGGTCA
>PWJC01000149.1 GCA_003560165.1 Bacteroidales bacterium
AACTTTTCAACTCTTCAACTTTTCAACTCTTCAACTTTTCAACTCTTCAACTTTTCAACTCTTCAACTTTCCGTCTTCTGTCTTCTGTCTTCTACCTTCTGAATTTTGTATTAAGGTACTTGCCGGGGATAATCCCTGAAAGCAGAACTCCCGGTATTATTCATAAAAAAAGCAAAAAACAATGGCCTGGGAACCATTTCCTGTAACTATCTCTATCTTTGTGCTGGAAAACAACCGCCGTTCGAATGAAAACCAAGCTGTGGCACCATATTCTGATCTGGATAAGCATTCCGTTGCTTGCCTTTCTTTACTATAACCAGGCGGCAAACTGGCATTACCACGTTACCAGCAGCGGGGTGGTCGTTGAGCACGCCCACCCCTTCACAAACAGCCAGATACCCGGAACCCCCTATCAGGAGCACGAACACAGCGATTTCGAATACCTGGTGCTGGCCCAGCTGATGCACACCATCGGATGGATCGTACTGGCCCTGCTGCTGCTGGGGATGCATTTCCCCAAAATCTCACATGCATGGCCACTGCACCACATCCCCCATCCCTCCGGGATCGATCCCGACCTTTGCTCACCCCGTGGCCCCCCCTCCATCTAAGCCACAACCCCGAAATAGTTATTGGCTGTTGGCTGTTGGCTATTGGCTATTGGCTATTGGCTTTTGGGTATTGGCTTTTGGCTGTTGGCTTTTAAACTTTTCAACTTTTCAACTTTTCAACTTTTCAACTTTTCAACTTTTCAACTCTTCAACTCTTCAACTCTTCAACTCATCACTCACTACTCAACACTGTTCTGTCTTCCGACATTTCGACATTTCACCATTGTGGCATTCATAAACACACCAAATATGAAAAAAACCATCATCTCCATAATCATCCTGCTTACCGGCCTCCCCAGCCTGTTTGGGGCCGTCGAACAACCCCGTCCGGCCACCGACGCCAATGTGTTCGGGCATGTGATCGATGCCGAAACCGGTGAGCATGTTCCCTTTATCAACATCCTTGTTGAAGGTACCCGCATTGGCACCATTACCGATGCCAGCGGGCATTACCTGCTGACCAACCTTCCGCCCGGCGAGCACCGCCTGGTGGTGCAGGGCATGGGCTACGGAACCACCTACACATCATTCGAGGCCATCCCCGACCAGACCATTGAGGTGGATGTGGAAGTGACCCCAACCGCACTCGACCTGGCAGAAGTGGTGTTTACCGCTTCACCCACCCGCAGCGGGTTCCGCTACCAGCCCGACCAGGCCTTTGTGGGCGAAGGGCTGCAACGCCGCAGCGAGGCTTCATTTGGCGAAATGCTGAATGCGGAGCCGGGCGTGGCCATGCGTTCGCTGGGCTCGGCCCCGGCACGGCCGGTGATCCGGGGGCTTGATGGCGACCGCATCCTGGTGCTCCAGAACGGCGAACGCATGGGCGATGTTTCCGAAACTTCGGCCGACCACAGCATCTCGCTCGACCCCCTGGCCGCCAGCCGTGTAGAGGTTGTCAGGGGACCGGCCAGCCTGTTGTATGGCTCCAGCGCCCTGGGTTGGGTCATCAACCTGATCACCACCGATATTCCCGAAGCATGGGATATGGGCGCATCTGGCGTATTGTCGGCACAGGGTGCGACCATGAACGGAATGGGGGCCGGATTCGGGCGTTACACATACGGCACCGATTCATGGGCCACAACGGCCAGGTTCTCGTTCAGGCAGTCGGGCGACATCCGCACCCCCGAAATGGTGGTACCCGGCACCTCGATGCAAAACTTCGACGGGTCGTTCGGGGGCAGCCTGCGCAGAGAAAACATCCAGGCCGGATTGAGCGCCACCCTGTCGAACCAGACATTCGAGATCCCCGAAGCCATCGACGACGATGAGGAAAGGGTTGAGATCCGCATGCAACGGCAGGGACTTCAGGGCAGCCTCTACCGCGAAAGAAGCGGTTTGTTCGACAGGGCTCAGCTAAGGTTTAATGCTTCCCGGATGTTTAAGCAGGAAGTGGAACTCGAACTCGAAGAAGACGGATCCTGGGACGAGGATGTGGAACTTGAATTCGAAAAGTACACCTTCAGCTCCACCCTCACCCTGCAGCACAAACCCACGGGCGTTGTCGACCGGGGGGCCATCGGGATGAACCTCTACGGCCACCACATGGACGTGGACGGCGACGAGGCATTCACCCCCGGGGAGCGCAGGATCGCCCTGGCCGTATTTACCTTCCAGGAAATCCCGATGACCCACCGTTTCCGCCTTCAGGCGGGCGTCAGGCTGGATTTCCAGAATACTTCCTCCCTGACCAACTTGGTCTTTCCCGACATCGACGAGTCGCGCACCGCCCTGAACTATTCGGGTTCGCTGGGCCTGAATTACCGGCCGGCCCAGGGCTGGGAGTTGGGTGCGCAACTGGCCCGCTCTCACCGCAACCCCGCGATCGAGGAACTCTTTGCCGACGGCCCCCACCTGGGTGCCGGGGTGTATGAGGTGGGCGATGCCACCCTGAAAGACGAGATCGGCCACGGGGCCGACCTTTTTGCCAGCTACACCAGTGAGCGTTTCAGCCTGGAGGTCGCCGGCTTTGTGAACCACTTTCTGAACTTCATCATCTTCCAGCCCACAGGCCTTACCGACGATGCATCGGGTTATCCCATCTTTCAGTACGTGGGAGACGAAGCCAGGCTGACCGGAGGTGAGTTCGTTATGGCCTACCGTCCGCTGCCTCAATGGTCGCTGAATATGGGTCTCGATTATGTGAACGGCAGGATTACCGGCAACGGCGATGACAACCTGCCCTTTATGCCCCCCTTCAGGACCAGTTTGGCCACAGAATACGATTTCGGCTCGTTCTGGCTGGGCGCACGCCTGCAGGCAGTGGCCACGCAAAACCGGGTGGCTCCCCAAGAAGAGGTCACCGATGGCTACACCCTCCTCGGGCTTCAGGCCGGTTACCGCCTCGACTTCAACGGGCGCCATGTGATCATACTCAGGGGCGACAACGTACTCGACACCTCTTACAGAGACCATTTGTCGCGCATCGAAGACCGCAACATCAGCATGCCCGGCAGAAACATCAACCTGGCCTACAGGTGGTATTTTTAACCGCCAATAGAGTTTTGGCACAGAGTTTGCTTTAGATTAAGCGAATTGGATTGGTTTAATTAATACTACCAGAAGTTTCTCTTCATGTTGTTTTGGTTAATGGACAAAGCCCGGCAAATGCCGGGCTTTGTTTTTGGTTATCTTTGTCAGAAACAACCCGAAATGACCAAGCCCCGGAAACTCTTCCTGCTCGACGCCATGGCCCTGATATACAGGGGATATTATGCATTAAACCGCAACCCCCGCATCAATTCGAAGGGGCTGAACACCTCTGCCATCCTGGGTTTTGCCAACGCCCTTACCGAGGTGCTGAAAAAGGAAAACCCCAGCCACATTGCCGTTGCATTCGACTCCGAAGCCCCCACCCTAAGGAAGGCCGACTACACAGATTACAAGGCCAACCGCGAAGACATGCCCGAAGACATCGTACGCTCCCTTCCCTATATACGGGAGTTGCTGGAAGGGTTTCGCATACCCGTTCTGATCCATGAAGGTTATGAGGCCGACGACATCATTGGCACCCTGGCCAGGCAGGCCGAAAAGGAAGGCTTTACGGTGTACATGATGACACCCGACAAGGATTTCGGACAACTGGTCTCAGACAACATCTTCATCTATAAACCGGCCGTCGGGCGGAAAGAAGCCGAGGTCTGGGGGGTCGAAGAGGTATGCGAACGATACGGGATCGAAAGGCCGGAACAACTGATCGACATCCTGGGCCTGTGGGGCGATGCCTCCGACAACATCCCCGGGGTGCCCGGCATTGGCGAGAAAAAGGCCAGGGACCTGATCCGGGAGTTCGGCTCAATGGACAACCTGCTGTCGAACGCCGAAAAAGTGAAAGAGAAGCGGAGCCGCGAAAACCTCCAGGCATTCAAAGAGCAGGCCTTACTGTCCAGGAGCCTGGCAACCATTGTGCTGGATGTGCCCATCCGGATGGGGGAAGAAGAGCTCAGGCGAAAGGATCCCGACCCTGAAAAGCTGCTTCCCCTGTTTGAGGAACTGGAATTCCGCACATTTGCCCAAAGGGTGTTTGCCGACAGTCAGATCATTCCCGAAGAATCGGCCAAAGCTGCGGTCGAGCAGTCAGGGCAGATCGGGCTTTTCGACGGCCTCAGCGTATTTGCCGATCCTGCGGCAGAGGCCAGGACAAGGCTGGAGGCATTGATGAAAAACAAGAAATACCGGGCAGTCAGCAACGATAACGACATCCGCGAACTGATCAATGAGCTCGAAAGCAGTTCCATATTCTGCTTCGACACCGAAACTACCGGCCTCGACAGCAGGGAGTCTCAGCTGTTGGGCATTGCCTTTTGCATCAAGGCCGGCGAAGCCTTTTTTGTGCCCTTTCCCGAAAGCCGGGAAAAGGCAAAGAGCCTGGCCGAAAGGTTCAAAAAAGTCTTCGAAAACGAGGCGATCGGAAAAACAGGGCAGAACCTGAAGTTCGATGCCGGCATTTTGAAACAATACGGCATTGATGTGCGCGGCAAACTCTTCGATACCATGCTGGCCCACTACCTGCTGCAGCCCGACATGAGGCACAATCTGGACTTGCTGGCCGAAAGCTACCTGGGGTATCGCACAGTAGCCATTGAGCACCTGATAGGGAAAAAGGGGAAGGCACAGAAGAGCATGCGGTCGGTGCCCCTCGAACTGCTGACCCCATACGCCTGCGAGGATGCCGACATCAGCCTGCAACTGAAGCAGGTGTTCGAACCCATGCTCGAGGAAAAAGAACTGATGAAATTATTCCTTGAAGTGGAGACCCCCCTGGTACCGGTATTGGCCTCCATGGAACAGGAAGGAGTGCGCATCGACAGGGTGGCGCTCGACGATTATGCCGGGGTGCTTGCCGAAAGCATAAAAAAAACCGAATCAGAGATCATTGAGATGGCGGGGGTTTCGTTCAATATCGGCTCACCCAAACAATTGGGCGAAGTCCTTTTCGACAGGCTGAAGATCTCGCTCCAGGCCAGGAGGACCCGGACCCGCCAATACAGTACCAGCGAAGACGTGTTGTCGAAACTTAAAGGGAAGCATCCCATCATCGAAAAGATACTGGAATACCGTTCCCTTTCCAAACTGAAGTCGACCTATGTGGAGGCCCTGCCGCGCCTTATCAACAAACGGACCGGACGCATCCACACCACCTTCAACCAGGCCGTAGCTGCCACCGGCCGGCTATCGTCAAACAACCCCAACCTGCAAAACATCCCGGTGCGCACCGCCGAAGGCAGGCTGATCCGTCAGGCCTTCGTGCCCCGCGACAGCCGGCACATCCTGCTGGCCGCCGACTACAGCCAGATCGAACTCCGCATCATCGCGGCCCTCAGCGGCGACGTATCCATGCTGGAGGCCTTCGGCAAAGGACTGGATATCCACACCGCCACGGCGGCAAAAGTATACGACATTCCCCTTGAGGAGGTGAACCAGGAAATGCGGCGAAACGCCAAAATGGTCAACTTTGGCATCGTATACGGCATCTCCGCCTTCGGGCTTTCCGAACGTCTGGGCATCCCCAGGGGCGAAGCTGCCCGCATCATCGACCAGTATTTTCAGAAATACCCCGGCATCAGGAAATACATGGACAACACCATTGCCTTTGCCCGGTCACATGGCTACGTGTGCACCCTGATGGGAAGAAGGAGGTATGTGACAGACATCAACAGCACCAACGCCGTGGTCAGGGGCTATGCCGAGCGCAATGCCATCAATGCGCCGGTGCAGGGCACCGCCGCCGACATGATCAAGATGGCCATGATCAACATACACCGGGCCATGGAAAATAAGGGGATGCAAAGCAAAATGATACTGCAGGTGCACGACGAACTGGTTTTCGATGCCCTGATCGACGAGGTGGATGCGCTGAAAACCATGGTGGGCGAACTGATGCGTACGGCAATAGAACTGCCGGTGCCCATTGTGGTAGAGATGAACACCGGCAGAAACTGGCTTGAGGCGCATTAGGCCGCAGCGGACACTAGCCCCCCAGTGCGTTCTTGTAGTGGTGGAACCGTTCCAGTATTTCGCTTACGTAGCGGTAGGGCTCTGACCCGCGGGCAAAACCGTGCCTTACCACCGGATCGAGGTAATATTTCGGGTTGGACTTGTTGAGCAGGTAATAGTCCACATTATCTTTCCACACATTGGGGTCTTTGCCGTATTTTTCGGCCAAACGGCGTGCGTCAAGCACGTGGCCGATGCCCGCATTGTAAGAGGCAAGCACAAACCTGACCCTCTCCTCATCGTCGGGTATTTCGTCCGAAAGCCGGCTGTCGAGCCAGTACAGGTAGCGAACCCCGGCGGCAATGTGTTCCTGCACACTCGAATCGAAACCCACATTCAAAAATTCGGCTGTCCCGGGCATCAGTTGCATGATGCCGAAGGCCCCGGCCCAGGAAACTGCCGAGGGGTTGAACCTGGATTCCTGGTAGGACAAGGAGGCGATCAGTCGCCAGTCCCATCCCACAATGTCGGCATACCGCCTGAAATAGTCGTCAAAGGCCGACACCCTTCCCCCGCCAAGGGAATGCATTTCGCTTTTGGCAATGAACACCGAGCGTGAATTGTTGAAATAGCGGTTATAGATATCGGTATATTGACGGCTGTTCATAAATTCTTCCTGCCATTGGTTGATGGCCTCCAGAAGCTGATCGGCGCCCGGCCGTATCGCCCAGGCCAGCTTCTGTTCGAAGCTCAGGGGGGTCTGGGTGTCGATATTGGCATAATACATCTGGTTGAGCCGGGCCAGCTGGTCATTGCTCACCGTATAATCGATCTGCCCGCTGGCCACCATGTCGATGAGTTCTTCCACATGTTTGTCCATTTCAACAATATAAATGGTGTCGCCGACCTCGTTCATCAGGTGGCGAAGGCGCTCAGCAAATGCTGAACCTCTTTGCACATGAATGGTCTTTCCTGCCAGATCGGTCTGCCTGCGAACAAGCAGGGCTTCCATGGCAGGGCCGGACATCTGGTGGCGGGTTTCAGGCTTGCGCTGCACCAGTACCTGGTGCGATCGCGAATGGGGGGTGGCGAAGCTCAGGTACTGACGCCGGCTCATGGTCACGGCAAGGTTTTGTGCGATCAGGTCGCTGCCGTTGTCCGATAGCAGGCAATCGATGTTTTCGCGGATGTTGCTGGAAACAGATACTTCGAGGTCAACACCCAGGTAGGTGGCAAAATGTTTCAGCAGTTCCAGCTGATACCCCATGGGCTTGCCCCGGTAAACAAAATAATTGGTCGAATTGTAATCGGTGGCCGCCCGGAGTACGCCCCGTTCGATGATGTCGTCCAGGTCGCTTACTTTTTCTGTTTCTTCACCGGGAAAAAAATCCTGCTCCGACCTCAATGGGAAGATGCTGAGCAGGACGGAAATCAGGAGAAGGGGAATGGCAAGGAACAGCAGATTTCTATTTCGTTGGTTGATCATGCAAGTGAATTTCGTGCATAAAAAAGGGCCACAAAGGTAATGCAATTTTTCAAAAGTCAAACATGATGCTTGATATTTTTATGATACTGTTAACCAATTACTTACAGGCTTAGTGGCCTGATATGTGTTCTACATCGGCAATTGTAATCAACAATGACGGGCTGTTTTTGTTCAAAAAAAGCACGGGCAGCTTCCTTTTCCGATACCCTGTGGAGGGCTTACCGGGCAGCTGTGCCCAATAACCGGGCCAAAGTAATTTTCTGTTGGCTGGTTGGCAAAAAACATGTAGGTTTGAACTCCCGAAAGCAGGTTTTTTGCCTGCTCAAAGCCAACCACCTATGATGTTCAAGGACGTAATCGGCCATCAGCGCATAATACAGCAACTTATCTCCAATGCCGGCAACCACCGCGTGAGCCATGCCCAGTTGTTCCTCGGATCCGAAGGAAGCGGCACCCTGGCCCTGGCCCTGTCCTTTGCCCGCTATCTTCAATGCCGCGACAAGGGCCCGGGCGATGCCTGTGGCAAATGCCCCTCCTGTCTTAAATTCGACAGGCTGGAACACCCCGACCTGCATTTTTTCTTCCCCACGGCCCCCAACCAGTTACACAAGAAAGACATCAGCAGCAAGCTGTTTTTGCCACAATGGCGGGAACTGCTCAACCACAGCCCCTATTTTACCTACCTTCAATGGCTGGAAAAAATCGGCGTCGAGAACAAACAGGCCATCATCAATGCCGAAGACTGCAACAACATCATCCGCACCCTTGGCCTGAAATCGTACGAAGGCCCCTACAAGATCATTGTCGTATACATGGTCGAAAAAATATTCTATTCGGCCGCGCCCAAGGTGCTGAAGGTGCTGGAGGAACCCCCGTCCAACACCCTCTTTTTGATGGTGTCTGAAAACAAAGACATGGTTCTGAACACCATTCTCTCACGAACCCAGGTGCTCAGGCTGCCCCCCCCGTCCGAAGAGGACATCCGGCAGGCCCTGACAGAGAAACAGGGGCTGCCTGCCCACAGAGCAAGGGAGATCGCTTTTGTTACCGCCGGCAATTATGCCGAGGCGCTCAGGCTAACCACAGAGTCAGGGGAGCAGATCGCCGACCTGGAGGCATTCAGGGAATGGATGCGTTATTGCTATTCCAGGGATGCAGACAGGATCCTCAAATGGGTGGAGCAGATTGCCCGCACCGGCAGGGAACGGCAGAAGTCGTTTTTCCAGTACGGGCTGAAAATATTCCGGCTGTGCCTGCTTCACAATTACCAGGCCCATGAGCTGCTGAGGCTGGAAAAAGACGAAGAAGACTTTGTCACAAAGTTCTCTCCCTTTATCAACCACACCAACCTGCTCCAAATCGTTGAAGCCTTCAACATCGCCATACAGCACCTCGAACGGAATGCCAACCCGAAAATCCTGTTCGCCGACCTTTCCTTTCAACTGATGGCCCTGATGAGGCCGCAGGAGCAGTGAGATATTTTGCTAACTTTGCAGGATAAATGCTCCTGGCTTTGGACAAGAAAAAACAAGAGGCTTTCCTGTCGAGAGGATGCAAATGCGCCCCCCAGCCCCACACCCGTCAGCTGGACGTGTTCAAGCATTCGTGCAACAAGCTCGACGCCTTCGACTGGCTGCACAACATCGGTACGCCCGAGGTGGCTCCTGCTTTTGACGTTGTCGAGGTCCGTTTCAAGAACGGCCGGAAAGAATTTTTACGCACCTTGCCCGAACTCGACCTGAAAACCGGCGACATCGTAGCAGTGGAATCCTCACCGGGCCACGATATCGGCATCGTGTCGCTGGCCGGCGAGGTGGTCAGGCTGCAGATGAGAAGCAAGAGGGTGTCTGACAGAGAGAATGATCTGCGCAAGGTATACCGGAAAGCCAAGGTAACCGACATTGAGAAATGGGTGAACGCGGTTCGGCAGGAAGACAATACCATGTTTCGTTCCAGGGAGATCGCCTCTTCGCTGAATCTGGAGATGAAGATCAGTGATGTAGAATACCAGGCCGACTTCACCAAGGCCATTTTCTATTATACCGCCGACGACAGGGTCGATTTCCGCGAACTGATCCGGGTTCTGGCCGATGCCTTTCATGTGCGCATCGAGATGCGGCAGATCGGGATGCGGCAGGAAGCCAGCCGCCTTGGGGGTATCGGCTCATGTGGCAGGGAACTCTGCTGCGCCACCTGGCTCACCAAATTCAAGTCGGTATCCACCTCCACTGCCCGGACCCAGCAACTGTCGCTGAATCCACAGAAACTGGCCGGACAATGCAGTAAGCTCAAGTGCTGCCTCAACTACGAAAACAAATGCTACGAAGAATTGCTCAGGCAGATGCCCGACACCACCAGGGACCTGCTGACACAAAAGGGGCTTGCCACCTTTGTAAAGATGGACATCCTGGCCCAGACCATGGTCTATACTTACAAGGACAAGCCGGGGTTGTACATTGTCCTGCCTGTGGAAAGAGTCCGGCAGATCCAATCGATGAACAAAAAGGGGCAGAAGCCCGCTGAGCTGGCAGACGAATTTACGGTCACAGCCCAGATCGACAGCAAGGACCCCTATGGGGGGCAGAGCCAGGATATGGAAGACAGCCTGACACGCTTCGACAAGCCCAAAAAAGCCCCAAAGAGCAGGCGGCGCAAAAGAAGATCAAAATCCGGCGGAAAACCCAAATCACAGTGACAACTCCTTTTTTCAAGGCACGACTGCTCATACTCGGGGCATGCCTGTCCGGCTTATGGGCATGCCAGCCCTCTCTGGTGTACCAGCAGCAGGAGGCCATCCCATCTGAAGGCTGGCATTACCGCGATGGCATTGTTTTTGAAGCACACATCCGCGACACCTTGTCGTTGCACGAAATGTACCTGGATGTAAGAAACACCACCGATTATGCCTACAGCAACCTCTTTTTGTTTCTGGAGATCGGTTTTCCCGATGGCAGGACGCTGCGCGACACCATCGAATGCATTCTGGCCGACAGGCGGGGGCAGTGGACAGGCCGGGGAACCGGCAATCTTCGCTTCAACCGCTTCCTGTTTCGCGACGATGTGTGGTTCCCGACAGAGGGCACCTATACATTCAGGCTGCAACACGGTATGCGCGAAGACATGCTGGAGGGCATCTCCGATGTGGGGCTGCGCATCGAAAACAAATAATAAAGGCGCCGGCTTCGCGTTGTAAAATACATAATCCAAGATCTGCACATGACCAGGAAGATTTCAAAAAAAAGCAAATACACGCTGGTGTTCTGGGCATTATTTGCTTCGCCCTTTGTGATCGCCTTGTTGCTGTTTTTCACCATTTCTGCCGGACTCTGGGGGTTCATGCCGGGGTTTGAGGAGCTGGAAAATCCCAAAAGCAACCTGGCAAGCGAAATCTATTCGGCCGACGGGAAGCTGCTGGGCACCTTTTATATACACAACCGTTCCAACGTAAGCTACCACGACATCTCCCCGCTGATGATCAACGCCCTGCTGGCCACCGAAGACGTCCGGTTCCGCTACCACTCGGGTGTGGACATCCGCAGCATATTCCGGGTTTTTGTCCGCAACATCATTGGCGGACAGCGCAGTGCCGGCGGAGGCAGCACCCTGAGCCAGCAGCTGGCCAAGAACCTCTTCCCCCGTCAGGAAAATCCATCCTTTTTGCAAATTGTCATCATCAAACTCAAGGAATGGGTCACCGCCGCCAAGCTCGAGCGCAACTACACCAAAGACGAGATCATTGCCATGTACCTGAATACGGTGGATTTCGGCAGCCACGCCTTTGGCATTAAGTCGGCGGCAAAAACCTATTTCAACACCACCCCCGATTCGTTGCAGGCCGAAGAGGCTGCGCTGCTGGTGGGCCTGCTGAAGGCCCCTTCGTGGTATCACCCGGTACGCAACCCGGCCCGGGCGATGGGCCGCCGCCAGGTGGTCCTCACCAAGATGGCCAGGTACGAATACATCAGCCCCGGCGAACTGGACTCCTTGCGGGCCATTCCCCTCGACATGACCAATTTCCAGATCCAGGACCAGCATACCGGCATCGCGACCTACCTGAGGGAATACCTCCGCACCGAGCTCTCGGCCTGGGGCCGCACCCGCTACAAACCAGATGGAAGCCATTATGACATCTACCGCGACGGGATGAAAATATACACGACCATTGATTCGCGCATGCAGACCTATGCCGAGGAGGCCGTGGCCGAACATATGGGCAACTACCTTCACCCCACATTTTTACGGCACTGGAGGGGCTATACCAATGCACCCTTCGACACCGACCTTTCGCAGGAACAAATTGACAGGAATATCCGGAATTCGATCCGGAGGTCGGATCGTTACCGCAGCCTGCAGCGCGAGGGCGTGCCCGAAGACAGCATCCTGCAAAACTTCCGCGAACCCGTTTCCATGCGCATATTTTCCTGGCACGGCGACATCGATACCCTCATGTCGCCACTCGACTCCATCTGGTACTACAAGCACTTTCTGAATACCGGCATGATGGCCGTGGAGCCTCATACCGGCCACGTAAAAGCCTATGTGGGGGGGAACGACTTCCGGCATTTCAAATTTGACCATGTTACCGGCAGCCGCAGGCAGGTGGGTTCGGTCTTCAAGCCCTTTCTCTATACCCTGGCCATGCAGGAGGGGGAGTTCGGACCTTGCACCCGGGTGCCCAATACCCCCGTCAGCATCGAAATGTGGGATGGGAATCTTTGGCAACCAAAAAACTCCAGCGACGACAGGGAGGGAGAAATGGTGACCCTGCAGTGGGCCCTGGCCAACTCCACCAACTACATTTCTGCCTTCCTCATGAGAAGGTATTCACCCGAGGCCCTGATCAGGCTGGTCAGGAGCATGGGGGTCAAAAGCCCCATCGAGCCCTATTATGCCATTGCCCTGGGCACCCCCGATCTGTCGGTATACGAAATAGTCGGTGCCAAGGCCACTTACGCCAACAAGGGGGTGTATATCGAACCGAACTTCATCACCCGCATCGAAGACCAGTCGGGCAACCTCATTGAGGCCTTCGTGCCCCACCGGGAGGAAGCCATGAACGAAGAAACGGCCTGGCTGATGCTGGAGCTGATGAAAGGTGTGGTGTCGGAAGGCACCGGGCGCAGGCTGCGCTTCAGGTACGGGTTCGATCATCCCATTGCAGGGAAGACCGGCACCACCCAAAGCAATTCGGACGGCTGGTTCGTGGGCATCACTCCCGACCTGGTGACCGGGGTCTGGGTAGGGGGCGAAGACCGTGGCATCCGTTTCCGCGATCTATCGTTGGGCCAGGGGGCCAATACCGCCCTGCCCATCTGGGCTGAGTTCATGACGAGGATCTATGCCGACGAAACCCTCGATATCAGCATGGAGGATTTTGAGCCGCCCATGTATTTGCCGGCAGTGGAAACCGATTGTGCCGAAGGGGGGCGAAACGAAACACCCAGGGATTATTTCCGCAGGGAAGTCTTTTAGAGGTCGCCTGCAACTGTCTTTTCAACCATGTAAAAAACCTTCCATGAAACTCCTGCCCTGCCTGATTGTGCTGCTCGGCCTGCTATTGCCTTCCGGAACACGGGCACAGCAAAACAGGGAGGGCGGCAACATCGCTGTAGGGCATTGGCGCCACCACCTTCCAAACAACCGCCTGCTGGGTGTGGCCGAAACCCCCACCCGCATCATCGGGGCCACCGAATACGGCCTGGTCGTATTCAACAAGGCCGACAACAGCGTCGAAAGCTTCAACAAGGTACACGGTCTGAGCGATTTCGGCATTTCGGCCATGGCGTGGTCATCTGAACGGCAGTTGTTGGTGATTGGTTACGACAATGGGAACATCGATGTAGTTCAGAACGGCACCGTTATCAATATCCCCGACATCATGCAGGCCTCCATTTTGGGAAGCAAGCGCGTCAACAACGTCCTCATGGGCGAAGGCAGTGCGCTGCTGTCGTGCGATTTCGGGGTGGTCGAACTCGACCTGTCCGGTTTCCTGATACGGGATACCTGGTACATAGGCCCATTTGGCAGCATGGTGAACGTAAACGAACTGGCCCTGTCGGACAACAGGCTGTATGCGGCCACCAACGCGGGCCTGCTCTCGGCCAACCCCGGGGCGGCCAACCTGGCCGATTACCGGAACTGGCAACGGGAGCAAGTCAGCGGACAGGCCGATGAGGTTTTTACCCTGGTTGCCGGCCATGAAGGAAATATCCTGGCAAACCGAACCACACCGGCAGGAGACAGCCTTTACCTGTTCGATGGGCAGCAGTGGCAGGGTTTCCGGCCCGGCGACGAGCCCGGACCGTCCACCACCTGGAGGCTGAGGTCGAGCCAGAGGCAGCTGCTGGTGGCCACCGGCAACCGCCTGGATGTGTATGACGGCAATCTGCAACTCACCGAAAGCATCGACAGCTATTTCCCAGGTATGGCTGGCCCCCGCGACGCCCTGCTGGCCGAAGACCAAACGCTGTGGATCGCCGACCGGCAGTTCGGGCTGGTCAGGCGGCGCGGCCCCTCCGAATTCGACCGCATCGTCCTGCCCGGACCGGCACATGCCACCGCATTTGGTCTGGCTTCGGGGGGCGGACGGGTATGGGTGGCCCCGGGAAGCCGGTCTTACGGGGGCGATAACGCATGGAACCAGAACGGCTTCTTTGTGTTTGAAAACGGGCAGTGGAGAAACTACGACCGCTTTCGTTTCCCCCTGCTCGAAAACATCATCGACCTGATCGGCATCAGCGTGGACCCGGCAAATCCCGAAAAGGCCTATGGTGCATCCTGGCTGGGGGGCATGGTGGAGTTCAGGCCCGACAGCGTGGTGGCCGTGTTCGACGAAACCAACAGCACCCTCAGGCGGCGAACGGATTTTGATGACCGGCTCAGGATAGGAGGCACAGCCACCGATCGCCACGGCAATGTATGGGTAACGAATTCGGAAGTTGAAAAGCCCATTTCGGTCAGAAAACCCGGCGGGCAGTGGATGGCTTTCGGCAGCGGCGGGGTAACCACCCCGCAAACCGTGGTAGGCGAACTCATCATCGACCGCCACGACCAGAAATGGATACTTCTTCCGCGCAACGGCATTATGCTGTTCAGGGAAAACAGCCTCGACCATGCAGGCGGTGTTGATGCCAGGCGGCTTACCACCCAGGCCAATCTTGGCAACCTGCCCAACATCAATGTGCACTCACTGGCCATGGACCACAACGGCTACATCTGGGTAGGCACCGAGGAGGGAGTCGCCGTGTTCTTTTCGCCTCAGCGGGCATTCAGCGGAGAGCCTTTTAATGCGGCCCGCATTGTGGTTGAACAGGATGACGGATTTGCCGGCTATTTGCTCGAAACCGAAACCGTTACTGCCATCGAGGTAGACGGATCGAACAAAAAATGGTTCGGCACCAGCCGGTCAGGGGCCTTTTTGCTTTCGGCCGACGGACGGGAGACCATCTTTCATTTCAACAGGGCCAACAGCCCGCTGCCTTCCAACAACATTCTCGACATCACCATCAACGGGCAAAACGGCGAGGTGTTCTTTGCCACCGATCGCGGCCTGGTTTCCTTCAGGGGGCTGGCCACCGGGGCCACTGCGAGGCATTCGGACGTAGTTGCCTTCCCCAATCCGGTACGGCCCGGTTATGCCGGCTATATCTCCGTAAAGGGCCTGGTACGCAATGCCAGGGTAAAGATCACCGACATCAACGGGAACCTGGTGTGGGAAACCATTGCCGAAGGCGGGCAGGCCGTATGGAACGGACAGGATCTTTTCGGCCGCAGGCCCTCCACCGGGGTCTACCTAGTCTTTTCGACCAACGACGACGGAGAGGAAACCATGGTCACCAAGATCCTCTTTGTAAACTAAGGCCGGGGGCCAACAGCCGACATGATACAGAAAACCCAGGGCATCGTTCTGCACAGCTTCAAAACCGGTGAAACCAGCCTGGTGGCCAGGGTGCTCACCCGCGAGCTGGGGTTGCAGTCGTACCTGGTGCCCGGGGTCAGGAAACCAAGGGCCAGAATCAGGCAGCACCTGTTTCGCCCCCTGACCATTGTCGACATGGTGGTCTACCACAAAGAGAAAGAAGGGCTGCAACGCATCAGGGAGATCCACTGTCCCCAGCCTTTTGAGAGCATCCCCTATCATATTGCCAAATCTTCGATCGCCATTTTTCTGGCCGAAATGCTGACCCGCTCCCTGCAAAAACAGCAATCCTCCCCTTCCCTTTTTGATTTTGCATGTGAGGCTTTGCGCTTACTGGATCAAACCACCGGCAAAACGGCCGATTTCCATCTGGTGTTCCTGATGCAGCTCAGCCGATTCCTGGGGTTTCAGCCCCGCGACAACTACGACCCCCGTCATCCCTTTTTCAACCTCAGGGAGGGGGTATACCAGGACCGCCCCGGCCAGGACCAAAGCTGCCTGAATAAGGAGCTGAGTCTTCATTTCCGCAGCCTGATGAATACGGGCATACACGATCTGCCGGAACTTTCGGTGCCGGGGGGGCTACGCAGGGCCCTGCTGCAAAAAACCATCGACTATTACAGCTACCACCTCGATGGGATGCAGGAGATCCGTTCGCACAGCGTCCTGGAAATGGTATTGAACGAAAAAACGTAACTTTGGCAGCTTGCCACCAACCAATGCACGCTTCCCCATGAGGTCCGCCATCCGTTCCGTGCTGAAAGACCCATCCAGGATTGCCATATTTCTGATGGTGACCGCCATGCTGGCGATCAACCTGAACCACCACAACTGGAGCCGTGGCCGGGTAATCGAGTGGGATGTCAAATCGTACTATGCCTACCTGCCGGCTGTATTCATCTACAACGACCTCTCACTGGAGTTCATTGACCACAACCCGGAAAAATTCGGCGACCTCATCTGGCCTGTCACCACCCCCACGGGCAAACGGGCCATCATCACCACCATGGGCATGTCGGTGCTTTATGCCCCCTTCTTCTTCCTGGCCCATGCCTATGCCCTGGTCAGCGGTTGGGAGGCCGACGGTTACTCCACACCCTATCGCTTCGCCCTGAATTTCAGCAGCTTATTTTATGTTATCCTGGGCATGATCATGTTGAGGAAGATCCTGTTGCGGTATTTTGGAAGGGGGGTAGCCACCTTCAGCCTGGTGGCGGTTGTCATGGGCACCAACCTCTTGTATTACGCCACCCATGAAGGCGCCATGACCCATGCCTACAGTTTTGCCCTGATCGCCCTGTTTCTCTGGCTGAGCATCCGTTTTTGGGAGCAGCCGGCCCCGGCAGGCAGGCAGATCATGCTGCTGGGTTTCCTGGCTGGCTTCATCACCCTGGTCAGGCCCACCAACATCATTGTGTTGTTGCTCTTTTTCCTGTGGGGGGTAAACAGTCTGGAGTCACTCAAACACCGTATACGCTGGTTTGCCCGGCATTACCACCTTCCGGCCCTGATGGCCGCCTTCTTTATCCTGGCCTGGGTGCCCCAGTTCATTTACTGGAAACAGGTGTCGGGCATGTTCTTTTATTTTACCTATGGGGAAGAGGGGGGCGGTTTTTTCTGGCATAACCCTCAGATTTCTAACATATTGTTCAGCTACAAAAAGGGGTGGTTCGTTTACACCCCCATCATGTTCCTTGCCTTTTGCGGCATTTTTCTGCTGCCCCGTCCGCCAAAAGGCCTGCATCCGGCACTCAGGGAAGCCTTCCTGCCTATATTGCTGTTCAAGTTGCTCAATATCTACATCCTGTCGTCGTGGTGGTCGTGGTGGTTCGGGGGTGGTTTCGGGCTGCGTGCCTTTGTCGATGCGTATGCCATCATGGCCATCCCCCTGGCGGCCCTGATTTCGTGGGGCTGGCAGCAGCGCAGGATGGTGAAGATGCCGGCCCTGGCATTTTTGGGGATGCTGATCTGGTTCAACTACTTTCAGATACAACAATACCGCCGCCTGGCCATCCATTACTGGTGGATGAACAAGGAGGCCTACTGGGAAACCTTTTTGAAGCGAAAGCCCACCGAACGATACTGGGAGCTGATCACCATCCCCGATTACGAAAAAGCCCGTCAGGGCATTTACGTGGCCATCGATCCCGATCCGCCCTCCACCCCCGAAAAAGAGGACGAGTTGCGCACAGAGGCCGATCCGGATGTGCTCGAAGCCATCGAGCGAAGGCTGCGCAACGACCCCGACATGGCCCGTTTTATCGAAAACAAAGCCAGGGAACAGCAGGTTCCCGTCGATACCATGTTCCGGCGCGATGCCCTGTGGTATTATAAAAGAGGAGAAGACTGATGCTGAACGGAAAAACAGTGGCTGTGGTGGTACCCGCCTACAACGAGGCTACCCAGATCGGCCGGGTCATCGACAGCATGCCCGGCTTTGTCGACCGCATCATCGTGGTCAACGACCGCTCGACCGACCAGACTGCCGAAGTGGCGGGTGGCTTTATGGGCAAGTTGTCGGGGGCGGCCATACCGGCGGCAGAACCCCTGCTTCCCGACACCTACAACAGGGCCGATATGATGCTGGCCGAGCAGCTTCTTTCCGAAGACCGCTACTTTGTCCCGGCCCGGATCATCGCGGGCGAAGCCGACGAAAAGCTGGTGCTGATCAACCTGGAGCGAAACGCCGGGGTGGGGGCCGCCATCGCCAGGGGGTATAAGTGGGCCAGGGACCACCGCATCGACTGCACGGCGGTGATGGCAGGCGATGGGCAGATGGACCCGGGCGAGCTGGAAAAAATATGCCGCCCTGTGGTGGACGAGGGCATAGACTATGTGAAAGGCAATCGGCTTTCGCACAGGAGCGCCCATCAGCTCATGCCCAGGAAACGTTTTCTGGGCAACGCCATACTGAGCATCCTCACCAAGGTGGCTTCGGGCTATTGGTCGGTGTCTGACACTCAAACAGGTTACACCGCCATTTCGCTCAATGCCCTGCAATCGATCAAACTCTACCGCATCTACCCCCGTTACGGCATGCCCAACGACATGCTGGTCAGGCTCAACATCGCCTCCTGCAGCCTGAAGGAAGTGGACATAAAACCGGTTTACGGTATCGGTGAGCAGTCAAAGATGAGGATATGGAAGGTGGTGTTCCCCATCATCTGGCTGCTGAAGCGCTCTTTCTTCAAACGCCTTTGGGTCAAATACCTCTTCAAGGACTTCCATCCGCTCTTTATCCTCTACCATTTTGCCTTTGTACTGCTGATACTGGCCGTTCCGTACGGGATCAAAATGCTTCGGCTGGCCATTGCCGGCATCGAGGTCAACCCCCTTACCGCCCTGGCCTTTATGTTTTTGTTCATCAGCGGCTTTCAGTCGCTGATGTTTGCCATGTGGATGGACATACAGCACAACGACAGGCTGTACAAAAACTAAAGGGCTTCCTCCTCTTCATCCAGCCTATTGCGCCTGAAAACGGCCACTTTGTATTCGGTATCAAATATGGTAAAAGGCCTTTCGGGCTCAAAAAGTCCCACCATATCAAAGTAGGGGCTGTCCTTCAGTTGCTCGAGCCGAAGCAGCAGCAGTGGAGAAAAATGTCCGTCCCAGATCACGATCTCCCCCTCCCTGATCTTGTAGTGGGGCTCGGAAGCACGGTACACAAATGCCTGGGAGCGCAAACTGTCGTATGGGTTCAGGTCGAGAAAATAGAAAAAGGCAGGGTCGTAATAATAGACTTTATGGGCATCCAGCCCCTGTTTCAGAATGTGGTCCGAAGCTTCCTTCATAACCTTGTTCATGCCGTGCAACTGCTGGGGTATCCGGTAGGTGCGAAAGGGCATGATCACGATGGCTGCCAACAGCCCCAGCGTCAACACCTCGCTGAGGAAACGGCCACCCGGGCGCAACAGCAAATACTCCCGGATCGTTCCATACCCTTTGAGGGCCAGCAGCCCGCCCAGGGGTACGATAGATACCATGTAACGATGCAGCCCCAGCGAACGACCGATGCCGGTGTACCACATGCCCACATGGGCCACAAAGTACAACAAAAAAGGCAGGGCCACCAGCACAGCCTCGTCGAACGGGCGGCCTCCCTTCTTCCTGAGCAGTTCCCACCCCACGGCCGCAAGGCCCACCAGGATGAGCAAGAGAATGGGGGGGCCGAAGAGTTTGGGCGACAACCTGAAAAAGTAGCAGGGATCGCCGGTGCCGTATACATCCGACGAGCCGGTATAGGGCAATTGGCTGACCAGCCAAAAGAGGTCGCCAAAATGGAAATACCCGGCCAGGCTGTAGACCACAAAGCCGGTAAACAACCAGGGAATAGCCCGATACTCCTTTTTTATCAGAAAATAAAGCCCGATTGCCGGGGTGATGAAGATACCCTCGGTGCGTACCAGAAAGGAGAAGGACACAAAAACGGCGGCCAAAAGGTATTTTCGTTCAAGGCATAAATAGGTGGTGCCGATAAGAAAAAAACCGAAGAGCACCTCTACCTGCCCCGAGATGACCAGCAGGGTGTAAATGGGGGCGAAAAAGATGAAGAACGGGAGCAGGAAGCGGGCGTCGTACCCCAGGCGCCGGGCCGAAAGCCATCCGAAGAGTACGCTTCCGAGGCCGGCCAGCAGGTTGAATACCGATACCCCTTCGTGACCGAATTGTGCAAAGGGACTTGATAAAAGGGTAAAGACAGGCTTGCCCCAGTGATGGAGTAAAAATTCGGGGTAAAGCCACGAATACCGGGAGAATTTGTAGTGAGTCAGGCTGTCGGCGTCGCCCACATACCCCTCCGAGCGCATCAGTATCCACAGGAAGAACACCCCGAATGCCAACAGCACCGCAGCAATGCCGTACGATTCCCTATAAGTGTAGTTGTTGGACATAGCAGGCATGAAACATAAATGTTACAATCGGGTTGAATAGTTGAATAGTTTAAAAGTTTAATAGTTTAATAGTTTAATGGTTTAATAGTTTAATAGTTTAATAATTCAATATCAAATACTTAAACCTTTCAACTTTTCAACCTTCTATATTTTTCATTTTTCACTTTTCACTGTTCACTTTCCATCGTCTTCCCTCTTCCAACGGTATTCCGGTTTCATTTCTTTTCCTTTGGTTGTACTTTTTCTTTTGGCGATCAAAAGAAAAAGTACCAAAAAGAAAAATCGCCGCTCGCTGTGGACCCTGCTAAAATCTACGGCCGCTTCGCTCACGCAGGCCAAGCCG
>PWJC01000048.1 GCA_003560165.1 Bacteroidales bacterium
CCCCCATCCACGGGTGTTGCGGGCGGCCGATGCCGCCCCTGTTTTTGGCAGACGCCGGCAGGCTTTCCGGGTTGACCCTGACGGCCCCGTGGGCCGGAGCCGATAACCGGAAGTTGGCCGGATGGATGCTTCCGGGCGTTGGGTTTGTGAACATCGGGGGCTGGGTTTTCATGACTGTTCGGTTGCCTGGTGTTGTTTTCGTTTTCTGGCCCGGCGGCAGAACGAGCACCATACCTGGTTCCGCTTAAGGGATCCTGAAGAAAAGGGGGAGGGGGGATACTGAAAGCGGGGGTCAGGCATCGAGTACGCTGTAGATTGAGTTTTCGCTGCGGTATTCGGGCACCATTTCCTTCATTTTGGCCACCAGCCTGAAATCATCTCCTTCCCGGATAAGCCCGTACAGTTCCTCCAGTTGACGGCTTACGTCAGCTGCAAGGTTGGTGCGCACACTGGCGAGCAGTATCCTGGGATGGTATGTGGGCAGGGTGTTCTCGCCTGTGGTCAGCACCTCCTCATAGAGCTTTTCTCCCGGCCTCAAACCGATTTCCCTGATCAGGATGTCTTTTCCCGGTTCCATGCCGCTCAGGCGGATCATCTTATTTGCCAGGTCGATGATCCTGACCGGCTTGCCCATGTCAAACACGAATATTTCGCCGCCATTGCCCATGGCGCCGGCTTCCAATACCAGGTTGCAGGCTTCGGAGATCATCATGAAATACCGGCAGATCTCTTTGTGGGTGACCGTTACCGGACCGCCCCGTTCAATCTGCTTGCGGAAGAGGGGGATCACCGATCCGTTCGAATCGAGCACATTGCCAAACCGGGTGGTGATGAACTGGGTGTCGCCATTGCTCAGGCATTGTGTGTAAATTTCGGCAATGCGCTTGGAGGCCCCCATCACATTGGTGGGGTTCACGGCCTTGTCGGTAGAAACCAGCACGAACTTTCTGACCTTGTAGCGAAGGGCCAGATCGGCCAGGGTTTTTGTGCCAAACACATTGGTGAGCAAGGCCTCGTAGGGAAATGATTCCATCAGGGGCACATGCTTGTAGGCGGCGGCATGGTATACGATCTGGGGCTGGTAGTGGCGGAACAGGGCTTCCATGCGGCAGGCATCCTTGACGTTGGCCACGATGTATTCGGCCCGGTGGCTGTGGACCTTCAGGTTGCTGCTGATCTCGTGCTGCAGCTCGAAAAGGGCCGATTCGGCCTGATCGACCAGGATCAGGGATTCTGGACCGAAGGTGATGGCCTGCCGGACGATCTCTGCCCCGATAGAGCCCGCGGCCCCGGTCACCATCACCACCTTGCCCTTTAATTCGGCCGACACATTGGCGCTGTCGAGGGTGATCCTTTTGCGTTCCATAAGGTCTTCGATGCGCACCTTCTGCAGTTGTGCGGTAGAGAGTTGTCCGTGCACCCAACGTTCGAGCGGGGGCACCACCTTTACATCGAGGTCGAGCTCCAGGGCCTGTTCAATGATCTCGGCCCTCCTTTGCGGATGCAGGTTCTGTATGGAGATGATGAGCAGGCCGGCCCCCAACTTTTCGACAAACCGGGGGTTGAGCACCTGGTCAGGCAGCAGCACAGGCACTCCCTCAAGCATCATATTGGTTTTGCCCCGATTGTCGTCGGCAAAGGCCACGACCTCGTAAATGGTGGCAGGGTCGTTGACCAGTGCATTGCGCGCCAGCACCCCCGAGGATCCGGCGCCGAAAATAATCACCCGGTAGCCCTTGTCTTGCTTTGAGCGCACAAGTTGTTCATAGGTCGTTTTGACAACCACCCTGGCCCCCATCAGCACAAAATAGGCCAGCAAAAAATGAATGAGGTACACGGCAAAGGATGTGGTCCAGGGAGGGCTGAAACCCGAAAGCCTGGCCGCGGCCCCAAAGAGCATGACCACCACAAAGGCCGTGCCCGTGGCCTGGAAGATCCGGTAGGCGTCGTTGAGCCCGGTGTGGCGTATGATGCCCGAAAAAGAACGGAACCACAAAAACGATAAGGCATAAACCAGTGTCACAAACAGGGCCTGGGGGGTTTCGGTATGCATTTCCAGGCGATGCAGCTCAAAATTGAGCCGGACGGCAAAGGCAATGTAGAAGGTAACGAATATGACCAGCAGGTCGAAGGCGAGGACGATCCAGCGGGGCACAAAACGGTCGGTATAACTCCGGTAAAGCCCCGTCAACGGCTTTTTGAGAAAGGAAGGCAGACGGAGTGCTGTTTTGCCCATGGTTTGGTACAAAGATCTTCCCCGTTAACGGGGGATTATTCCCGAAGTGATGGTAAATATACGGAAGGTAAAGTTACAAAATGTTTTATCTTTACCCCTTGAATCTTGGGTCGATCTCCCCGAAATGAACCTGTTTGCCGCCCGATAACAGTATCCTTGACCTGTAAGCTCCGGGCGACGGACAAACAACGCCCCCAATGAGCAGGAAAAACAGGCCACAAAAACACCAACCACCGGCCGGGCAGCCCAGGCCCTATGCAAAGCGCAAGCGCCGCGACCGGGAAAGCCGCAGGGAGCCCCTTGTTCGGCTTTCCGACCTTCCCTTTGCCATCATCATCCTGGCCTATATATTCGTTGTAACCTTCACCCCCAACTGGATGGCACTTGACACCAACGCCACCAAATTCCTGACCCTGTCGGGGCTCAACCTGGTGTCTTTTGTCTATTTGATCTCACGGCCCGGTATCCGGAAGGCCCCGGGGCAGCTGTTCCGGTTTTTCAATACCCGGGTAGGGTTGGCATATTCTGGATTCCTGGTGGTTTCTTTGCTGTCGTTTACCCAGTCGATCAATATCCACGAGTCGGTGCTTCATTTCACAAAGCTGTTTTCGGTGTTTACGGCGGTGTTTGTTCTTTCGGCCATACTGATGCACGACATCCGCTATGTCAGGATGATCGTTTTTGTGATGACGGCCTTGCTGATCTTCGACGCCCTGTCGGTGTTTTACTACATCAATAAGTTCATCCAGGGCGACATCGCGCGCATCACCGAGATCAAAACGGTGTATTCGAACAAGAACATCCTAGCCTCTTCCATTTATGTGAAACTGCCTTTTGCGCTGTCTATGCTCATGTTCGACAAGGGGTGGATGAAGCGCCTTGGATGGTTCTCTTTGTTTGTGGGGATCCTGGCCACGTTCTTTATGGCCACCCGCACATTCTACCTGGGGCTGATCCTGCTTTCGCTGGCTTTTCTCGCCTATACCCTGATCCATTATTTGCGCAAAAAGGAAACACATTACCTGAAGCTGGGCGGAGCCTATATTGTGGCCCTGGCGCTGGCCCTGACAATCCATACGGTAGTGCAGCGCAATTTTTATCCCGAGCGGGGTGGGCGCCACACCCGGGCCGTCACCGAGCAACTGGCCACCATTACCTCGGGCGATGCTTCCACCAACAGGACCAATGCATGGAGATGGTCGGCTGCGATCATTAAAGCCAACCCACTACTGGGCGTGGGAAGCGGAAACTGGAAGATCAATGTGCTCGAATACGAGAACCAGGTAAATCCGGGATTTATTTACCTGTACAAGGCCCATAACGATTTTCTCGAAAATACGGCCGAAACCGGAATTGTCGGCGGAATGCTGTTTTTGTCCATATTTGTGCTGATGGGTTGGGCGTTGATCGGCCAGTACCGCAAAAAAGCCGATGATCCCGGTATGTTGTTCCGGGCGTTCTTCCTGTCGGCCTCAGGCCTTGCCTTTTATGCGGTGGATGCCTTCTTTAATTTTCCTGCCGATCGCCCCGAAATCCTGCTGCTGTTTGCCCTGTTCATGTCAATGGGCATTGCTGCCTCGGTGTTGCAGAAGGAAGAAGACACCCTCGCCGCATCGGGCAAAGACGAACAACAGCAGGAAGCGCTGCCGTCCACTGCCCCACCCCGTCCTTTTGGCCACCCCCTTTTGCCACGCATGCTTGGGCTGACGGTGATCGCCCTGCTGGCAGGGTCTTCCTATATTATTTTCCTCAACTACGATTCGTCCAGGTTGCAGCGGACCATTTACCAGGAGATTATGGGGGGCAACTTGCGCAGCAGTTCCGATGATTTTGTGGGGCAATTCCCGGCCATTCCCAACATCAGCATGTGGGGGGAATCGATATCCACCCTAAAAGCCAGGTATTTGCTCAACGAGGGCAGGAGCCGTGAAACCATCGGCAAGCTCATCAATGAACGCGGAAACCCCTACGATGCCCGGAGGGAGTTTTACCTGGCCCAGGCCTACCACCAGCTGGAAATGCCCGACAGCGTACTGCATTACGCACAAAAAGCCTATGCGTTAAAACCCAATTATTTTTCCAATATTCACTTGTTGATCAGGACATTGGAGGCCGAAAACCGAGAAATGGAGGTCGGGCCCATCATCGAGGACTTTCTCGAAGAGAACAAAACAAACGCCCGGGCATGGCTGTATGCCACCGGTTTCCAGATGCGCCAGGAAGACCCCCAGCTGGCCTATGAAACCATACAGGAGGCCCGCGAACATCTGCCTTCCGACAGCCTGATACAAAACCAATACAGCTTCCTGCACCACCACCTTTTTGTCGAGCCTCACAGCGATCTGCTCAATGAGGCCGTGCGGCACTACAACGAAGGGGCGTTTGCTGAAACCATCGCCGCCCTCGACCGATACATGGAAGTGGTACACGACGACCACAACGCCTACCGGCTAAGGGCCATTTCCTATTACCGCGTCGGCGAATACCAGAAAAGCATCGACGACATCGAGCATTACTTTTCCATCCATGAACTCAACGGCTCCTTGCTCAACCTGAGGGGTGTGAACCTGAGAAACCTTGGCGACCTCGAGGGGGCATGCCGCGATTTTGAGGCCGCCATGCGCATGGGCATCGAAAGCGCCCGCAACAACTACATGAATTTTTGCCGGGAGGAGGAGTAATTGATGCGTGGAAACATTTCCGGATGCTTCCCTGTTCAGCAATACCTTGCCCGCCCACGCCGGACCATACGGGCCCGGAAGACTTTCAGGGAACAAGGGGTATGCCGCAGCTCCGCAGTCAAAAACCACATGGGCTAGGGCCGGAAGGCGGCAGCGGGCTGGATCAGCCCTTTAGGCGGGGGGTGCTGCTGCGCCTGAAGGCGAGATACACTATCGTCAGCAGCAAGAGCATCATCACCAGGACAGGGATTGACATCTTCCCGGTAAAAATAAGCCACACGGTGATCAGGTTAATGGCAAGCTGGGCCAGGGCATAGAGTGCGGCCACCCGCAGGTGTGGCCAGGCGTTTTCGTTGGCCAGCAACTGGTAGAGATGGCTCCGGTGCGCTTTAAAGATGTTTTCCCGGCGACCGATCCGTATAATTATGGTCATTACGCTGTCGATGCCATAAACGGCAAAGAGCAATATCCATGCCGGCTGCCGTGTAGCCATGATCAGCGCGATCATCATCCAGGCCATCATGTAGGCCATGCTGATGCTACCCACATCACCGGCAAAGGTCAGGGCATTCTTTCGTGCGTTGAACCAGGCGAACAGCCCTGCGGCGATCGCCAGAAAAAGGATCATATCCGCATCGAAGAATCCCGTATTCTGCTCAAGGTAAAAGAATGTACCCAGGGCAACAAGGCTGTAAAGGGGAGTGATGCCGTTAATGCCGTCCATGAAATTGAATGCGTTGATCCATCCAATGGTGGGGATATAAACACCCAGAAGAAAATACCAGGGCAACCCGGTTACATTCA
>PWJC01000061.1 GCA_003560165.1 Bacteroidales bacterium
CAAAACCACAGAGTACACCAAGGGCTTCTATTGAAAGGGAGTCACCACAAACAGGTGTGTTCGCTGATGCGCGGAGAAATTTAGCTGGTGGATTCAGGTCTACACGTGGGGGACAGGGTGAGTTTGCAAGATATACACAGGGAACAAACCAACTGGCTGCTCAAGAAGCTGCCCATCGTGGAGAAGTATCTTCAAGAAACTTGCAGAGGCAAGATAGGGCAGATTACCATAACCGTCAAGCAACAATGAGAGACCAAGAATTGGGAGCTCAGGATACTGCAAGAAGATTTGGCTTGGCTACTCAGGCAATTACTGACCCAATAAATATGGCCACAGCTGATAGAAGAACCCAAGACGCGATGATACAGAACATAGTTATTTCCGCAGACAGAATAGAAGACCCAGGAGATAGAGAAATATCTATAAGACGAAATCTTAGAGCTATAGGTATTGATGATGCACGAATCAATGAAATCATGAGTACTCAAATGAGACGCGGTGGAAAATTAAAATATTTTAAAGGGAAAAAATAATGCCATTAAGATACCTACAACTTCCTGAAAGTCAATATATACCTAGACATGCTCCTATATCAGAACAGTTGATAGATAGGGTTCATCAGACAATAGATGCACAAGGAAGAGAAGCCCTACAACGTATGGATGCTTATGATGAGTTTGGGGGCAATGTAATGAGCAGTCTTCAAGGATTAACAGATTCTCAAAGAATGGAAGCTCAAGACATGCTACATGAAGGAAGAGCTACCATGGAAGGATATGTAGAAGAACATGGAGCAAGAGGGGCTAAAAGACACATAGCTAGACAAGCTAGGGAGTTTCAAGGACAGATTGCCCCTTATCAGCAACGTTCTCAACAGATTATGCAAATACAAGAACGTATACAGGAATCTGAGGCAGACTCGTTTTCTAAAAATTTTGTTCTCAATAATATAATGAGTGCTAATGAAGAGACTCCAATAGGAGAGCAAATCAGACAATCAGAGCATTTAGCTACCTTGGATAACTGGGTAAATTATGAAGAATATTTTGGTAATTTGACCAAATATATAAAAGACCCAACCAATGAAGGGTATATAGAGTCCCAAGACCCTAATGTACAGTTGTGGGCGAGGACTACTGGAAGGAAATTGAATGATGTTATGCAGGTTCTCACAGGACAAGCTATGCAGAATCCTCAAATAATGGCACAGCTTAGACTTGAGGCAGAAATGCTTGCTTCACAAGGAGCTATTGATGAATACATAGATGAAAATACCGGAAAAGTTGACTTTGATAAGAAAGTAGCTGTTGATTTTACACCAAAAGATGAAGATGGTAATCCCATAGGTGAACAAGTAACAGATAACATGAGCATTCTTGAACGTTTACTTCTCAGTAAATCACAAGCTATAGGTCTTGCAAGAACCAACTATGGCGTACAACTTGATAAAAATCAATTCTTGGGTGGTAAAGATGACATGGTAGGAAGTGATAGAATAATTACTTCTGTTGGAGGTCAATCACCTTACAAGAATGTTTCTGAGATGTATAAAAAGACTAATGAAGAGTTAAAAGACCTTAATGACAAACTTGTAGGCCATAGTGCAGATATAAAAAGACACGCAGAAAGACATGGAATAACTATAGATGAAATACGTACAGATGATACGCGGGATTCATTTATATTTAAAGCAGGAACTAATAGGTACACAGAAGAGCAGATAGCTGAAAAGTTTGCCCATGATCCTGGAGCTTATTTAGCTTTTAATGATTTATTAGGAGTAAAAAGATACACTAATAATTCTGTTAGAAGGATAGAAACTGAAAGACAAGACTTTGAAGACCACATAATTGGCAGAATTAGAGACGATGAATTCTTTTCCCAGTTTGCTGACTATATAGACTTTAATCCAGCGTCAGGGAATATTACTTTTAGAGAGGGGAGTGCATTTGTAGATGTGTCGAGTATTAACTTAGAAAGTGAAAAATCAATAGATCATGCTATGCTTTCACTTCCATCTAACAGAGAAGCGTTGGATAATCTCAAAGAAGGAGAACTTCAATTAGGTGTTGAACTTTCTATTCCCCCACCAGGCTCACAAAGAGGGATGGGTATGGTAAGTAAAGCTAGATTCAATCTAATTAAAAAAGACGGTAAGATATATAATTTAGACCAATTAGAACAAGCTAGAAATTTAAGACAAGCTGCAGAAAGCTATCAACAAGCCCATTTTGATGCCACTGTTAAGCCGAAAGAATTTGTGATGATGTATTTCAGCCCTGAAAAAGATAAAGATGTTCTTAATCAGATTAGTGAAGAAATCATAGACTTTAATAGAGAAGCGATAGATGTCAACGGAAAAACACTAATGGTAGAAGACGACCAACGGATATTAGCACAAGGTATGTCTCCAATGAATGGGCAAGCTTATTTAGTTGGGCATATCATAGACAGGGAGAGCGGGGAACCCGTTCACAGAAATGTAAGAATACAAAGTGACACAGCTGAAAGTATAGCCAGAAACAGGTTTGGCTCGGAATTTGAATCCATGGCTCTTCAACAAGAGTTTTACAAATTCATACCAACTCCCGGAAGCGAAGGTAAAAGGGGAAAAACTTTTACCCGGCAAGATATGCAAATGTTCAGTTTTGACCCAAAGTATCATGACAAGGAAGTTAAGATTACCACAACAACATATTCTGTAGGTGGAAGTCCTAGACACACTTTCGTAGTTACTGCAGGAGAAGAAAGTAAATCTTATAGTAGATTTCCTGACATTTTACTTGACTTAATCAGTGGAAATATATAACTTATAAGTATGTCCAACTTAGACCCAGCAACCCACTTACCGCAAAAGCCAGAAAGTGATGAAGAACGTAGACAGCGTTTGATATCTGGTTTATCCCAACATGCTCAAAGACGCTCCAGAGTCCCTGTTCAAGGGCAAGACGTCTTTGGTACTTTTGGTAAATATTCACCGGAGATAAATATCACTGGTGATAGTAATTTCAATGAGAGAAGAGCCCAAGACCAAAGCTACTTATCATTGGTTGGTAAATCCACTGCACAGTCTTTGGGGGCTATTGTAGGTGGCGGCGTTGTAAGCGGGATTGGGTTTTTAGCTGACTTGCCTGAATACTTAGGAAGAGGTATATACAATATAGGAAATTGGGGAGCTAACCAATTTAGGGATGAAGAAGAAAAGAAACCCGGAATAGGATATAGTTTCGAAAGAAATGCATTGTCCCAATTTGGAGACCACATGCACCATTTCTTCATGGATAATTTTGAGATATACCAAACTGAAAGAGCACAAAGCGGTACATGGAGAAGGTTTTTAGACCCCACACATAGAACCAGTTTAATGCCGAGTATTCTTTCCACTCTAAGTCTTATGATTCCTACTGGTATGGCTGCAGGAGTTATCAGAGGCTTAGGAAGAATGGGTCAATTAGGCCAAAAAGCCAATAGGATTTCTACTACTATAGGTGCTGGTATTGTTTCAAGGCATAACTATAACATGATGGAAGGGTTTGATGTTATGGATAGGACTTTTGAACATCTGTTGGCCCAAGGAAAAGATTACAATGAAGCTAAAGCTCTTGCATCTCAAACTGCCTCTAATTATTACAATGTTGGATATGTAAACATTTGGAAGGATATGGCCCAATGGGGGTTCTTGTTAAGAGGGATGAATTTTGCTAATAGGTCTACTAAAGCAACTTTAGCAAGTATGACCAAGGACAGTAAAGTTCCTGCATTACAAAAGATAAGACAAGTACTGATTGACAGACCTTCTGCTACAGTAAAAGAAGCTGTGGAACGCGCAGGATATACATGGAAAGACTGGTTGTTACAAGCAGGACTGGAAGGTGTTGAAGAGTTTAACATCCAGTTTCAAAAGAATTTAATGATGCGTAACACTGATATCCTGTTAGGGTTACAGGACGGAGAGGCGAAAGGGTTTTGGGCTTCTTATTTTAGTAAAGATTTAATAGAAGAAATGAAAAACCCTGAAACACAAGACGCAGCATTAATGGGTTTCTTAGGTGGAGCATTGTTTCAAGGAGTAGGACAGCTGTACCAGAGGAGAGATGCAAGGAAGCATGGAGAAATGGTAGCAAACCAGCATAAACAGTTTGAAGCTCAATTGGAGTATCTTCAAGAGCAATTCAAAATGGTTGAAAGACTTGCAGAACAAGGAAACACTGAAATGGTGGGACAAATAAAGGAGAACATTGTCCTTACATTAGGTCTTTCAGGAGTACAACAAGCTGGTGGGGGGTTTGCTCCTTCATTTTTACAAGGTAATGTAGCCAATACATTAGAATGGTTTGAAGCCATTCAACATCTCTCAGACTCTGAAATAGTTGAGTTAGGGCTTGCTGAAAATGTAGAAAACGCTACAGAAGTACGAGAAAACGCTCAATGGGTTCTTCAAGAAATGGGAGAACTTAATCAGATATATGACAAATATGCAGATCAAAATTACGGTACAGAAATATCTGACATTGTAAACATATTTCTAACAGAGCAAGAATATCTTAACAAGAAAGCACAAGAAAGGACAGGGAGACTTCAATCCGAGGTAGCTAATATCCTGAAAGCAGAAGACATCCAAGCAGACCTTAAAAACTTTACAGGTCAAGAAAGGAGTGTATTTGACGCTAGAACAAAACTTTATGCGCTTAGACGGCTTCTAAAAAACAAAGAAGCAATGGTGGAAGATGTGTCTGGACTTAACATGTTCAGGTATAATTTAAATCAAGAAGTAAACAACATTTCCCAAGTTAAAATCAAGGAAGAAATAGAAGCTCTTGAGCAACAACTCAAAGAAGCCCCTGCAGAAGCAAAGACAAAGCCCAACGAAGTAATAAATAAACATATAAAGCCTCACAAACGTTTTAATGATGCTTTAACAGAGCAGTTATTTAATGAATATTTGGTGTCTGAAGGAGAAATACTCCTATCTAAATATAAAGACCCAGCTACACATGATGAATTTGCTCGTGTATATCGTTCCAGCAGTGAAGCAGTTATGCAGGATATCTTTGAATTCCAAGTAAAAACGAGTATACCTGATGGCCACTTCTTACGTGCTACATTAACTCAAGCGGAAGGAGAACAAACCTATATTGTAAACCACAATGAGGACGGCAGTATAACTGTTGAAAAATATGATGCCGAGACACAAGAACTAAGTGGAGAACCTTTTCAACTGAAAAGAGAGCATCTGTTTGAAGTAACAGAAGGAGTAGAAGGAGAGCTAAAACAATTCACTACTATGCGTCCTGAAGATGTTGTTACTCCTGAAAGAAAGAAAGAAACAATGCAGAATATCAAGGATTCCCTTGAAAAGCATGACTTTGAAAACGCATTCAGTGATATGAGGAGACTGTTTACCACTGGATTTGCTGCAGACGCAAGAAGAGGTACAGAGCTTATAGAGCAAGCAGCAAAAGATTATGTAGAAGGTGTAAGAAGTATAGAAGAGTTAATGAGGCGTAAAGATCATCTGTCTTCTTTATTACAAAGCAGTTCTTTGAAAAACAGAATCGTTGAAATGATATCGGCAAAGATATCAGAGATTACTGAACAGCTTCAAAGAGAACAACAGCGATTAGGGGAACTGGTTGAAAAGAATCATAAATCTATAGAAGCATTAGATAAACAACTGCAAAACATAGACAGTGAGCTTGCTTCTTTTGAATCAAAGGAACAAGCAATATACCAAGAAGAAATAGGCGGATGGTACACTCGAATACTGAGGGAATATAGAGAAGCTGAGAACAAAGTAGAGGCGAAAGAAGAGTTTGACAAGAAGCTGGCAAGTCTGATAAATAAAAACCTGAAAAGAAAGACAGCTGTACAGACACGGATAGAAGCATTGCAAAACGCTGTTTCAGAAAGACGTTCTGCTTTAGTAAAAGAAAGGACACAGGCACAACAACAAATGAAATTTCTGTTGGCCCAGAAAAAGCGTCTTGACAACATATTGGAACCTTTAGAAATAGCTTCAGAAAAAGGAGAGACAATTCTTCCTGACGTTATTATAAAAAGTCAGCTTAAAGAAGCTGTAAATGAGTTGGATTCTATAGCTTTAGAGATAATATCTGATACCTATTACAACTTGGATAAAGTCAGAGATTATTATAATATTACCGATGTCAAAGCGGAGATAGTAATCCATGCGTTAGGTTCTTATGCCCAACTGCTCAGTAAAATGAGTGACGGTAATACTGTGGTATGGAAGGCCAGAAATAATGCCATGCATAAAATATTAACAGAAGGATTTCAAGAATTTGCCGATCTTCTTGAATATACCAATGTTAATGAAGAAGCTGTACTTATCAATAAGGTACTTGAAAAATACCGAAATTATGTAAGTCAAGAGATTACAAATCAGATGGCTTCCATGGCAGAATCAAGAAAGACGCCTAAACTTATTAAAGCTGTAAACAAAACAAGACAGTTTATAAATACTGGCCCTTTAGAAGCTATATATATGTTAGGGGATATGACCAATGAGTCATTCCAAGAAATAAAGACAGAACACCCAGATGCTGTTGAATTATCTCAAAAATTTAATGAGTTGATTGAAGCAAGAGATAATGTAAGAGGATATACTTATATCATCAGGCAGATGAGGGCAGTAGTAGCTGAAGCTATAAACAACATAAAAGAAGGAAAAAAGAGAACGCCTAAAAGCTCTGATGTGGCAAAAAGACGCCCAGAAAACATGTTCAACAGGGCAACTGGAAAAACCCACTTTCAAGTTGAAGACGGTTCATGGATAGCAGTTGATAGTGAACAGCAATTAAGATATGGAGCAACAGTAAACAGTTTAAATCCATATACACAAGAACTGTCTTTTGAAGTGGTCAAACCTGAAGATGTAGGAATCAACATACCTAAGCAAGTAAGAGAAGAATATGGGGACAGTCCAATATTATATGGGATTGTTACAGATAAAAATGGTAAATATTTAACTTCTAAAAAAGGAGAAGTTACTGATACTTTTGACCCTAATGTAAATGTCTACACTTCTCTTCCTTCTATAAATCAAACCACTAAACACAGTCTTCAGTATGTTGATGATATAGGTTACATCCAGAAGCTTTTCCCAAAAATCAAAGGGAAAGAAGCGCTGACCCAAGCTTTACAAGAACTTGTAGCAAAAAGGTTAGAAGAACACGGTAAACTTGTTGAAAAGGCTTTAAGCGAAATAGAAAAAGGTAATAAATTTTATTTAGAAATAGTTGGTAAAAATCTTGGAACACCAATTAGAAGTGCAGATACAAATTATGATACAGCCGACCCTAACCCCGTATCAAGAATAGCGCAAGGCCCTGTTCAATTTCATATATTTAACAGCCCTACAGAAAGTGTAGGAGATATAGGACAAGTCACACGCAAAAAAGGAGACGTGGTTGCCTATGAGACAGAGACAGGAAACATAATAGATGTAGTCGGTAGAAGACTTTCAACAGATGAACAATTTACAGCTAAAGCTGTTTTAGTGAAGTTTTTGAATACGTTGTCCGTGAACAGTAAAGGGAGAGTAGAAGTAGAAGGTAGAAAAGCATATCAAGATATAAGGGTAGAAGGTATAGACATACACCCAATAGAGTACTTGAGATTGACTTTCAATAAAAACATATCTACCCAGATATTCCCTAAGGATAAAGGAGTAAATCCAGACCCCCATATAAAAATTGGGGACAAAGTTATCCCTATTTTCCAGAAGGATAATGAAGGAAAGCTTATAAATAAGAAAATTCCTGAATTACAGCGTATATTGGAAGACAATTTAAGAACTTGGATTTACAATATAAACAACAAGGTACAATCTTCTGATCCTTTCTTCTATTATAGATATGACAAGAAAGCAGACACTTTTACTTCTGAAAGATTTGAAAATTACTCCCAATTCATATATAAAAATAATGTAGCATCTACTTGGCAAAGAGACCCTGGAGATATGTTCTTGACAAAAGACGGTGTAGAAACCAAAGTGCAAGAACCCAGGTTTATGAACCAAAATTTTGAATATCATAATGAGTTTACAACTTCAATAGCTGAAGAAGGCGGTGAAAGTACAGGGAAAGGAAAAGTAGAAGATTCGGTAGCGTATAATCTATCTAAGGTATACACAGGCCCAATGTCTTCAGAAAGAGACGCTGTACGTAAATCTGTTAAGGAGAAACTAACAAACCTTGTTAAACAGCAACCAGCTAAATTTGAAGATACTTTCCCAATATACAGAGAAATTGCAGCTATTGAGAAAAAAGAAAACAAATTAACAGACTTTAAAGACCTGTTTACAGACAATGAAACTGCCACAAAAGTAGCAGAAACTATAGGAAAAGACAATGATAAATTTGTAAAAACATTGACTTTCTTACTGCTTTGGAATCAGGCACATGACCAATGGGTAAAGAACGAGATAGCAGAATCTCAGGAACAAGGGTTTGCAGAACCTGATGTAACTGTAACCAGAGATGATGTAGATACAACAACTAAAGAAGATAAAAAAGAAGACACAGACGAGTTTAGTGATGATAGTGATTTAGGGGCTGGGGACATGCAACTTAGAAGTATGTCAGAAGTCATAAGTGAAGTAGAGGCTAGAAGAATAGCTAAAGACTTGCTTAACAGGACAGGAGTACCTACAAATTTTATGACTCCAGAACAAGCTCTGCATTTTCTTAACTTTATTTACGGTGAAAATTTTACAGCTGAGACACTTCCTGCAGGTATGAATAGAAAAGGAGTTGCCTATGTGTTTGGTAATCCTAGACTTGATACTCCTTTCCATGAAGTCACTCACTCTATTGTAGATCAAATATTACAAGATAATCCAGCACTGTTTGAGTCTCTTAAACAGGAGGTCATAAACAATGCTCCCCATTTAATTGAAAGAATAAAGAAGTTTCAAAGACAATACAAAGATGCTAATTATATAAGTGAGTCTGGAGAATTTACTACAAGTGGTTGGGCAGAAGCAGTAACAACAGCTATTGGGGAAGATGCTGCAGGAAAGTATGATGTCAGAAAGAATAAAGGTCTTATAGGGAAATTACAGGAAGTTTGGGAGAGCATACTGCAGTGGATAAGGGAAAAGCTTAATATAGGACATATAAATCTTGAAGGTTTAAGTAGAGATACCACTATAGGTGAACTTGGAACTCTTTTAGGATTAACCAAAAGAAAAATAATAGTAACTCCAAGCACTGTAGAAAGACAATATCAACGTTCAGATGCTCCTAAAGCACATCGAGTTACTAAAATTATTTCGGGGGCTCAAACAGGCGCAGATATGGCTGGTCTAGATGCCGCAGTAGATGTTGGTATACAGACAGGAGGAACTGCAGCGGCTTATTTTACACAAGACGTCAAAGGAAAAAAAGTCAAAAATCCTGAACTGGCTAAAAAGTATGGCCTGAAAGAAGGAAAAGCCGAAAGAAAAACAGGAAAATATGGCCCTTATCAAGATGTATATCACCAAAGAACCATTGCTAATGCTCAAGAAGCAGACGCTACAATTTGGTTTGGAGATACCAAATCCGCTGGTGGTAAATTGACTTTGGGAAATGTTGCCCAAAAAGGTAAACCTAAACCTCTTGTTAATCCTAAGTCATCTAAGGAAATACTGGATTGGCTGAATAAAAATAATATCCGCGTATTAAATGTAGCAGGAAACAGGGAAGCCAAAACTCCGGGCATATATGCTTCATCTAAAAAGATGTTGGCCGAAGCACTCAATACTGTAAAAGAAACTACGGTAGATACAGAAAGCATAGCAGATTTTGTAATGGGGGACACTTATGGAGAGCCTGTATCTTCCATTGAGTCTCCTAATGTAATTAAGGGAACAGATACAAAATTTACACAGGAAGCAATGGAGACAATGAACCAACTGTTCTTTGCTCTTCTGTTTAACAAATATTCGGATAAGATATACACCTTATTTAGCAGTGAGGGCGGCAGGAATATGTCCCTGTATAGCGATATCATACAAGATGTACACAAGTCTCTCTTCGGTCAAGATCGTGACTCACAGGGCAAGCCTATAAGAACTTTGAGAAACATGCATACTGTTGCTTTGGCTAATGCAAAGACCAGTGAAGAGATTGCAACGATATCTCAGCAACAAGAGAATTTATCTTTATTAGAGGCCAATTTTGAACAAGCTATAGAGCTTCATAAGAGACATTTGGCTAGATATAATGTTGAAGCGATTACTGAAGAAGTAATAAAAAGCGATACAGAAAAAAACAGTAATGAACTTTGGGTAACAGAATCATTAAAATATAGCTCAAAACAAACGTCTTCATCTAACATTAAAATGTTGGTTGCAAGTCTTAATAATGTAGTGCTTAGAAACGGTAAAAAAGTTCCAAGCAGAGGTGAGTATTTTGGTAACATAGAGCTAGTAGATTTTGGTTCAGTGTTCAATATGCTGGCAAACAGGTTGGCTAATCTGGACACAATATCAGATATGAAAGATATGCTGATTGCACTTCAAGATCAGCCGGGAATATCTCAATTGGCCGAGAGAGTGTTCAAAGAAAATCCAACTAAAGCAGAGATTCTTCAGATACTTCAATTCGCTCAAACATTTGCTAAGCATAGAAATAACTATAACTTCTCTTTTATAGGTGAAGGCGGGGTGTTTAATACAGCTGATGCCGTGGTAAACACAATGCAGAGGAGAAAAATGGGTGAGTGGTCTTCAAACCTTAATAGGCTTCGTCACAATAAAAACCTGTTTACCCAAAGAGAAGGAATGGTAGTGTATAATCAGGAATGGTTTAAAAGGCATTTCCAAGAAGGGGTTTTAGCTGCAATGGGCAGAATAGATGAAAAAAGTTCTTACACTAAAGCATCAGCACTACCTAAAGAAGTGTATTTTACAACCCAGCAAAAAGACTTTATCAAAAGACAAAAAAGAGAATCTGAGAAAAAATTACTTAGAACTTATTATAGAGCAATAAATCCATTAAAGTTATTAGGTATAGAGATAGATGTCTTAACTCTTCCTAAAAGTGAAACCCCCCAACAGCGTGGAAAAGGTCTAAATGAATTCATTAAGTCAATAGATGGCATTTTCAAAAGTATTGCTAATGAAAGTGATATGGATGTTTTAGGTCCTTATAGCAATGTCAAAGAATATATTCAGCCTATATTGAATCATGTAATGGCTAATTCCAACGATTTTGTAGAAAACCAGTTTTACAATTTCAACAATGAGACACAATACCTTGTTAACCTTAATAACTATCTGACACAAGTAGAAGATGTTCTTAATACTGTAGAACACACAGACGAATTGGGGGATGTTTTGCCTCATTTGACAGATGTATATAACTCTGACTCCTTGATTCTTAATAGACAAGGACTTAAGAATACCCCAAATGTAACTTCCGAATCATTTTTCTTGAGTACAGGAGAAAGAAATAACTCTCTTGGAAATGAGCTGAACATGACTATCTTGGAAGGCATTAAAAATGAGACCACAGGAGATGGAATACAATTTAACCAAATGGAATATGTGGACAAATTGTGGTTTAATGTGAATGGGTCTACCCACAATGTTCTTTCTATGCATACTCCGGGCGACAACTCATTAAAGAGAGTATATCGTCTTCCACAACTTGTACATAACTTAGCTGGCTTTCAAAACCAGATGGGTAAATATCTAAACACGGAAATCAACTACTTTGCAGATATTTTAGATAAAGGGCTTAATGAGGGAATGTCCACTAATTTGCTTTATCCTACGGACAACCAGATAATAAATAAACACAAACTTACTGGAGAACAGAATAATCCCGAAAACATAAACCGTCTCAGAGCAAATGAGATGTATGAAAAGTCTATGTTTAAAGATATATTGGATAAGGTAGGATTGAAAAAGCAATATGTAGATGCTGTACTTACCAGAGAATTTTCAGATACTGCACTATCTAAATTTAAAGTAGGAGTTCAGGGCGCTCTTTCTGGGGAAATCAATAATTTATTTGACCACGCTCTGCGTTATAGACTTATTATACCCGATGGAGGGCAGTATAGAAATATTGGACTTTCTACAAAAACAGATGTAAACAAACCCACCCCTGTTCTCAATAGAAAACAGATAGAGGATATATTACAACAATCTATTATCAATAAGTCAATTTGGAACATTGAACAGACAAAGTTGTTTACAGGACATCCTGCTTTATACAAAGATGCGGATAACTTTTACAAAAGGATGTCTGCTTTAGTAGGTACTAAGAAACGACTTTTAGCTGATGAGATGTCTATAACTTCTATAGAGTCACATTTTCCTAGAATAAAAAGTAAAAGGTTGTTTATTAAAGACGGTAACGTTTCTGACCAGTATACAAGTGGAGCTCAAATGGTTACTAGAACCGCTGTTTTTAATGATATAAAAGTAGTTTCTAGTGTTATTGATTCAATAAAGGAATACACTGATCCTTATGCCTATGAAAATATCAACGAACCAGACGCCATCGCTCTTATAAATTTAGATGGCTATAGAGATTTTAAATTATTAGCAGGTATATGGTCTAAAGACCAAGAAAGGCTATATCAATGGTTAAATCGTAAAGAAGGAGCCACGCACATTGATTTTGAGTTTGAGGGTGTTTCAGAAACAGTTACAGTAAACGATTTGAAGAATGTAGATGGTACACGTACAGTGTTTAATATGCTTAAGCCTCAATACTTTGGGCCTTTAGCTCAAGATGGTTTTACTCCAGCAATGTACAAGTTGGGAGTTATTCCTGTACTGCCTAATTTGGGTAAAGAACACACAAACTCTCACGCCTTGATTGACTTTATGAACAGGACTAATACTGATTTAGTTACTTTTGAGTCAGCTAATAAAATAGGCACACAGCAAAACTCTTCCACAGGTATCCAAAATCTGTATGATAACGAAGGAAATTTCAGTGTAGCTGATAAAAACAACGATAACAAAACCATATACCAAGATACTTATACTAAATATTGGGGAATACAGCTGGAAACTGGCGATAACATGAAGAGAGAAGTATCAAAAGGCAGCCAGTTTATGAAGATCATATTCAGTAATGTGTTTGATAAGTATTCTCCCAACCAAGCATTGGAGAGTAAAGCAAGAGAAATTTTAGATATCCATAATAAGCTTGTAGAGCATGGAGTAAATGAACTTAAAGAGCAGTTTGGACTTAAAGACACAGGAGAAGGAAGATATAGTCCAGAATCAGTTAAAAATTTGTTATCCTATATCCGAAAACAATCTCTACAGCGTAATGCTAATAATAATGTACTGGATTCTCTAGAAATGATAGAGTCCAAATTCAATAAGTTTGGGCTTGATATTATATCTAACAGGGATAAGATAGAAAACATCCTTGCATCTTTGGCTTCTGATAGAATATTTTCTCAAAAGATACATGGAGGCGGTTTTATACAGGCATCGTCTACCACATTTGAAACTATGACGTATCTTAATGAAAAAGGTCAAAGGGAATATGCGGATAAAGGTACAAGAATGAAATCTAATTTCTTAAGGTTTATCCCTGAAACAGGCACTATGCAAGTTATGCTTCCTCACAGATTTAAAGAAGCTTTAGGAGAGGTAAGTTTAGACAACGTAGACCCTAAATTACTGAATATGGTGGGTTTCAGGATTCCTACATCCGGTTTGAATTCTATTGAACGTATACAAGTAGTAAAATTTTTACCACAAGAATATGGGGACACTGTAATACTCCCAAGTGAAATAGTAGCTAAAGCGGGCTCTGACTTTGATATTGACAAACTTAATATTTTTGTACCAAATTACAAGGTAAACAAGAAAACCGGAAAGTTTGAATACGTAGAATATGACCCTGATAATATTACAAGAGAAGGGCTTGAGAATAAACTCATAGAGTTGTCCAGAGATATGATTGCATCAAAACCAAATAAATCCCAGCATTTGGAATCTATTGGTGTAACACTTTTCGAAAAAGCTGAAGATAATATACTTAAACTGCAAAATCGGAAAAAAGAAAGGGGTACTTTTACCCAATCTATGTTAGATGTGGTGTATCAATCTAATGTGGAAGAGAGAAACCTGTCAAGTAAAATACTTACAGGTAGAACAGCTCTCCATAATACTGACCACATTATAGCTCAAATGCATGGCTATGCTATGAAAGAAGGCCACACTTTAAACTTTGTTGATGGGTATAACAAAACTCCAGAAGGTAAAGTATTCTTAGGGGCTGTAAAAGATACAGAAGGAAATTATATTACTACCACCCTCAATCAAACAGTAAACGCAGCAGTTGATGGCGCTAAAAACCCACTGTTCTATAACTTGAACATTAATACCCATACTGCTAATACCATGATTTACTTAATAAGGGCGGGTATCCCGTTGGAAAAAGTAATGGTATTTCTTAATCAGCCTATCATACGTAGATATATAGAGCTTACATCTATTATGAAATCTGAGATGTCCGGGGGCTTAGAAAGTGTCCAAGATGTTATGGACATTATAGATACAGAATTTGGTAAACAAGAAGCCTCTGGAAATATAGGATGGGGACAAATGGAAATGCAGTTAAATCCTAGAAGAACAAACAATGCTACTCAAAAGAAACTTTTAAAAGACTACTTGCAATACCAATCTTCCGCAGAAGAATTGAATATGTATATTCAAGCTACCAGAGTAGACACGCAAGGTATAGGAAAGAATACCTCTGAACTTGATTTGCGGTTATTGGGAGCTGATAGAGTAGCCAATGGAGAAACTGCCATAGAAAATGCAGAGCTTTCTTTGACTTCCGAAGAAGGATTTTACACTTCTTATTATGAAGCCATGAAGTCTATTAAAGACCTGTATTCAGACCTATTTATACATAGTAAAAAAATTAACGGAGAAACAACCGAGTACAATAACTATTATAATTTCTGGGTCGAAAGGATGTTTGATTCCTATATACCTTTTGACAAGAAGATAAGAGTACTTGACCAATTCAAATCTGATTATATAAGCTCTGTTGTACTGACCTCTGATATAAGAATGGGGGGAGAGCCTTATGGAAATATTTCTGAAATGGCTACACAGCTTCTGTCTGGAGAAGAGTCCATTGCCAAACTGTTGGATTTAGAACAACAACAAGGAAACCAGAACATATTAATAAGAAGTTTACAACCCATTATAGGCAGAGAAACCCAAAAAATAGGGGACAAAGATGTAGTTATAGACACTATAAAGCTTTTTGACCAGAGGCTTGATTTAATAGAATCAAACACTTTAATAGAAGCATGGGGAGAACTTTATGCTGAAAAACCAGAGCTTGCTAAAGGATTGGCAGCCGTAACATTACTTCAGTCAGGGTTACAAGTATCTCCTATTACCTATACTAAATATATACCAGCACAGCTGTACATAGAAATAATGGAATCCGCATTTGACAATAAGATGAATGTAGGAGAAGCAGTAAACTTTGCAGAATTCCAAGCCCAGTTTGTAGTAAGTAACTATAATAATAATGATATTGTACCTACAAAAAGAAGATTAGATAAAAATTTGTTGATATATAAGATGTTTGAATATTTACCAGAATATAACAAACTTCTCAAAGAAATGAGTACAGCAAGAAGAGTAGGAAATCAAGCTAGAATGGCAGAAGCTCAAACAGCTATATCCGAATGGCAAAGATTCAGAAAACCTACCAGAAAATCCAAACCCAGGATATTTGTTAATAAAAAACAAGATAATCTTGACTTTGAGGTGTTCTCTAACATACCAAAAGACGGAAGAACAGACACATATGAATTAGAATACACAGGGATAAAAGATTTTGTTTCTAATCAAAGTATGTTATCTTATGGTCATCCAATATATGCTGCCCCTGTCACAGTAGAAGGTATAGAATCCAACTCCTCTACTAGAGAAGAATCCACCAAACTTAAAAAATTCTGTATAACACGATGAGTGATAAATGCCCCAACTTAAATTCTGAGTCAGCTAAAAAAATCAAAGCCGAGATAGGTCTAGACGCTGTATATGCTATATATGAAGACTTGGGATACTTACCTGAAAATCCAGACCCCTATATTAAGAACTTTATAGAGAATAAAAAACATGTCTCTAATTTAGAAAATGCCCGTTCTCAAGAAGCCATTGTAGAAGGTTTAGAAGCTACTCAACGAATTATACAACAGGCAGACGGAAAATATGTAAGTGCCAATGACAAGGAGCTTAGAATAAAAAGGATATCCCAGATAGTACAGGAAAGAAAAGCAAGATTGGGAACCCAATACTCTGGTCCTCCAGCTATGTTTTATGCTAAGAAAGGTACAGTGGTGCATAAATATTTTGAGAGTATTATGGGCAATTTGTTTGAGAATAAAACACCGCATTGGAAGCCCATTGAAGCTAATTTAATCAAAGAACTCAAAGAAAACCCTGAATTTAAAGACGAGGGTAATGAATTCTTTAGATTAACTCAAAAACAATTTGAGTTGATGGTAAAAGCTTCCAAGGAAATGGTGGATTCTATCAAGGACATTCAAAATACCATTGATCCTAAAGGCTCTATACGGCACTTTCAAGAGCTTGTACTGTATGATGAAAACAATCAAAGAGCGGGAACAGCCGACCTTATAGTAGTTTTTAGCGATGGTAGTGCCGCATTGTATGATTATAAAACATTTTCAGCTAAAAAAGGAGAAGCCCCTTCAACTGTAAAACAAGAAGATTGGGCAGTACAGCTCTCTAACTATGCTAATATGTTAAAAGATAACTATGGAGTACATTCGTTAAGACATTCTAGAGTTATACCCATAAATGTAAATTTTGATAAATATGATAAAGCGTCTAGAGAATGGGTTAAAAAGATATCAGAAGGTTTTCAAACATTGTCTCTTTACACAAAAGAGAATGATTTAAAACATCTCAAACCTATACCTGTTGCTGAGCAGAGCAAATTTAACAGTCTTCAACATCTTATAAGAAAGATGGAAGCAAGACAATCTGAACTTAACAATAAACTAGAAGTTGCCAAGACCAGAACAGAAGAAGCACAAGCCAGGAAAGAGCTTAAATCAGTAAACAAAGCCATGCAAAGTTTATTGGTTGATGCAGACGCAGAAGCAACACTTGACCAGATAAGAAGTGTAGTAAGAAGATTCAATAAAAATCTTCACAAAACAAGGCACGAAGAAGGGTATATATCTTATGCAGAACTGTATGAAGGCTATAGAGAAATGGAAATTTATGAAAACCTTTCTTCAGACTTTTTAGATGTTCTTGGGGTAGAAAATGCAGACCCTGAAACAAAGGCAAAAGTACAAAACAAGGTGCGGAATGCTTCAAGCTATGTACTTGAAACCAAACAAAAGATATTTCAAGAGCTGTTAAACAGACTTGGTGGGGAAGAATTATTAAGCTCAGGACAAGGAATAAGCAACGCAGGAAGACTGTTCCATGGGCTAGAAAATTGGCATATACCCATATTTAAAAAACTGGAAACCTTTTTAAAGTCTGCAAAAGAGAGAGCAAGACTAGACACTGAAGCTAGATATCGGCAGATAAACAAAGTAGATAAAGAGTTTAAAAAGTGGGCAAAAAATAATGGATATACGGGAAAAGCAACTTTTGATATCTTATTTGACCGTAAAACAAAAAGGATGCACAACGAGTATAGTCGAGAGTTTGAAGAAATGAAGTATAAAGTGTTTGGAAAAGCCAATCTCCATGCAGGACATCCTGATAAAGTAGAGCTTACGGCAGAAGATAAAGCATGGATTTCCGAGAACTTTGAAATTGATGTAGAAGCTGTAAAGAGAGCAGAAGCAAACATAAAAAGTGATTTAAAAAGAGAACTTGAACGTACTCAGATTGACCAAAAAGAACATGATAGAAGATTAAAAACATTTTATGAATTTACTGACCCCAGAAAAAGCAAAGACGCTTTTTATAGGGGGATAAAAGGAAGAGAAAAAGTACTTCTTAAGCCGAGCAAAAAGGCAGACAGGTACAAATCACCAGAGTACAAAAAAATACAATCCATACCAGAAGTAAAAGCATACTATGATGTGTATAATGAAATAATAGAAGATTATAGGGAAACTTATGGCAGAAAAGTTATTGGAGAAAACTTTGTACCTGTAGTCCATCAAGGCTTTGTAAATACTATAGCTGAAAAAGGTATGTGGGGGGTATTAGAATCTGTGGATACTATGAAACAGAAACTCAAAATACGTGAACAAGATGAAATACGAGGAGTTACAAGTACTTCTGGAGAAACTGTTAAACAAGTACCTTTATTATTTGTTGAAGGTCTTACTTCAGACCCAAGTAAAGCAGACATAGCCGCTATACAAGAAGAAGTGGCAGTTATATATGACAGGGGTACAGAGCAGTTTGAAACAGAAGTAGAAAGACGAAAAAAAGCAAAGGCTTATGAATTAGGCAGAGAATTTCAATCTGTAGATTTAACCCAAAGTTTAAAACTATTCATAGCTCAAGCTAATGAGCATAGGGAACTAACAAATATAGAGCCCATGGTAAAAGGACTTCAAATTATTATACACTCTGAAAAGATGAAAAATAAGTTGATGTCTAAAGAAGATAAACCTATTTGGAATCAATGGATAAATAGTATTACACAGAAATTAGGGGCTCCTGACTTAGCACAAGCATTTGATAAGTTTGTCAATAGGTTGCTTTATAAACAACAATATGATAAAGAACTACTTACCTCTAAAAAGTATTCTTCTAACAAAGTAACACAATCCATTCTGAATTTCTTTAGTAATACAGCAATTGGCGCTAATCTTATATTAGTTGGAGCCAACTATAGTACTGCAAGGTTTAATATGTATATGTTATCTAAAGAAAATATGCATTTTGACCAAAAAGACTGGAACAAAGCTTTAAAATGGTTCGGGCAAAGAGACGACAGATACCAAAATGTTTATGATTTTGTCCAACCTACAACAAGGGATTATTTACAAGAGCAAGCACATCAATCAGGTATAAATTTTGTAAGTAGACATATAAGAAGCCACACATTATTTAAAGGGCACATTTTGGGAGATGACAGGATAGATACTGCAATATCTGTAGCAATGTCCCTTAAGTATAGGGTAGACAGTGATGGACGTATAAAAAATCCAGAATTGACTGAACTTATAAATAAAGACGCTCCCACAGTAGCTGATGCTATTCAAAGAGGAGAAGATGGTGGTACGTTTATAGAAGGACTTACCATTGAAGAGCTTCAAAAGTATAGAAGCAAAGTTCGTAAAATAGCTCAACGAACAAAAGGTATGACAAATGAATTTCAAAAAGGTCTCATATATTCTACAATGGCTGGAAGCGCCGTAATGCACTTACGTTCTTGGCTCCCCGGTATGGCTACTACAAGATTTGGCAGGTTGGAATATGACACTACATTAGAAAGCCTTGAACAAGGGAGATTTGCAGTAGCTTTTGGAGAAATCGTAGAACACGGGCTAAATCACGGAATAAGGTCTGTTTTATCCCTAGCTACTGAGGCGTTGACTATGGGGCTATATTCGCATGAAGTAAACATGAATGTTGTCGACGCTAAAATGCAGAAGTTTATCAATGAGAATAAAACAGATAATCCTTATATAATAGAACAACTTGGAAAAACTCAAGAAGAGAGAAGACAGAAATTTGTGAAAATGCATAGAGCTAAACTTAACTCCCTTATGGCTGAATTAAGGGTGTATTTAGCTTTTATTGTTCTAGTTCAGCTTCTGGGGGGATTAAACTGGGACGATGAAGAAGAAGGCAACCTGTTTACTTGGAATGCTGCTCAACTTGCAAGAAGAGCGCTACTTGAGATAAGTTTTTGGATGTCTCCTTCATCTGTAGGAGATATAATGAGGTCTCCTTTACCTATTATGGGGCTACTTACAAGACTTGGACAAATAGGACATAATGCAGTAGTGCAAACAGGTTATTTTGTACGAGGAAGAGACCCAAGAGCAAGAATACATCCGTTCCATTACACGTTAAAAACAATTCCTGTAGTGAACCAGTCATTAAGAATACTAAATGTATTTGATCCCCCAAGGCCCAGAAGAAGCGCAATGGATAAGGTATTTTTTGAAGATGATTAACGTTGGAGTCATGCTTACCACTGTGACAGGTGGTAGGCATTTTATTTAAAAAAAATCGGAGACACCCTTTAGTTAGAGTGTCTCCTTTTTTATGTTCGTTTTATCTCCATTG